>NZ_BAAHYZ010000001.1:0-390956 GCF_054657295.1 Desulfocastanea catecholica
ATGCTCCAGCGTGGAGCACCCCTCGGCGACTGTATTAGTTCTGGTGCCCATGCTCCAGCGTGGGCACTCTTCGTGTTGCGCTCCAGCGCGCTTGTACTTAATCAAATTACTTTCCAAGACAGAACTGTTCGAAAATAACGTCAAGAACATCTTCGGTGGTGGTCTCACCGACAATGTCTGCCAGATAATCGAGACATTCCTGCAGATCGACGGCGATAAGGTCATTGGTCAACCCGTCCTGCAGGGAAATTTCCACCCGCTCACAGGCTTCGACTGCACCAATAAGAGCCTGTTTATGCCGGATATTAGGGGCACAGCTGCCTTCTTCCCACTGCTCCTTGCCGGAGGTAACCGCAACAAAGACTGCCTGTTTGAGCTGTTCAATACCTGTCTGTTCTTTGGCGCTGATGTGGACGCATGGCCCGATACCGTCAAGCGATGACAAATCCGGAACCATGCAGACCGAATTGTCACAGAGATCGATCTTGTTGATGACCGGCAGGACCGGTTTATGTTTCACCTGCGCGTAGAGTGCCCGATCGCCATCAGTCAGCGGCCGGGAACCATCAAGCAGGAATAGGATTAAGTCGGCCTTATTGATCAGGTCTCTCGCCCGACGAATGCCCAGTTCTTCTACTTCCCCAGCATCATCACGAATGCCCGCCGTATCGATTATACGCACCGGCATGCCATGGATATCGATGACCTCTTCAATGGAATCACGGGTGGTGCCGGGAATGGCCGTCACCAGCGCCCTTTCTTCCTGGAGAATGGTATTGAGCAGGCTGGATTTACCGACATTCGGCAGTCCGGCGATGACCAGCGAGATACCCTCGCGGTAGAGTCTGCCTCGATCGGCATTATGCAGAAGTTTCTTCAGCGGTCCCGCCACTTCCTGCTTTAGCTGCTCAATCAAGGCACTGTGATCGATTATTTCCACGTCCTCGTCCGGGAAATCAATAGCCACTTCTATGACCGCACGCATCTGCACGAGACTCCGGCGAATCGGATCGATTTTACGGTATAAGGCACCGGAGAGCTGTTCCTGAGCCAGATCAACCCCCTTTCTGGTTTTAGCGGAAAGAACGTCAATCACCGCTTCCGCCTGGGTCAGATCGATCCGCCCGTTGAGAAAGGCCCGCTTGGTAAATTCACCGGGCGCGGCAAGTGTCGCCCCCATGGCCAGAATCAGCTCAAGGACATTCTGCAGCACGAGAAAACTGCCGTGACAGTGCACTTCAACCACATCTTCCCGGGTATAGGTGTGCGGTGCAGCCATATAGACGGCCAGCACTTCATCGAGTATCTTTTCCTGGTCCGGATGCCGGATATGTCCGTAATAAAGCTTGTGACTGGTGTAGGGGCAGGAGGGATGTTTCGGTTGAAAAACAGCTTTGAGTAGAGGCAGGGCGCGTTCGCCGCTCATGCGGATTATGCCGATGCCGCCGGCACCCGGCGGGGTGGATATGGCGGCAATGGTTTCTGGTTGGTGGGTTGTGTTCATTACCACATTACTCGCTGCCCTTTTTCGGTCCGGACTTATTCTGCCGACCCTTGCCGGAAGGGCGCTTGCGGCCACCGGGTCGATTTCCTTTACCGGGTTTATAGATAAGGATTTTTTTAAAGAGTCCATCGCCGACGGAACGGCTGCGGATATCTTTGTCTTCCTGAAGAATCATATGAATAACTCTTCTCTCGGAGGGATTGAGGGCCGGCAGCACCTGGGTTTTGCCGTCTTCCTTGACCTGCGCCGCCATTTCAACCGCTTTGACTTTTAATTCTTCAAGCCGTTTTTCCCGGAAATCACCGACATTAATGGAAATCCTCAACCGTTCAGGTACTTTTCGGCTGACAATTTTGCGCAGAAGATACTGCAGACTATCGAGAACCTTACCATCCGGCCCGGTTAAAGATTCTTCAAACTCGCCACGCAGCGTGCAGGCTACGGACGACCCAGCCGTTTCGACCTCAAGCGTAGACGGGAAGCCCATCAATTCGACCAGCTGGAGAAGTTCCGTTTTGATGATTTCCAGACTCTCGGGGCTGACTTCGGTGCCTGTTTCCCTGTCCGTCTGCTCCTCATCTTCATCGTCCTCGTCATCGACCGACTCATGCTCGGTGTCAACCAGGTTTATTTCTTCATGCGCAGGTTCGGCTCTGTTCTTTTCTTTGACGACAACGACGGGTTCCGGCTCAGGTGCGACAAGGCTATCTACCTCAAAGACCTCGGCCACGGTCTCTTCGATATCCGGCTTGATCGATACCCGGATATGCGCTTTCTTGCGTATCAGCCCAAATATGCCGCTGGTACCGGTTGCGACGACCTCGATCTCAAGTTTTTCCTGGGGAACCCGCAGAGTGTCGCATGCATCCTTGATAGCGGCGGCAACCTCTTTTCCATAAAAATCTTTTTTGTCTACAGACATTACCTTTCCTTCTTCAAATATATCTCAACCATTCCAAACTTCAACCATGCTCCTCACCATTTTCCTCAGGTAGTGGCTGGTGGTGTAGTGGCTGGTTTCTTGCTCTCGCGATTAATAAGCACCTGTTGAAGGATGGAAAGCAGGTTATTGATGAACCAATATAACACCAGTCCCGAGGCAAAATTAAGAAACATGAATGTGAAAACCACCGGTAAAAACATCATGATTTTGGCTTGCATTGGGTCAGCAGTGGTCGGTGACAGCTTCTGCTGTAAAAACATCGATGCCCCCATGAGCAAGGTCAAAACCGGCAAGCCACCGAGATAGGGTATATCGAAACCAATCCACAGACGATCGGGGGCGGACAGATCGGTGATCCACAACATAAACGGCGCATGACGTAACTCGATACTCTGCAGAAGCACCTTGTACAGTGCAAAAAATACCGGAATCTGCAGCACCATCGGCAGACAGCCGCCAAGAGGGTTGACTTTGTAGGTCTTATACAGACTCATCACCTCCTGGTTCATCCGTGTTGGATCGCTTTTATATTTTTCCTTTATTTTCACCATCTTCGGCTGCAATTTCTGCATATTCTTCATCGATTTCAACCCCTTCTGGGAAATTGGCCAGAAAACCGCCTTGAAGAGGATGGTCACGAGAATAATGGAGATACCATAGTTGCGGCAGAAGGAATAAAACATGTTCAACAGCCAGAGCGTCGGTTTGGCAATGATATCAAACCAACCGAAATTAACCGATTTATCGAGGTTATAACCGATACTCTTCAGCATGGTTAATTTTTTCGGGCCGTAATAGACGTGGTAGGCGTAGGTCTTTTCCGTCCGCGGCTGCAAGGTATCCAGGGGACCGGCAAGCTGGGTCCGGGCGAGCATATCGGTACCCTGCATGGTAAATGATGCACCCGCACCGTCTTTGGGCACCAGGGCACAGAGGAAGTAATTGCCTTCATACCCAGCCCAGTCTATCGCGCCCTGCAGAGTCTTCGGCCCATTCTCAAAGTCATCGGCGCCAACTTCTTCCAATGCCCCGTTGACAAACGCTGCCGGGCCGCCAAAGAGGAATCGGTCGGCCGGACTGGCGACGCCTTCAAAACGGGTATTGACCAAACCGAGCTGCGGCATGCCCTGGAGAAGATTATCGGAGAGATTTTTGACCGTGACCGAGAGATCAATCAAGTACGTATTGTTATCAAAGGTATAAACCCGCTCGACCTGCAACCCATGGCCGGCATCCGCGGTCATGCGCAGCTCGGCGGTGCTTTTATCCGCCGACAAGGTGAGACCTGGCAGATTACTGTCATACAAAACCCGCGTACCGACCGCGCTCCCCCAGGAAAATTCCAGGGGAAAACCCTCGGCTGCCGTGGTTTTCACCAGCTGCATGCCGGGCGACTCCTTGTCGTGGCTTTCTTTGTGTTTTTTCAGGACAAAACTGGTAATCGTTCCGCCGTCTTCCGACAGGGTGGCGGTATACAGATCGGTGTCGATGAGAATGTCTTTCGGCGTTCGGTCATAGGTGACCACCGGAACCGGGGCAACCGCTGTCGCCGCTGGAGCCGTCGCCGGTGCGGCCGGCTGCTGTGCCGATGCAGGCTGGGCGGCTTGCCCAGTCGACTGCTCCGTCGTTTCGTTCACAGCCACCGGCTGGTCGAAACCGACGAAAAAATACTGGTACCCAAGAAGAATGACGAAGGAGATAATGATCGCCAGAAAGGCTCTGTATGTGTCCATGAACTGTCCGTAATTTATGTCAAAACCGGAAGGTTATGTCAGTTATCAAAAGTGACCGAAGGGTGGCCCGTTCATCGTACCGGGTCATGTCCACCTCGGGAGAAAGGGTGACAGCGAAGAATGCGGCATAACCCCATAAAGGAACCCCGGGTAACCCCATATTTTTCTATTGCCTGAATCGTGTACGTGGAACAGGTGGGAATAAAACGACAGCTCGGTGGCAGGAAAGGGGAGATAAGATACTGGTAGCCTCTCACGAATCCGATAAAAATAATCTTGGGAACTTTACTTATCTCCATCTCATACGCCATGACAACAAGTAAAATTACTCGTGAGAGGTGTAACCGCCGCGCAGATGTCGCTTGGATGTGCACAGGAAAAGCCTGGACGAACGGCAAAAACAATATCTGCTCCGGCAGGATACTGTTTTCGCCCAAGTCGGAACGACTCCCGGATGATCCGTTTAAGACGATTTCTCTTCACTGCGCCACGAATCTTTCGATGGACACTTATACCCAGCCGGCTGGCATCTGTTGCATTCGGCCGACAGATCAGGGTGAAACCAGCCCCGTGCAAACGCCTGCCACTGCTGTAAACCTTGTCAAACTCCCATCCTTTACGCAGCAGGGAGCTTTTCAAAAGTCGCAGTCCGGCCAAAGTTATGCCGAAAGCCTTCTGCGGCCTTTTGCTCTTCGTGCTCTTATGACTGCTCTACCGCCACGGGTGCTCATTCTTTCACGAAATCCGTGGGTGCGTTTACGTTTTAAAATGCTTGGTTGAAAAGTTCGCTTGCTCATTCTTTACTTCCTCATCGGTAAATCCCATGGTCAGACCATGGGACCTTTTTAGCTTCAGAGAGTCGGAAATCCTTCTCTTTATGTTGTAATTCCCAACTGTTC
Source organism: Desulfocastanea catecholica (assembly GCF_054657295.1). Lineage (NCBI taxonomy): Bacteria > Pseudomonadati > Thermodesulfobacteriota > Desulfobulbia > Desulfobulbales > Desulfobulbaceae > Desulfocastanea > Desulfocastanea catecholica. Next base: position 5,080 of record NZ_BAAHYZ010000001.1, read on the forward strand.
CTCGAAAAGACCGCATTGCAGCAACAGCAATGAAACCATCTACGAGGTTATAAATAACAAAACGGAAATATTAACCACATTAACTGGCCGGTGTCAATTATTTTTGTTCTTCCAGATCACCCATATATTGCAGAAGGCCATCGGCTATGCTATTCTCTCGCCATTGTAAACTTATCAACGTTCACCAGCACCGAATCTGCTTTGTCATCGGCTTTTACATCTACAGAGGCGCTTCCATGACGAATGGTACACCGAAAATATATAGTGATATTGACTGGACGACACTTCGAGCCAATGCCCTGGCCCAAAAAGGCTGGCAGGAAAAAGGTCCGGACGAGTGGGACAAAAAGGCCCGGTCCTTCGCCGGGCGAAACAAGAGTGCCGCCTATATTGATCTGGTCCTCTCGCATATGATCCTCGACCCCTCCTTCACCGTTCTGGATATCGGCTCAGGCCCCGGCACTCTCGCGATTCCACTGGCCAGGAGGGTACACTCGGTTACCGCCATCGATTTTTCCTTAGGGATGCTCGACACCCTGAAAGAGATCGCCCGTGAAGAACAGATTGACAATATCCGGACCGTGCAATGTGCCTGGGAAGATGACTGGCAGGAAAAAGGGCTGCAGCCGCACGACATTGCCATCGCCTCCCGGGCAATGGGGGTCAAGGACCTTCCCGCCGCTCTTGGTAAAATAGACAGCTATGCGACGAGGTATGTTTTTCTTACCGACAGAATTGGCTCCACGCCATTTGAGGCAGGGGCCTTTACCGCACTGGGCCGGTCTTTTTCCCCAGGCCCTGATTATATTTACACGCTTAACACCCTTTACAGCATGGGCATCTACCCGAACGTCACCATTCTCAAGCTTGAGCGAGATGTCCCCTATCCTTCGATGGCCGAGGCGATGAAATCTTACAGCTGGATGTTCAGTGATATCACCCCGGCTGAGACGCTGCTGCTGGAGAAATATTTAACCGGGAAAATTATTCATGCGGAGGGAGACAGGGTGACGATCCGCCGGGATTCGCCGCCGCTGTGGGCCTTGATCTGGTGGGCTAAGGATTAATACACTCGAGCGTCTCAGGGAGGTTCCCACGCTGGAGCATGGGAACCAGAGGTAGCACGAAACCTGGGAGGTGGGCCCTCCTGCTGGTTCCCATGCTGTGCCGTAGGAACCAGAAGTTGCACAAAGTTTGGGAGTTAGCCACTCCTCTTGGTTCCCATGCTCCAGCGTGGGAACACAACCCGACGCTCCAGCGTTGATGCCCCACCGCAGGAACAAGGAAATTAGTAACGAAACCTCTCTGGTTCCTACGCTCCGGCGTGGGAACTGAACAGGACGCTCCAGCGTCCAAACATTAACCGCAGCAAAGACAGCATGGGCAGAAGCCGTTACACCATAACCGAACCGGATAAGCCACACTTTATGACGTGTACCGTAGTAGAATGGCTCTCAGTTTTTACGCGTCCCGAGATCGTACAGATCCTGCTGGATTGCTGGCGTCATCAGCGCGAACATGCCGGTTTGCGGTTGTATGGCTATGTTATCTTGGAAAATCATTTACATTTTATTGCCCAGGCGCAGGATTTAAATAAATGTGTCAGCAGTTTCAAGTCGTTCACGGCACGGCGCATAATCGATTTTTTGCACGCACAGCGTGCTGATCGATTATTAGATCAGTTGCGTTTCGCCCGGCGAGCGCACAAAATCGACCGCGAATATCAGTTCTGGCAGGAGGGCGTTCATCCTGAACTGGTGTTCAGTGAGGTGATGATGCGGCAGAAGTTAGACTATCTTCATGCTAATCCTGTGAAAAGGGGGTATGTCAGTCTGGCTGAGCATTGGCGTTATTCGAGCGCTGGGCATTATTTGGGCTTGGATGGGTTGATTGACATTGATGCTTGGTGATTTGGACGCTGGAGCGTCTCGAGCAGGTTCCCACGCTGGAGCATGGGAACCAGAGGTTACGCGAAACTTTGGAACTGGCCCCTCCTTCCTGGTCCCCATGCTTCAGCGTAGGAACCAGAGGTTACGCGAAACTTTGGAGCTGGCCCCTCCTCCTGGTTCCCATGCTCCAGCGTGGGAACCCAACCCGACGCTCCAGCGTTGATGTTCAACCCCGCGCTCCAGCGTCGGAAGAAAGGAATCCATGAACAACGAAGAATTTGACATAGTCGTTATCGGCGCCGGCCACGCCGGTTGTGAGGCAGCCCTTGCCGCGGCAAGAATGGGCTGTAAAACGCTGCTGACGGTCATCAATGCCGATACCATCGGGGCAATGTCCTGCAATCCGGCCATCGGCGGCCTGGCCAAGGGCCATCTTGTCCGGGAGATCGACGCCCTGGGTGGGGAAATGGCCAGGAATATCGATGCCACGTCTATCCAATTCCGCCGCCTGAATACCAGCAAAGGCCCTGCGGTACGTTCATCACGGGCACAGGCCGATCGACTGCTCTATCGGCTGCGCATGAAGTCGATAATTGAAAACCAGCCGAACCTGACCGTCAAACAGACCGTAGTTTCCGGTCTTCTGGTAGATGAAGGCCGAATCAGCGGGATATGCACGTCACTTGACGAGCATATCCGCACCAGGGCAGTGGTGGTCGCCACCGGTACTTTTCTGAACGGCCTCGTGCATATCGGCATGAAAAATTTTCCGGCCGGACGCCTCGGCGACGCCCCTTCCAAAGGGCTTGCCGCCTGGTTCAAGGAACAAGGCTTTGCCGTCGGCCGCATGAAGACCGGCACAGTTCCCCGTCTTGATTCGAACACCATCAACTATGCCGACCTGGAAATCCAGCACAGCGATACCCCGCCGGCCCATTTTTCCTACGCGGCCAAGGGTGGCTACACCCTGCCCCAGCTGCCCTGCTACATCACCTACACCAACGAAAATACTCATGCAATAATCCGTCAGGGAATAGGGCAGTCACCGATGTATGCCGGGATTATTAAAGGTATCGGGGCCAGGTACTGCCCGTCTATTGAAGATAAGGTCATGCGTTTTCCGGAAAAAGACCGGCATCAGATTTTTCTCGAACCGGAAGGGCTTGATACCGTCGAGGTCTACCCAAACGGCGTGCCGACCAGCCTGCCCCTGGCCACCCAGACGGCCATGATCAATTCTATCAAAGGACTTGAGAAGGCGAAAATCATCCGCCCCGGATATGCCATCGAATACGATTACATCGACCCGCTTGGCCTGCATCCATCGTTGGAGACCAAACAGCTGCGGGGACTCTTTTTTGCCGGACAGATCAACGGCACCTCAGGTTACGAAGAGGCGGCGGCCCAGGGCCTTATCGCCGGCATTAACGCGGTGCGTTACAGCCGCGGCGAGGCACCTTTGATCCTCGACCGCTCCCAGGCCTATATCGGCGTATTGATCGATGACCTGGTTACCTGCGGTACCAAAGAACCTTACCGGCTGTTCACCTCCCGGGCCGAGTACCGACTGCTGCTGCGCGAAGACAACGCCGACAGCCGCCTGGCGGCAATCGGTTACCAGCTTGGTCTGGTTGAAGAAGAGGCCCATGCGAGATTTTTGCAGAAGCAGCAATGGATCCAAGCAGGCATCGATTCCCTGGAAAAAGTTTCCATCAAAACGAGCCCGTTGATGAATGAAGCGCTCACAACGCTGAACAGCAGCCATCTCAAACAAAAATGCACCCTCTCCGACCTGCTGCGTCGTCCGGAGCTGTCTATAGACTCCTTTTCCTCTCTGCCGCTGGCCGACAAGGAACGTGAGGTGATCGACAATCTCAAAGCCAGTCCGGTAAAGGAAGAGATTGAATTGCAGGTGAAATTTAAAGGATATATTGATCGCCAGAACGAACAGGTTGCCCGCTTTAAAAAAATGGAGTCGGTGCTGTTGCCGCAGGATATGGACTATCGCTCTCTCTCCGGGCTTTCCAACGAGGTGGTGGAAAAACTGACGAGAATCCAGCCGCTGTCACTTGGCCAGGCCTCGCGCATTTCAGGTATAACCCCGGCGGCTATTTCCGTGCTGCAGGTGCATTTGAAGAAAAATCAGCGACAGCACTAGGAGGCCGCCCGAGAATGCCCTTTTCCCCCAGCCCCGCGTTATTTCAGAAAAATAATGCTCGCAATATTATGTATATGGCTGTGCTTATTTTTCTGAAATGCCTTGATCTGAGAAAAAATGCCTATTCTCGGACAACCTCCTTGGAGACTGACCAAAAATGATGTCCCTGACCTTTCCGGAAATCGATCCGATTATATTCAGTCTCGGTCCCCTGCATGTGCGCTGGTACGGGCTTATGTACGTCCTCGGATTTCTTGCGAGCTACGCCTTGGTACGCAGGCAGATTCGTGAATACCAATACCAGCCACTGGCCGACCACTTTGAAAATCTCAATCTGGTGCTCATCCTCATGGTGGTAGTTGGCGGGAGATTAGGCTATGTCTTTTTTTACAATTTCTCCTACTATCTCGCCCATCCGCTGGAAATCCCCGCTACCTGGACCGGCGGCATGTCTTTTCATGGCGCCTGCCTCGCTCTCTTGCTCGGCGGATGGATATATTGCCGGAAAAAGAATATCGATTTCTGGAAAACCGCCGATATCTACGCGGCGACTCTGCCCATCGGTCTTGGTCTCGGAAGAATCGGCAATTTTATCAACGGCGAACTCTACGGTCGAGCAACCGACCTGCCCTGGGGCATGGTCTTCCCCGGTGGCGGCCCCTCCCCCCGACACCCTTCCCAGCTGTATGAGTCGTTTCTTGAGGGTGTTGTCCTGTTTATCCTTCTCTGGTCGGTACGCAAAAAGCCATGGACAAGGAACCGCTACTGGCCGCATGGCAGCATCATTGCTCTTTTTCTCGTTGGCTACGGCTGCCTGAGAATTGTTGTGGAGAATTTCCGGGAACCCGACCAGCAGCTCGGGTACCTCTTTAATCTCGTGACTATGGGGCAGCTTCTCAGTGCATTGATGGTGATTTGTGGTTTAGTTGTCTGGAAAGTACGCCTAGGCAGCACCTCCTGATACCCGATACGGCAAAATCACCTCACCCTGCTGCACAAATCTTTTCCAGGCTTAAATTTGACGACATTGTGGGCGGGAATAACGATAGCCTGCCCGGTCTGGGGATTTCGCCCCTTCTGTTCAGCCCTTTCAACTACCGTAAAGGAGCCAAACCCCGACAGCGTCACCCTGTCGCCTTTTTCCATGGCATCGGAGAGGTTGGCAAGCACCTTATTGAGGGCCATTTCGGCCCGGACCTTGGTCATGCCTGCAACTTCGGCGATTGTTGCAACAAGTTCACCCTTATTCATTTTTCTCTGACCCTTTCCGCTGAAGAAATAAATACCACTTAAGATGAGCATAACAAATGTCTCTTAATAGTCGGTACAGCAGAAAAAACAATTGTCAGAAATACTGTTTTTACACTAGGTATTTATACCTAGTGTAAAAAATCAGAAAATAATTTAACGATAAATTATAGGCAGTTAGGCAATGGTGCCACGGTATATTACCGATAGGCTTCGGTACTAATCCCCGGAGGCAAAGCCATTGCGAACGGCATAATTCACCAGGTCTATACTGTTTTTTCTGTTGAATTTACGGAGCAGGTTAGAGCGATGATGATCAATGGTCCGTTGACTCAGTTTTAACTGTTCGGCCATCTTTTTACTGGTATAGCCCTGAACGACCAGCTGCAGAACTTCTTTTTCTCGTTTGGTCAATTTCTGAAAAGGACTTTTCTTTTCTGTGCGATACATGCTGATCACATCATCGGCGAAATCATCGACCATATGAGGAGATATATAAATTTTACCGGATAACACCTTGTCGATGGCAATGAGCAGCTCCTGATCCGAATCATCCTTCATAAGATATCCATCGGCTCCGGCCGCCATGGCATTATAAAAGTACTGTTTGTTTTTATGCATGGTCAGCATGAGTATTTTGATCCAGGGATATTTGCTCTTGACCAGTTTTGCCGCTGCTATCCCGCCGATACCCGGCATGGAAATATCGAGAATTATCAGATCAACTTCCGAGTCGGCAAGAGAATCCATAATCTCCTCGCCACTGCTCACTTCGCCGACCACCCGGAGTTTGTCATTCATGGTAATGATATTTTTTATGCCATAACGAATTAACACATGGTCATCAGCGAGCAATATGCAAAAACAATCCTTTGCAGATTTCATTTCCTCATTTCCTGTCACTCATCCCTCCGAGCCATCGATTATTGCCAGTAGCATTTTCTTATCAAGAATTGGTATTGCAATAAATGTTAAGTCCTCTGTTAAACCATACTCTTTGTAAAAATGCAATTTCACAGCTGTTTTGTGCATAGCTCCTCTGGGTTTTTCTCATTTTTCTTGACTTTCTCTGCAAGAGCGCTTTGATTAGCTGTTCTGAAAAGACAGGCAATCTTGATCTTAAATCTGGGGACGCCATACCAATGAATGCGGCGCCATCGTTCATTGGTATGGCGCCCCCAGATTAAATTATATTTTAAAGGAGCTGAACGATGATTTTAAAGATTTTTCCATTTATTGCCTGGTTTAAAGATTACGACACCGGCAAGTTCAAAATTGATTTCCTTGCCGGTCTCACTGTCGCCCTCGTGCTCATTCCCCAGTCGATGGCCTACGCCCAGCTTGCCGGATTACCGGCATACTACGGTTTGTATGCAGCTTTTCTCCCGCCCATGGTCGCGGCCCTCTTCGGTTCCAGCCGGCAGCTGGCCACCGGCCCTGTCGCCGTCGTTTCGCTCATGTCCGCCGCATCCCTTGAACCGCTGGCTACCGCCGGGTCAACGCAATTCATTGCTTATTCTATCGCCCTGGCCCTGACCGTAGGTATTTTCCAGTTTTCCCTCGGCGTTCTGCGTTTAGGCCTCGTGGTCAATTTTCTTTCACATCCTGTGGTCAACGGTTTCACCAACGCCGCCGCCATTATTATCGCCTCCTCCCAGTTCTCCAAATTCTTTGGTGTGTCCGTGGACAGTGCCGGACATCATTATGAAACGATGGTTCGGGTTGCCCAGGCGGCAATGGACTATACCCATTTGCCAACGCTGCTCTATGGCGTCTGTGCGGTAGTCGTTATGGCGGTACTGAAGAAAATCAACCCGCGTATCCCCAACGTGCTTGTTGCCGTGGCCATCGCTACCCTTATTTCCTATTTTACCGGCTACAATAATGACGCCAGGGTTGATATTTCCGCCATCCATAGCCCTGCTGCCGCGGAAAAAATCATTGAATTCAATCGCTCAGCCACTGAGAGCAGTGTCCTGGGAGAAGAAAGAACAGCCCTGGGCTTACGCATAGAAGAAGAGCTGCAAAAGTTACCGAATGGCCATGGCAAGAGCATTGAGCTGATAGAACTGCAAAGCCAGGCAGAGCTCCTTGGTCTTAAAATAGCCGAAGCCAAACATCACAGCTATCTGCTGCGAGCCGAGCTGCGCTCCCTGCAATTTGCCGGCGTTAAAGAGAACGATGTACTGCACCTTTACCCCAATAATATAATTCCTGAAGGGGTGGTGACTGATGGAAATACCTGGCGATTGAAAGTCGGCAATTCTCCGCTCAAACCGGAGGAGCTTCTCGTCATGGGGGGAGGCGCAGTGGTTGGTCAGATCCCTGAGGGTCTGCCCCAATTTACCATCCCGGAGCTTGACGTGAAGTCCTTCATGAAACTTCTTCCCACGGCCGTTATCATTTCTCTTCTCGGCTTTATGGAGGCTATCGCCATCGCCAAAGCCATGGCCGCCAAGACTGGTCAGAAACTTGATCCAAACCAGGAGCTTATCGGCCAGGGACTGGCCAACATTTTTGGTTCAATCGGTTCGAGTTATGCGGTTTCCGGTTCTTTTTCCCGCTCGGCGGTAAACCTCCAGTCCGGCGCAGTGTCCGGCATCTCCTCGGTGGTGACCTCGGTGATGGTTGTCATTACCCTGCTCTTTTTTACGCCGTTGCTCTACCATCTGCCCCAGGCCGTACTGGCCGCAGTCATCATGATGGCGGTTATCGGACTGGTCAACATCAAAGGGTTTGTTCATTCCTGGAAAGCCCAATGGTATGATGGAGCCATATCCATCCTCAGTTTTCTAGTGACCCTGTACTTTGCACCGCATCTCGACAAGGGAATCATGGTTGGTGTTGCCCTTTCAATGACCGTCTTTCTCTACAAGTCGATGCGACCTGTCGTGGCAAGGCTGTCGATGAATGAAGAAAACGTCCTGACAAGTGCCGAACACTATCGTCTGAAGGGCTGTCGTCATATTTCCGTCGTCCGTTTCGACGGCGCGCTCTTTTTTGCCAACGCCAGTTATCTTGATGAGCAGGTCGCTAAATTCCGCTCCGAGCAACCCGACCTTCGTTATATTCTTCTCGATGCCCGGGGAATAAACGATATGGACGCATCCGGCGAAGAAGCGCTGGAGATGCTGTGCAAGCGGGTAAGGAGTGCCAAGCTCGGTTTTGCCATGTGCGGTGTCAAGGGGCAGGTGCTGAACGTGATGGAACGGACAGGACTGATCGAGACAATCGGCAAGCAGCATATGTATGCCGACAGTAAAGCCGCCGTTGCCGCCCTGATTGATCAAATCCATAAAGGAACCGATCTTCCGGCGGCCGGTTGCGATAACTGCCCCCTGACAAAATACATCCCGATCAAAGAGTGATGGCTAAGTAAAATCAACCGACCTTCGTCCTCCAGCCAGGTTCGCTTTTTCAGCTACCTGGCCGGAGGATTTCTCCTGCTTTACTGCAGCATCGGTATTTTCCAGAACTACGGGACTCTTCTTGCGATGGTCTTGTCGGGCTGGTATAATCCTCGCTTGTCTTTACCCCCATTTCTGATGAACATTGTGCCAATATTAACCAGGAAATAACTAATGAAGAAACTGCTCTTGCTGTTCTGTGTTACTCTTGCCTGCGGCACGCTGGCATTTGCCAGTGCCGGTGCAGGTGCGGCGGTTGATACTGCGGGACTCACCGGATCCTTTTTCGGTATACTCTCGGTGTTGCTTTTTGTCTCCGCTTATTCCCTGGTGATTCTCGAAGAGCATCTTCATTTAAGAAAATCCAAGCCGGTCCTGCTCGCAGCCGGAATTATCTGGGTTCTTGTTGCCATTACCTTCAGTAACGCCGGCAACACGCATGCGGCGGAAGAAGCCATTCGCCATAATCTTCTCGAATACGCGGAATTGTTCCTCTTTCTCCTTGTGGCCATGACCTACATCAATGCCATGGACGAACGCAACGTCTTTCAGGCCTTGCGCTCCTGGCTGGTCACCCGCGGATTCTCCCTGCGGACCGTGTTCTGGGTAACCGGCCTGCTGGCTTTTTGCATCTCGCCGGTGGCGGATAATCTGACCACCGCGCTGCTGATGGGGGCGGTGGCCATGGCGGTCGGCGGCAGTGACAAAAAATTTGTCGCGGTGGCCTGCATCAACATTGTCATTGGTGCCAATGCCGGCGGGGCATTCTCACCTTTCGGCGACATCACCACCCTGATGGTCTGGCAAAAAGGCATTGTCCAGTTCACCGAGTTTTTTCACATCTTCATCCCCTCTCTGGTCAACTGGCTGGTACCGGCCATTTTTATGAATTTTGCCATCAGCAAAAAAACACCCCAACCGGGCAAGGATCACTATGTAATGAAACTTGGCGCCAGGCGGATCATTCTCCTCTTTCTGCTAACCATAACGACGGCGGTTTCCTTTCATAATTTCCTGCACCTTCCCCCGGCAGCAGGCATGATGCTTGGTCTTGGCTATCTTGGTTTCTTCTCGTATTATTTAAAGAAAAAAGAACACCGGAATTATGATATTGACGATAACCCGCTGGCGCATCAAACCTATCATGCCATTCCGGATCCTTTCGATATTTTCAAAAAGGTGGCCAGGGCAGAGTGGGATACCCTGCTGTTTTTTTACGGGGTTATTCTTTGCGTCGGAGGGCTTTCCCAGTTCGGCTATCTCGCCTCCATTTCCAAATTTCTCTATCTGGGTCTGGGGGCAACCACGGCCAACGTCATTGTCGGCGTGCTGTCAGCTATCGTTGATAACATCCCGGTGATGTTTGCCGTACTCACCATGCAGCCGGACATGTCCCATGGACAATGGCTGCTGGTCACCCTGACGGCCGGAGTCGGCGGCAGCCTGTTGTCGATCGGTTCCGCGGCCGGCGTGGCGCTGATGGGTGCAGCGAGGGGGGTGTATACCTTCAATGCCCATTTGAAATGGACCCCGGCAATCGCCCTCGGCTATGCGGCATCGATCTTCTGCCACCTTGTTATCAATGCCAAAATGATGTAAGATGTATCCACAAGAACTGTCATGATATTATCCTCCAGCTGCGCTCCTCCTCTACCAATATCCTGGGAGGAGTGCAGGCAGCGGGGCTGGTCCCACCTCGATATCCTGCTCATCACCGGCGATGCCTATATCGACCATCCTTCCTTTGGCGTGGCGCTTATCGGCAGGCTGCTGGAAAGCCACGGGTTCCGGGTGGCGATACTCTCACAGCCGCGATATGACACGGCCGAAGATTTCAAAAACTTTCCTCCCCCAAGGCTGTTTTGCGGTATTACCGCCGGCAACCTTGACTCTATTGTCGCCAATTACAGCGGCAACGGCAAGGTCCGCGATACCGATGCCTATTCACCGCTCGGCAACCCCTGGCGGGGAGCCGAGCGGCTTAAGACAGCGAGGAGACGACCTGACCGGGCCTGTCTGATCTATACCAGCCTCGCCCGATCAGCCTTTCGCGATATCCCGATCGTCCTTGGCGGCATCGAGGCCTCGCTCCGGCGATTTGTCCACTATGACTTTAAGCAGGAGAAACTTCGCTCTTCCTTTCTGACCGACGCGAAAGCAGATCTGCTCGTCTATGGCATGGGAGAAAAAGCGATCGTTGAAATAGCCAGGCGATGCGCCGAAAAGCGGCCGCTTTCTTTTATTGCCGGAACCTGCCAGAGGCTGACCGACAAGGAGCTGCAGGAGCAGTTCCCCGAGCAATTTCCAGCAGGTTGTTCCGAGGCAGAACTTACACGCGCACAAAAATTTCTCGTGCTGCCCTCCTGGGATAAAATTCAAAAACACAATCAGAACTTTCTTCTCGCCGAAACGGAAATAGACGAGCACTCACGTGCCTCTTCCGGCCGCATTATTCTGCAACGGCAACAAAGCCACTGGGTCGTGCAGCACCCGGCGCCGCAACCTCTCTCGCCAGACGAACTCGATGCACTGTATAGCCTGCCCTACACCAGACGCCCGCATCCGCACTACGAACAGATCCCGGCCTATCAGATGATCAGAGATTCAGTGACCATCGTTCGCGGCTGTTCGGGAAACTGCTCCTTCTGTGCCATTACCAGGCACCAGGGTCCGGCCATCGTCTCACGCAGCAGAGAATCGATCGAAAAAGAATGCCGGCATATCTCGCAAATGAACGATTTTACCGGCACCATCAGCGACCTTGGTGGACCGACTGCCAACCTCTACGGCACACACTGCGCCATAGGATCCTGCAAAAAACGCGACTGTCTTTATCCGACTATCTGTGCACATCTGAAGATAGACGAAGATCTTTTTCTCCATCTGCTCGACGACATCGCCGCTATTGACGGAGTGAAGAAAGTGTTTATCTCCTCCGGCCTGCGCATGGAGCTCCTCCTGCGTACGCCGAGGCTGCTGAAAAAAATTCTCCAGGCCCATACCCCGGGGGCGTTGAAGATCGCCCCTGAGCATACCGACGACGAATTGCTCCGTCTCATGCACAAGGAACCCCATGCGCTGCTGCAAAAATTCATCGCCGAATGCCGCAGGATAGGCAAGGAAATGGGCAAAAGAAATATTGAATTCACACCGTATGTCATCACCGCTCACCCGGGATCGACACCACAGCATGCAGAAAAACTTGCACAGGATATGCAGAAGCTGGGACTGCAGATACGGAAACCGCAGGATTTTACCCCTACCCCGGGCACTCTCTCCACGGCTATGTATGTCACCGGCCTGAAGCCGGGATCAAAGGAACCACTCATTGTGCCACGCAAACAGGCGGACAGGCAGCTGCAGCGACGAATTCTGGAGAGATCTCTGCTGCGGAAAAATGCCGGGACCCAACGACTCGGACCGAGAAAGAAAAAATAACCCGCCTGCAAGGATGAAGGCAGCTTATATCCCTGCCCTACTCGGTTTTTTTATTATAATAGTTACCGTAATAATAGTGGCTTTTGTTGACCAATCTGGTTGAAATGAAGTTGCTTTTATGCCCATTGAAGATCACCCCGATAATTTTATCCTTGCCGATATCCGAGATGAATTTTTCTATCAGGGATTTGTCAGACTCCCCCTGCCTGACCACAATCACCACCCCGTCAACGGCCTGAGAGAGTACCTGTGACTCGGAGGCGACCTCCAGGGGAGGGGTATCAAAAATTACATACCTGTCCGGATAGCGGGTCGCCAGTTCCTCCACAAGGTTTTGCATACGCGAAGAACCAAGAAGCTCGGCCGGATTAACTGGAGGTGTACCACTGGGAAGAATCGACAACTTTTCCATAGAAGTTTTCTGGAGAAGAGCGGCAAGATCAGTACCGTCCTGCAAATATCCGGCGAGTCCTCGTTCCGATGAGATGCCGAAGAGTGGAGCCAGAGAAGGGGCCCGAAGATCACAGTCCACCACGAGTGCATATTGATCCAACCCTTGAGCAAGGGCAATCCCAAGATTAGCCGAGACAAAAGTTTTTCCCTCGCGGGGAAGAGCAGAAGTGACCATGATGGTTCTAGGTGGAGGTGTACCATCCTGCGGCAGCAATATTTTTGATCGCAGGACACGAAATGACTCGGCGGTTCTATTGGTAAAACCAACGACCTTGGTCAGCCGCTCGTCCCAAACAGGTGAAGGTACCGTTGCGGGCTGGGGCCCCCGCAACGAAATCACTTTATCCCTGGCGAAGCTGTCTTCCGTAATTATTTCTTCCGTTTCTACAATAGAGCTTTCCACTTCGACTGTTCGTATCTCTGGCGCGGACTGTGGCTGCCCATCCAGGCTGTAACCTGCTTTGCCCAACGCTTTGGAGGTCTTTCCCATCTTCTCTTTTTACTCCAGCTTGTGATTTTTTATGTAGCAAAGATGTGCATTACTATAAAACGATATATCCTCGAACCCACACCAGAGCAAACAGCGCAACAACGAGCCCGCTTCCTGACAAAAGCAGGATCGTCTTGAGAGTCGTTAGCCATTTGTTTTTCTTCACTTCAGCCTCGGTCTCAATATACGGAATGGTGATAAGCAGTGGTACCCCAAGGCTTGCTTCGAGTGTTTCCGGATCGCGAAACGACGCGTCAAATACATCTAATACCAATACCCCGCCGATTCCCAGCCCAAGTCCTATCATGACACTCATGCCCATAATCATGAGGAAATTTGGTTTAATCGGCTTTCCTGGATATCGACCGGGATCTTCGATTTTGAATTGACTGCCTTTCTGCTGCTCTTCGAGATTGAGCATTGATTGTGCGGCAAGGTTCTGGGACACAAGATTGTCGTAATGCTTTTTCAGCTGATCATATTCCCGAGTCAGGGAAGACCATTCCGCTTCTCTTACCGGAGCAGCCGCCACCCATTGTTCATATTGCTCAATTTTTTCTCTCAGCTGGTCTTTTTCGCTGGCGATATCTTCAATATTTCTTTGAATATCATTTCGTCTTGCCTCAAGCTGCAGCAATGTCTGCACATAAGTTGCATCTTGTATCTGTGCTCGCTGCCCTGTCAAAGTTCCAGCCGATGTTGGCCGGGACGCTACAGATGAAGGATTTCCAGCAGTGCCTTTGCTTTGTACTTCTACCTCCAGTTTAGCGATAAGTTTACGAACCCTTACAATCTCCGGATGTTTTTCGGTATACTTCAACAACAATCCATCCAAAGTCGAATGCAATTGAGCCAGACGCTGATAGGCATCAGGCCCACCAGAATTGCCCGCATCTCCATCTGTGGCATATCGAGCAGAACGTTGCGCCAATATTTTCAAGTTGTTTATTTGATCTTGAATGAGTACCAGCGTTCTTTCCAGATCTTGAATACTCTCCTGCTTCCCCTGGTATTGCCCTTGAAGCGAGTTCAACCTGGCCATATTTACCTGTTGGTTGCCGGGCATTTCATTATAATTTTTCAGTTTATAATCTCGCATGGCATTTTCTTGTGCATCCATGACTTTTTTGGCCGTCTGCAATTCCTGATTGGTATACGAGGAAGTGTCAGTTGCTCTTTCCTGGCGATATTTCAGAACCTCTTCAATAAATTTTGCGGCAATTGTATTGGTCACCCTGACAACTTTTGCCGGCTCACTACCGGAATAGGATATTGTGAAAACATTTCCACGATTCGATGGCGTTATCACAATTTTTCTCTTGAATATTTCGATAACATCCTCTATCGGCAGCTTTTCACGTTCCTCGGGGTAGAGGTCCAATTCGTTAATGATCGTTTCCAGATTGGTCCGGCTGATAACGATTTGGGTAATAGTATTGATAATATCACGAATATTTGACTGAAAATCCGGTGATAGTTTGTTGGGGTTTACCTTCTGCTGCTGATAACTGATCAGGCTTGAAGATTCGTATACCTTCGGAGTACGAAGATACACTCCCAGACCGATAGGCAGACTCAAGAGCAAGAGGACGATTATGAATATCTTTTGTCGAAAAAACAGATCAAGATATTTGTTTACCAATTGGCGTTGTTTTTTATCCATGGGAAATTCGTTTGATGAATTATGTGAAATTTAAAGTGGTGAGCAGAATATTTTCAATGTATCATTTTCCGGAGCAAAAAAGATAGCTTTTTTTAACATCATGACGATAACACACATAATTCCTTCCATCACTCCGCCGAAAAGCTTGTGCTCATTTTACAAAAAATCCTCCGGCGAAAAGGTGACGGCCTCGGTGATGTGTTGGCGGTTGATGGCAATCATGAACAGCCGATCAAGCCCCATGGCAATTCCGGCGGCGGTGTCTAATTGCCGAAGATCGATAAGAAACCGCTCGGGCATGGTTACCTTGCGGCCGGTGCTTTTTTTGATAGTTGCTATTTCATCAACGAACCGTGCTCGTTGCTCCTCGGCATCGGTGAGTTCTGAAAAACCGTTGGCCAGCTCCACCCCATGCAGATACAGCTCAAACCGTTCGACGACCGCGGGGTTGTCCCGGTGTTTTCTCGCCAGCGATCCCAGCTCCACCGGATAGTCATACAAGAATTCAGGTGCACCATTGCCCAGATGCGGTTCAATGCACTCGACCAGGATTTCATCAAACCGATCTTCATTAAGGGCCTGCTGCAGCGGAATGGGACTGTATCGGGAAAATGCCTCGGCAACCGTCATCCGTCGCCACCTGGCAGCCAGGGTAACGCCGGAAAACAAATGCTGCCCCGCGCCACCACCAGGCAGCTGCCGCACCGACAGGTTGTCCATGAGAAATTGTAACAGTGCCTCACAATCGCGCATCAGCTGGTGATAATCAGCCCCGGTTCGATACCACTCGAGCATCTGAAATTCTTCCTGATGCAGTCGTCCCCGTTCTTCCTTGCGGAAGCAGGAACAGATTTGCATTATTTTGCTGTTTCCGGCGGCCAGCAATCGTTTCATGCACAGTTCGGGGGAAGTCTGCAGATACTCTTGTTCAGATGCGAGCGGCACTATATTGCTTTCCGGAAGATATACCGGCTGGCGGAGGGGGGTATCGACCTCGAGAAAACCCTGTTGATGAAAAAACGACCTGATACAACGAAAAAAGGCTGCACGCAGGTGCAGCCCGTGACTGTCGAGCATGCGAAGTTACTCTTTTACCCGGGTGACATACTGCCCGGTTCGCGTATCGATCTGAATCCTGTCGCCTTCTTCAACAAAAGGCGGAACCTGCAGCTCATAACCGGTCTGCACGGTGACCGGCTTTGTATCGTTGCCCGAAGTATCGCCTTTGGCCCAGGGATCTGCCCGGGTTACTTCCAGATTGACGAAGATCGGCAGGGTTACGTCAATCGGTTGGCTGTCATAAAACAGCACCTCGACTTCCATATTATCGATGAGAAAATTGATGTTTTCACCAAGTTGGTCCTTGGTCAGAAAGAGCTGTTCGTAGTTTTCCGTATCCATAAAGTGGTATTCTTCACCCTGGCTATAGAGAAACTGCATCTTTTTTTCATCAAGCTCGGCTTTTTCAAATTTATCGTTGGAACGATATGTCTTGACCAGTTGATTGCCAGAGATCATATTTCTCATTTTTGTTCGATAGAGTGCCTGTCCCTTGCCAGGTTTTGAAAACTCAAAATCAGTTACTATATAAGGACTTCCATCTATCTGTACTTTTAGACCTTTTCTTAAATCAGAGGCACTAAGCATCAAACTTCTCCATGTAATCTTATTGTCAAAGGAGAGGGCCGGATAAAAATTGCTCTCCCGCGTCGCCCTCTCCGGGCACTATTGGGTGCCGGTTTCTTAAAAATCAACGGCGCACTGTCTAGAACATGACAATATACCTGTCTTTAGATTTATTCTGCAACTGTTAAAAATGAGATTTTTTCAATGCGGACATCGAAGCGCCGAGTATAATGGTTGATCAACATGAAGATAACAAGGAGACGCAACAATGATTCGTGTAGGTATTCTTTCCGATACCCACCTCCCGGCCAACAGTGAACCCTTTATGAAGCAATGCGCAGCGGCCTTCGCTCAATGCGATACGATCATTCATGCCGGGGATCTGATCGATATTGCCATCCTGCAAGCTTTCAAGGGCAAGGATGTTCATGCGGTCTGTGGTAATATGTGCAACAGGGACACCAGGCAGGTATTGCCGGAGTCAAAGCACCTGGTGCTAGGGGGATACTCCATCGGCATCACCCATGGCGCCGGACCACGGCACAATATTGAAGAAAGGGTCTTTGAAAAGTTTCCCGCGGCCGACTGCATTATCTTCGGCCACACCCATGAGCCGGTCTGCCGCAGATTCGGCAGCACCCTGCTGATTAATCCTGGGAGTTTTTCAGGTACCGGCCGGCATGGCGCCGCCGGTACCTATGCCCTGCTGACCATCGACGCCAACGGTCTGAGTGCTTCCATTCATACCGTGATGAACCAGTTATGAAAACGCTCTGGACCCCGTGGCGTATCGAACATGTTCTCGGCAATTTACCGCAGCCCGACGGCTGTCTCTTTGAACCTGCTGGCGACGGCAAGGCCGACAAAGAGGCGCTGCTCCTCTATCGAGATTGCAGGGTGGTTGTACTGCTCAACCGGTTTCCGTACACCAACGGTCATCTGCTGGTCGCACCTGTGCGCCATAAAGCGTGCATCACCGAGCTGACAACGGCGGAAAATTGTGCTCTCATGGAAATGGTCAAGAACGCCACAACCATTGTAAAAAATCAACTCAAGCCGGACGGGTTCAATATCGGCTGCAATATTGGCGCAACCGCCGGAGCCGGTATCGCCGATCATCTGCACTTTCACATCGTTCCACGATGGGAAGGCGATCACAATTTTATCAGCGTGATAGCGGAGATCAGAACTATTCCGGAACACATCGCAGCCACCTATGACAGACTGTTACCTTCTTTTTCTGCTCTTCATCAACACAACGATTAACCACAATGACGCAACTGACACCCATGCTGCAACAGTACCTCGAGATAAAAGGGCAGCATGAAGACACGATACTTTTCTATCGCATGGGCGATTTTTATGAGATGTTTTTTGACGACGCCATCGTCGCGGCAAAAATACTCGGCATCACCCTCACCTCACGAAACAAAAAGAGCGACGCCGTCCAGGTGCCGATGTGCGGTATACCCTACCACGCCGCGCCAACCTATCTGGCCAAATTGATTAAGGCCGGGCGTCGGGTGGCAATCTGCGAGCAGACGGAAAATCCGGCGGAGGCCAAAGGTATTGTCAAAAGAGAAGTCCTCCGCGTCATTTCTCCGGGGGTAATTTCCGACGACCTGCTTCTCGACGATAAAAGTAATAATTACATCTGCTCGCTGGTGGTCAAAGAAAGCGGCGGTCAACGATTGTATGGCGCAAGTTTTCTCGATGTCAGTACCGGTGCATTTCTCGTTGGCGAATATCCGGATAAAAGCGACGGCGGCGAGGTCATTCTCGACCAGCTGACCCGCCTCATGCCGTCGGAGCTGCTGATATCCGTGCACGAACGGCAGACGCTCAGTTCCCTCCTTGCGCATGTCAGCGCCTTACTCCCCGGCGTCTGCATCACCGAACGTGACAGCGCGGCATATCACCCGGAAGCGGCAGAAGAACTGCTCTTTGACCATTTCGGCGTCGTCACCCTGGATGGCTTCGGCTGCAGCAGATTTACCTGCGGCATAACCGCCGCCGGCACCTTACTTGACTATATCCGGGAGACGCAGAAAACCGCCATTGATCACATCGAGAAATTGTCACCTCTCGACACCGACGCCATCCTGCATATTGATGACTCCTCCAGGCGAAATCTGGAACTGACGCAGACCATCGTCGGGGGACAACGGCAGGGTTCGCTGCTGTCCATACTCGATCATACCTGCACGCCGATGGGTGCGAGGCTCCTCAAGCATAACCTGCTTTTTCCCCTGCAGGACAAAAATCGCATCATCGACCGACTGGACGCGGTTACGTTCTTTTTCAATAACAGTACGGCACGCAAAGAATTACGCACCCTGCTCGACCAGGTGTATGACCTCGAACGACTCAATAGCCGCATGATACTCGGTTCGGGTAACGGCAGGGATATGCTGGCCATGAAAAAGTCGCTCGCCTCCCTGCCCGCCATTCACACCCTCCTCGAGCAGTGTAACACTCGAAAACTCATCGATATTCGACAGCAATTCGACACGCTTACTGACCTCCATGAATTACTGGATAAATCGGTCCATGACGAGGCCCCAGTCACCCTGCGCGACGGACATCTGATCAAAAGCGGCTACAACGATCAACTGGACGAACTGATTCATATCCTGCGTGACGGCAAGCAGCTCATCCTGAATCTTGAAAACAAGGAACGAGCAGCAACCGGGATCGGCAAACTGAAAATAGGTTTCAACAAGGTCTTCGGTTATTTTATAGAAGTGAGCAAATTGCAGGCCGACAAGGTTCCGGACAGCTATATCAGGAAGCAGACCCTGGTCAATGCTGAACGCTTTATTACCCCGGAACTGAAAGAGTTTGAGAATAAAGTGCTTGGTGCCGAGGAGAGAAGAATCGAGCTCGAATACCAGCTCTTCCTGGACATTCGATCCCGGCTTGCAGCCAACAGCAGTCGGCTGCTGAAAACCGCCCACCTGCTGGCCCAGATTGATTTTCTCGCCGCCAATAGCGAGATTGCCCATAAATTCAATTATCGTCGACCGGAGATGAACGACGGCGACGAAATTCTCATTGTTGAAGGCCGTCATCCGGTCATTGAAAGAACCCTGCCGACAGGAAAATTTGTGCCCAATGATGTCCATCTCGACCAGACCAGCGATGAAGTTCTCATCATCACCGGTCCGAACATGGCCGGCAAGTCCACCGTATTACGCCAGACCGCACTCATTGTCCTCATGGCCCAGATGGGCTGCTATGTCCCGGCACAAAGAGCGATGATCGGTATCGTCGATCGAATCTTTACCAGGGTCGGGGCCATGGACGATCTGCGCCGCGGCCAGTCGACGTTTATGGTGGAAATGAGCGAAACCGCCAACATTCTCAACAATGCCACGGAAAAAAGTCTGGTCATTCTTGACGAAATCGGCCGGGGTACCTCGACCTACGATGGTTTATCCATTGCCTGGGCAGTAGCCGAAGATCTGGTGCAAAAAAAGGGTAAAGGGGTAAAAACCCTTTTTGCCACCCACTACCATGAATTGACCGAGCTGGCAAAGACCAACCAACGGGTGAAAAACTATTCAATCGCCGTTCGAGAATGGCAGAACAATATCATCTTCCTGCATAAACTGGTCAAAGGTGGGACGAGCAGAAGCTACGGTATCCAGGTTGCCGGGCTGGCCGGCGTTCCGGAGAGTGTCGTCGAGCGGGCCAAAGAAATATTACGGGAGATCGAATGCGGCAAATTTGGTCGAAGCACCGATCTTCTCGTGCAGCATAAAAAATCATCCAAATCAAAAAAACATCCGGATCAACTTTCCCTTTTTGCACCGCCGGCCGATCCGATCAGAGACTATTTACAGGAAATCAACCTCGATCAATGTGCCCCACTCGATGCATTAACCAGCCTGTATGCCTTAAAGGATATGCTGAAAAACTGATAACCAAATTACCGCTCGGCGCCCTCGGAGAACTGCACCATTATTTACTTTGCCATGGTTGGCGGTTTTGAGTATACTGCATTTACTTCCGCGAAATTGATGCGTATTTCGTTGTCAATTCTTTCCATACGATACCATACGAGGGATAGGGTTTTCCATTTACCATGCGCAGCAGGACTCTTTTTATCTACGTTGTGGTATTTTTACAGATACTACTCTCTCCGCTTCATCTTCCGGCCATCGGCAACGGGTCCGAGGAACTATCATCGATCAGCAAACGTTATGATGAAGCTAAGTTTTATTATAACCAACTGCAGACAAACACAAAACTCTCCGCCGCCAGAGAAAACTGGTTGAAGGTTACCAGAAATTTTCGTCAAATATATCTTTCCAATTCAAAATCTGATCTGGCGCCCGCCTGTCTTTTCATGCTGGGTCGTGTCTATGGGGATATGTTCGATCGCTTTAAAAAAATTGCTGATCTGCAAGAATCGATATCTTATTTTCACGACATTACCCGACTTTTCCCCCACCATCGTTTGACCGATGATGGTTTTTTTTCCCTCGCACAAATAGCTCTCGACAAGCAGAACAGTCCGAAAAAGGCGGCCGTTTTTCTCGGCAAAATAGTCTCCGATTATCCCGATGGGGACATGCATCCCATGGCGGAAAATCTGTTGAAGGTTCTGTCTAAAGAGCATGATATACCATTGCCGAAAATAATGGTTTCCACCGCCGAGAATGGCAAGAACACCCTCAGTTATGTCCTGCCGGTGAAATACTGGTCCTCTGACAACTATACCCGTGTTGTCATCATGGCTTCTGACCCGGTCAACTATCAAGAAGTGTTACTTGAAGAAACGAACAACACCCCGAGAAGGCTCTATATCGATTTCAAAAAAAGTTATATCGAACCCCAATATCGTTCTCCTGTGCCGATTGAGGATGGGCTTTTGCGAAGAATCCGCACCGGACAGTTCAGCCCTGATACGGTTCGAGTCGTTCTGGACATTGAGTCCATCGACAATTACAAGATTTACAATCTCCCCGACCCATTCAGGGTAGTCATTGATGTACAGGGTAAAGAAAAAATAGCCGGCGTCTCGCCTCCAGTGCCACTTCTCAGTAGCCTGAAAAAAATTAAGCACCCCCTGAAAAGCGAAAAAGAAACGGCGATTGTCCTCTTACGGGACCCCAAAAAAATTTCCTTTGCCCAACCAGCAAGGAGCAAAGATGAAAAAAGTGATGTTCCCCCTGCCACCGCCTCTTCCCCGAGCAATACAATGTTTCTCACCCTGGCCCAGCAGTTAGGGCTGGGTGTCAAAAAAATTGTCATTGATCCCGGGCACGGCGGGAAAGACCCTGGGGCCATGGCCTTTGGTATGAAGGAAAAAGATATAGTCCTTGATATTGCCCAAAAGCTTGTGCCGATACTGGAAAAAGAGCTGCATTGTGAGGTGCTGCTCACCAGGAACCAGGATGTTTTTATTTCTCTCGAAGAACGTACAGCCATTGCCAATACACAAAATGCCGATCTTTTTGTATCGCTGCATATCAATGCTCATCCATCGGCAAAAGTACGCGGCCTGGAAACCTACTACCTAAATCTCAGCACCAATGCCGAGGCTATGCGTGTTGCGGCCAGAGAGAATGCCACCTCGACGCATCAGATGAGCGACCTGCAGAACATTCTTTCCGACATAATGAAAAATTCTAAGATCAGCGAATCGTCCCGCCTGGCGCAGCAGGTGCACAATTCCATTCTCAGCAAAGCCGAGAACAACGGCTTTGCCGATATCAAAAATCTTGGGGTCAAACAGGCGCCTTTTTATGTTTTGATTGGCGCGGCAATGCCGGCTATCTTGATTGAAATCGCTTTCATCAGTAATGAAAAAGACGTGGAGAATTTACAGAATTCTGATTTTGTCCACATGCTCACCCAGGAAATTTCCTCCGGTATACGGGCTTATGTCAACGACACGACCGCACAACTCTCATTGAATGAATTGCCGCAATAAAAAAGGGCCACTCTCCAAAGAGAGTGGCCCTTTTTTGGTTCTAATTTTGATAGCAGTTAACGCTTAGCCACTTTCAAACGGGCAAGTGCGCGCTGCAGAGCAATTTCCGCTCTTCTCCGGTTGAAATTTTCTGTCTGCTGGGCAGCCTGAGCGAGTCGCTTTTCAGCTCTTTCTTTCGCTCTCATTGCCCTCTCAACATCAATTTCACTGCCGACTTCGGCACTCTCAACGAGAAAGGTGATCTTATTATTTGAGACCTCACAAAATCCCCCACTTACCATGAGGGATTCTCTTTTTTTGCCGTTCTCATAGGTCAGAGTACCAATTTTGATTGTCGACAGAAAGGGGGCATGGTTAGCAAGTACACCGAAGTCACCACCGACACCTGGAGCATTAACGATATCCACATCTTCGTTAACCTTCAAGCCACTTGGAGTAACGACTTCAAGTCTGATCTGTTGTCCCATCGAATTGTCCTCTTGCGCAAATTAAATTATTTGGATCGTTGTCTCGAAGGAACTTAAGCCTTTGACTTAGCGTCCTTGGCCACTGCCTCGTCGATAGACCCAACCATATAAAAAGAGTTCTCATTCAGATCGTCATGCTTGCCTTCGAGAATCTCTTTAAAACCTTGAACAGTATCGGCAACCTTGACAAACTTGCCCGGCATACCGGTGAAAACCTCAGCGACGGTGAAGGGCTGAGAGAGATATCTCTGGATTTTTCTGGCGCGAGAAACAAGCTGCTGATCTTCCTCGGACAGCTCGTCCATACCAAGAATGGCGATAATATCCTGCAGATCTTTATATTTCTGCAGACTGACCTGAACACCACGAGCTACCTGGTAATGTTCTTCACCGATAACATTGGGATCGAGAATCCTGGAGGTTGAGTCCAGTGGATCAACAGCCGGATAAATACCCAGCTCAGAAATCTGCCGCGAAAGAACAACAGTTCCATCAAGGTGGGCAAAGGTCGTTGCCGGGGCAGGATCCGTCAAGTCATCCGCAGGTACATAAACACACTGCACGGCGGTGATTGATCCTTTGTTCGTTGAAGTAATACGTTCCTGCAGGGCACCGAGATCCGTTGCCAGTGTCGGCTGATACCCAACAGCGGAAGGAATACGACCAAGAAGAGCCGAAACCTCGGAACCGGCCTGGGTGAAACGGAAGATGTTATCGACGAAGAGCAGCACGTCCTGGCCCTCTTCGTCACGAAAATATTCTGCCGCGGTCAGACCGGTCAAAGCGACACGGGCACGGGCTCCGGGAGGTTCGGTCATCTGACCGTAAACGAGTGCGGCCTTGGGCAAAACACCGGAATCCTTCATTTCATGGTACAGGTCGTTCCCTTCACGGGTACGCTCGCCAACGCCGCAGAAAACCGAAATACCACCGTGATGCATGGCGATATTGTTAACCATTTCCATCATGATAACCGTCTTGCCACATCCGGCGCCGCCGAACAAGCCCATCTTGCCGCCAAGTGGGAAAGGTACCAAGAGATCGATAACCTTGATTCCGGTAGCGAGAACGCGTACCTCGGTATCCAATTCGGTAAAGGCGGGGGCATCACGGTGGATCGGCAGGGACTTATCCGATGAAATCGGACCCAATCCATCAACCGGCCGACCAACAACATTCATGATACGACCAAGCGAGGCGGGACCAACCGGAATGGTAATCGGTAATCCGCTATCTCTCACTTGCATGCCGCGTACCAGACCATCGGTCTGGTCCATGGCGATACATCGACAGGCATTGTCGCCGAGGTGCTGCGCAACCTCGATGACCAGATTGTCTTCTACATCATTAATGCCGGGATTGGTTACAAAACAGGCATTCAAAATGGCCGGCAGTTTGCCAGGCTCAAACTCAACGTCTACTACAGGGCCGATAACCTGTGTGATTTTTCCTATTTTTTGTTCACTCATTGGGCTTTACCCCTCCTCTAAAGTCTTTGATTATCAAGATGATAAATTATTATTTCAGGGCTTCTGCACCGCCAACGATGTCCATCAGCTCACTTGTTACCGCAGCCTGTCGAGCTTTGTTGTAAACGACGGTCAGGTTCTTCACGATATCCTTACATGCATTGGTCGCGTTATCCATTGCTGTCATGCGCGCGGCATGTTCACCTGCTCCTACCTCAAGCATGGTATGATATACAAGAACATTGAGGTACAGCGGCTGGAGGACATCCATGATTTCTTCGCTGGAAGGCTCATAAATATAATCGCCGGAGATTTTTTTCTCCGTGCCCTCTGCAGCCTCGATCGGTTGAACAGGGAGAAATGAACCCACTGTTGGAACCTGGCGAGCAACCGAGATGAACTCATTGTACAATATTTCCACTTTATCCGTGGTGCCGTTCAAGAAATTATCGGCCACGTCAGTGGCAATTTCTCTGGCATTAAACATCTGGAAATTGCCCATGGTATCATTGTAACTTTTCCTGACCTTGCCGGTTTTCCTTAAAAGCTGATAGCCTTTTTTGCCGACACAGACCAGGGAAACTTTTTTGCCTGCTGCCTCGTATTCGTCGATCTTTTTTAAAGCAAGTTTGATGATATTGGCATTAAAGGATCCACACAGTCCACGGTCAGAGGTGACAATAACCAATTCCACCGATTTAACGTCACGGTTTTCCATCAGAGGGAAGGCATTGGTATTTGCTCCTCCGGACAGATTGGACATCGCATCATTGAATTTTGACGTGTAAGGTCTGAAGTCCTCCATTTTTTCCTGGGCGCCGCGCAGTTTCGCCGCAGCCACCATATTCATGGCTTTGGTGATCTGTGCCGTCTTTTTCACGCCCGAGATCTTGGTTTTTACTTCCTTGAGAGTCGCCATATTTTGACCTTTGCGTGCTTAGTTAAGACCTTTAGTCGCCTTGAAAGTATCACCAAAGCTGGTCAGTACCTTGTTCAGTTTCTCCTTGATTGCGTCGGTAAACTGCTTCTCTTGAACTAAATCGGTGAAAATGCTCGGCTCGTTGGATTCAATATAGCTGTACAGTTCTTTTTCATAATCAGCCAAGGTATCTACAGGGAGTTTATCAAGATAGCCGTTTGAACCTGAATAGAGAATAACTACCTGTTTTTCCATCGGCAGCGGCTGATACTGCGGCTGTTTGAGGATTTCAACAAGTCGTTCGCCCCGGGTCAGCTTGGCCTGGGTACCGGCATCGAGATCTGAACCAAAAGCGGCGAAAGCTGCCAATTCACGATACTGTGCCAGATCCAGTCGAAGGGTACCGGCAACCTGTTTCATTGCCTTAACCTGGGCCGAACCACCAACGCGCGAAACGGAAAGACCAACGTTAATGGCAGGTCGCACGCCGGAGAAAAAGAGGTTAGGTTCGAGATACACCTGCCCATCGGTAATGGAGATAACGTTGGTCGGGATGAAGGCGGAAACGTCGCCGGCCTGGGTCTCGATGATCGGCAGAGCGGTCAGTGACCCTGCGCCAAGTTCATCATTTACCTTGGAAGAACGTTCGAGCAGACGGGAGTGGTTAAAGAAAATATCACCGGGATATGCCTCACGACCCGGTGGGCGTCTGAGCAGCAGGGACAGTTCGCGGTACGCAACAGCCTGCTTCGACAGATCATCATAAATGATAAGGGCGTGCATGCCGTTATCTCGGTAGTATTCGCCCATGGAACAGCCGGCAAACGGGGCGATATACTGCATTGGTGCCGGATCGGACGCACAGGCGGAAACAACGGTGGTGTACTCCATTGCGCCATGCTTTCTGAGAGCCTCGACAACCAGGGCGACGGTTGATTTCTTTTGACCAACCGCAACATAAATACAATGAACGTCGGTATTTTTCTGGGCAATAATAGCATCAACACAGAGGGCGGTTTTGCCGATCTGGCGATCACCGATAACCAGTTCACGCTGGCCTCTACCAACAGGCGTCATGGCATCAACGGCCTTTGCGCCGGTGTAACAGGGTTCATGTACACCTTTTCGGGCGATAACACCAGGAGCCAGTACCTCGATTTTGGAGGAAAACTCGGAGTTGATTGGCCCAAGCCCATCGATAGGTGCACCGATTCCGTCAACAACACGACCTGCCATGGCAGGTCCTACCGGTACCTCGGCAATTTTACCGGTCCGCTTGACAATGTCGCCTTCTTTAATATTGGTTACGTTACCCAGAACAGCACAACCTACGTTGTCAGCTTCAAGGTTCAGAGCAAGGCCCATGATTCCACCGGGGAATTCCAACAGCTCCATGGCCATACAGTTCTGTACGCCATAGACACGGGCGATACCATCGCCCACGGAGATAACGGTACCAGTCTCGTTCAGATCTACACTGGTCTCGTAGGCCCCAATCTGGTCTTTGATAATCTGACTAATTTCTGCGGCTTTAATCTGCATCTATTCTCTCCCCTTAATGGAATCTTTTAAACCTGCAAGCTGGGTTTTTATACTCCCGTCCAAAACCAGATCACCAACCTGGGCAATAATGCCACCGATAATGGATGGATCGACACTGGTTGTGAGTTCTACTTTCTTGCCAGTTAACTTTTCTAAAATCTTCTGCACATTTCCTTTTAACTGATCACTCAGTTCGATTGCTGAAATAACATTGCCATGACTGATGTTTTTTGCTTCATCAACCATGGTCTGATAGGCAGTAGCTATTTCCGGCAATATTGCGGCACGTTTTTTTTGCACCAGAAGGTTGAGAAAGTTGCCCATGATCTTGTCAACTTTCATGGAGCCAACTATCCCCTTCATCACTTTTTCCTTGACATCCATTGGATAGAGGGGATTCGTCAGAGCGTCAATAACCTCCGGATGCGTAGCATACAACCCGGCGAGTCCCTGAAGAACATCATTATACGCTTCGTATTTTTTCTGTTCCTGCCCTACGGTAAAAATTGCCTTGGCGTATCTTTTTGCGAGGATTGTCTGTTTCACTGTACGGCCCCCACTTTATCTAAATAAGTTTCAATGATCTTCACCTGGTCATCCACAGTGAGATTCTTCACGATGATCTCTTCAGCAAGAATGGCTGCCTGCTCGGCAACTTCATTTTTCAGGGTCCGACGGGCTTCAGTTACTTGATTCTGGACGGCCATCTCTGCCGATCGCATTAAATCGGCTGCGCCCTGCTCAGCCTTTTCAAGTATTTTTATCTTCTCGACTTCCGCTTGAGCGATTGCCCGTTCAACGACCTTGTCTATTTCTGATTCTACCGTGGCCAGTTTTGCCTGAAATGCATTGTAGGAATTTTCCGCCTCAATCCGCTTCATTTCCAATGTCTCGATCTCATCTTTAATCTTCTTGCGACGCGAAGACAGACCGGCTCCGATGGGTTTGGCACCGAATTTCACCAAAATGATCATCAGGGCAATGAAGTTGACAACTCGCCAGCCGAGATCTTTTATCTTGGCTGCCGAAAGACTGTTGGGAACTGCATGCGCACCGGCCTCAGCACCGTGGCCATTCTCAGCCGTCACCGCTTGATCGGCCGCCGGTGCATGCGCAGTCGGCTCTGAGGCGTATACCAGACCAAAAGAGAGGGCGAACCAAAGTGTTACTGTCAGCAGGCTTGCCAAACTCGCAATATGTTTCACTCTATTCATTATCAAAGACTCCTCCCCAGAATTTTACTGGCCATATCGGTTGCAAAACCTGACAAATCGGCTTGCAGAGTGGTTCTTGCGCTGCCGATTTCAGCCTTAAGTTCGGCAAGCTTGGACTCCTTTGCCGCTTCGGCCTCCGCCTTGATTGCCGCGAGCTTCTCATCACCGGCCGTTTGTGCTTCAGCCCGCGCTGAATCCAATGCAGCTTTGGCCCTGCCGGAAGCCTGCGCCATCTTTGCATCAACTTCTTCCTGCCGAAGTTTTGCATTTTTCTCGAATTTCAAGATTTCCTCTTGCATTCCGAGTAGTTTCCCAGATCTCTCCCGCAGAATCTTCCGTATAGGCTTGTAGAGGACCCCGTTGAGGAGAAACATGAGTACAATCATGTTAACAACCTGAATGAACAAAGTGATATCTGTCGTAATCATGTTAGTAGCTCCTGCTTAACTAAGATAACGAAAAAAAATTAACATCCATTGACACAATGGATGATGACCGCAGTAATGTATATCAACAAAATTATGGTCTCAGCCCGATAAAGGGGGAGTTAGTGCCTTCATGGAATAATTGCTCAAACGCTAAAACTGCCATAAATAAAATGAACGACCATTCACTCCAGCAAAAAATTCTTACTGTAAATATGGCGGGCTGTCAACTAATTTATAAATTTCGTCCTCCGTCAAGTGGAAAGGCTTGCAGATCCAAAAAGGACACATCTTTATCCATCCACAGCATTATTTTTTTGCTGGAATTTCAGGTAAGGCAGTGATAGTTTTTTTCTACGCCAATAAATTTTTCACCGCCTCTGGTACCGCTTTTATCGCCTCATTTATCTTGTCAACCATTGGTCCTCCGGCCTGGGCCATATCCGGCCGTCCACCACCTTTCCCGCCGACTATTTTGGCGACTTTGTTGACAAGATCTCCAGCCTTGATCCTTGAGGTTAAATCACTGCTGACAATGGCCAGAAGAGCCGCCTTCCCGTTAATGGTGCCACCGAGAACCGCGATGCCGGAGGCCAGATTTTCCCGCACTTTATCGCCGACCTCCCGGAGCGTCTGGGGACTATCGAGTGGTATTTGCGCGCTGATCACCTTGATGCCGTCTATAGTGACGGCGTTATCAAAAACAGCGTCCAGGTCGGAGCTTGCCAGTTGTCTGGATAAATCGGCAACCTGCTTCTCCACGGACTTCAAATTTTTCAGCAGGGCTTCAACCTTACCGACAATTTCTTCGGGACTTCCCGTACTCAGCAGGCCACCGAGCCGACGTTCACGTCGATACACGGCTTGTATCTCGGCAAAAGCCGCTCGTCCGGCCACGGCCTCGATGCGTCTCACGCCGGAGGCGATACCGCCCTCGGACTGAATCTTAAACACGCCGATCTCTCCCGTAGCCTGGACATGGGTCCCGCCACACAGTTCCTTGCTGAAATCGGCCATGGACACGACACGAACGTTCTCGTCATACTTTTCTCCAAAAAGTGCGGTAGCCCCGCCTTTAATGGCCTCTTCCTTGCTGAGCAGCTGCGTTGTAACCGGGGAATTTCGCCATATTTTCTCGTTCACCAGATATTCGACAGCTTCAATTTCCTCGGGCGACAGCGGTGAAAAATGGGTGAAATCAAAACGCAGTCGTTCCGGACCGACCAAAGAACCCGCCTGCTTGACATGATCGCCAAGAACCTGACGCAAGGCCGCCTGCAGAAGATGGGTCGACGAATGATGCGCGGCAACGGCCTGGCGCCGATGTCCTGCAACAGACAGGGTCACCTCGCACTCTTTTGCCAACTCCCCTTCCTCTATGGTGATCGTATGCAGGATTATCTTCTCCCCCTCAACCGAGGTGGCGCTCACTGTCGCCCGGCCATTGGTCCAGAGGACCTCCCCACAATCCCCGACCTGGCCGCCCGACTCCGCATAAAAAGGTGTTTTTTCGACAAATAATTGACCACGCTCGCCTGCGCGAAGCACGCCGACTCGCTCCCCGGCCATATTGAGCAGACCGGCAACTCTGGTACGCACCGATGATTCATCATAGCCGACGAATTCTGCTGTTTTGCCTTCTGCCGCCAGACTTTTCACCCCTTCGCCAAGCAGCCGCACCCCTTCACCCTTGCGCGAATGTCTTGATTTCTGTCGCTGGTTCTCCATCTCGCTGACAAAGCCGGCCTCATCGAAGCCAAGGCCTCTTTCCATCGCGATATCTCTCACGATGTCAAAGGGAAAGCCAAAGGTGTCATAGAGTTTGAAGATAAAACTGCCAGGAAGGGTCGGTAATTTTTCGCGGGCAAGGCGGGCAATTTCCTCATCGAGTAAAGCGAGACCGTTTTCGAGGGTCTCCCGGAATCGCTCCTCTTCATTGTTGACAACCTTGGCGAGCAAAGAGGTCGCATCAGCCAGATGCGGATATGCAGCGATCATTTCATCGATGACCGTTGCTGTGACCTCCTCCATAAAAGTTTTTTCCAGGCCAAGATACTTGCCGTAACGAACTGCTCGTCGCATGATCCGGCGCAGGACATAGCCCCGTCCTTCATTGGACGGCAGTACACCGTCGGCGACAAGAAAGGTCGTCGCCCGGGCGTGATCGGCGATGACCCGCATAGCCGTGTCATCCTGCTTATGTACTCTATATTTTTTACCGGAGAGTTTCTCAATGGTGGCAATGATCGGCGTGAAAAGATCTGAATCATAATTGTTGAATTTACCCTGCAGAACTGCGGCCACCCGTTCCAGTCCCATGCCGGTGTCAATACTTGGTTTGGGTAAGGGGGTCAGGGTACCATCCTCGGAACGATTGAACTGCATGAACACCAGGTTCCACAACTCGAGAAACCTGTCGCAGTCGCAGCCTAAAGCACAGTCCGCTCGCCCACACCCGGCGGCCTCCCCCTGATCTATATGAATTTCGGAACAGGGTCCGCATGGGCCGGTATCGCCCATAGCCCAGAAATTATCCTTTTCGCCCATTCTGACGATTCGTCCTTTGGGCAGATCTTCAACCTTCTCCCAGAGGTTCTGGGCATCATCATCATCATCAAAGATCGAAACCCAGAGGTCTTGCGGATTCAACCCAAGCTCAACCGTAAGAAAATCCCAGGCGTAGCGTATCGCGTCCTCCTTAAAATAATCGCCAAAGGAGAAATTCCCGAGCATTTCAAAAAAGGTGTGGTGCCTGGCGGTATAGCCGACATTTTCCAGGTCATTGTGTTTGCCTCCCGCCCTGACGCAGCGCTGACTGGTAACAGCCCGCACGTAGTCTCTAGTTTCCTCACCCATGAAGACAGTTTTGAACTGTACCATTCCCGCATTGACAAAAAGAAGGGTGGGGTCATCTTTGGGTACGAGTGAAGAACTGTCGACAACCGTGTGCCCCAGATTTTTAAAATAGTTTAAAAATCGGCTGCGAATTTCATTTCCTTTCATAACTTTCCGGTGCCACGCATTGAATTGAATATTCTGCTGATCACATCTGGTTAATGTGACGTTTATCTGTCGAATCCGGCCTATTTATCCCGCGCAATAATAAATGGCAGTATTTTTTTGAACATAGGGCTCCCTGCCTTGCCAAGCAGTTCATAAATCAACATTTCCGAGGATCCGAGACAGACGCCCATACTCTGCAGTCTCAGGAGTCCGACCTGATGATCCTCCATATTTCTCGACGACACCCCATCGGTAACAACCCAGACGCCCAGGCCTTTCGCCAAAAGACCCATGGCCGTCTGATAGATGCAGATGTGCGTCTCGACACCGACAAGTATAATGGTGTCCACCTCGTTGGCCAGTCCATCAAGAAACGACGCTGTTTCGATGTTGGCTGCTGCATTGAATTCCGTCTTGTCTATTGTTGAAATATCTTCAAGCAGCGATTCGACACCCGCCACGTAGGGTCCCAACCCCTTTTTGTACTGGGTATTGGCGACAATCGGCAGGCCAAAGATTTTCGCACAGTTGATCATCAGCGCAATGGTTTCGATGACCTTCTCCGCTCCCTTGATCTTAGCCATGAGACTCTGCTGCACATCAACAATCTGCAGACAGACATTTTCCGGATTCAGCAATCTCTTTTTCATAATTTTCTCCCTGTTAACCCCTGTTAACACCACCTGTTGCTTCAATCGTTTCCAATAAACTCGTTTCTCCTGTGAGATTCAAGTGTATCCTTACATCGGCGCAAAAAAATATATTGCATGACTACAGTCTTGGGCGGTATTGTTGCAACATCCGACAAGGTTCCTCCTCGGACCGTCCATCTGGATCAAAATTTTAAAAAAGCGTCTTAAAGGAAAATACCTTTACAAATTCGGCGCAACTATTAAACTAAAAAATGAAATACTTCCATAGGGAGAGAAGATGCAAGACGAACAAATAGAGGCAATGTCAAAGTTACTCAAATCGATGTCTCACCCCATACGCTTAAAAATTCTCTGCTTACTCCAGGACAAGGAACTTTCAGTGGGCGAGATCAGGGAGCAGGTCAAGACCACCAATGCGAACGTCTCCCAGCATCTGAATATCCTGCGTGGTCAGGGGATCATCGATTACCGCAAAGATGCCAATTTCATTTTCAACAAGATTACCGACAAACGTATCCTGGAACTTATCCAGAAGATGCGGGTACTCTTTTGCCCAAATTTCTAATACAGGAAATGATTGTCATTTTTCTTCCTGACAATAAACAGGATACATTACCATGATCATTGCAGACTGGATACACGTTATAGCCGGATTTTTTATTCTACTCAGCCTCTCTTTAGGGGTTGAGGCAAGCCCGATTTTTCACAGCAGCTGCTGGCTCTTTTTTACCGCTTTTGTCGGCCTTAACCTGTTTCAGTTCGGATTTTCCAAATTCTGTCCTTTACAGTTCCTTTTAAAAAAGCTTGGCATTCCGGAAAATCGTCGGTAACTGATTACCTCCGCTTTATTCGCTTTCCTTGTCTTCCATTCTCGCACCACAGGAAGCCTGCCAGCAGCAGGCTGTCTCCCGGCAATGCTCTCTTTTACGAAAACAGGGCGTGTTGCCTTCTTTTTCCTGAATCCTGCAAATAAGTTCCGCAAGTTTCACTCCTTTTTCCTGTGGGATATCAAGAATAAGAGCTCTTTTTCTGGCCAGAGAAAACAGCTTTGGCCCTTTTTTATATTTTTTTTCCGACATATATTCACCCCCGCTTTGGTTCCATGGAACCAGTTCATCTCAAGGTACCGTGTGGTGTTTCTAGACTCTCTCGCCGACCTTTGGTGTCTTGCTTTGCGAACATCATTGATGTTTTACCGCATCTGCTGTTTTTCTATATATGCTAAGCTTCTTTGCCTATTGTACTTTCCAGAGGCAGAAACGCATTAAAAAAAATGCACTCCAGTAACTACTGACGCATACTATATCGGCAGGATATGATATTCTTCAACAATGGGGTGCATGCCGTTCAAGACCTGGCCGTTTCGCCCATCGATCGACACCGGGTCGCCAAAACCGATACGTACTCCGGCAATTTCACAATATTGTTCCGACTCGTACACCTTCAAGCTGCTGCATCCGACGACACAGGTCTTCTCAAGCCGGACCGCGACAACCGAGGCATGGGAGGTTTGTCCGCCGCGAGAGGTAAGCAGACCGTCGGCCTCACTGACCACCTTGATATCCTCCGGCACAGTGTCCTGTCTGATGAGAATGAGCGGAGTGCCGGGGTCGGATTTTCTCAGTTCACGGATATTTTCTTCCGTGAAAACCGCCCTGCCGGACAGGGCCGATCCAGAAACACCAACGCCTTTACCAAGGTGGGCGGTTGCCAGCTCCGCACTTTCGACAAAGACATTCAGATGCTCTTTTTTCTTGATGGTAATCATATCCCGCGTCTGCAGGAGGTA
This sequence comes from Desulfocastanea catecholica, assembly GCF_054657295.1. Lineage (NCBI taxonomy): Bacteria > Pseudomonadati > Thermodesulfobacteriota > Desulfobulbia > Desulfobulbales > Desulfobulbaceae > Desulfocastanea > Desulfocastanea catecholica. Next base: position 38,874 of record NZ_BAAHYZ010000001.1, read on the forward strand.
AAGTTCATCGGGTTCCGGTCCCTCGAATGTAAACTCGATTTCCTGGGGATTCCAGCGCTTGTCATAAACGAGCTCCCTGGATATTTCCAGTAATTTCATATAGATTTTCGGAAAGCGCACCTCCATCGTCTCATCCACCGATCGACCATCAAGTTTGGCCTGTTCAACGGAAACGGCACAGCTGGAAACCAGACCGGAAACGATATCCTCCCCCTGATCGCCATAGGCGTAATCTCCCCAGAGCGCCACCCGCTGCACCTTGCGATAGGGATGAGCGGTAAAGACAACGCCGGCCCCGGCGTTGCCACTCTTGTTGCCAAACACCATCGCCTGAACAATCACTGCCGTGCCCCAGGAATCCGACACATCCATGATTTTCCGGTACTCAACGGCCTTCTGGGTTTCCCAGGAATCGAGGACCAGCTGGATGGCATTCATCAACTGCAGCCAGGGATCATCGGGAATACCATGTCCCCGTTGCCTGATCAGCCGTTGGTAGGAAAGGGCAAGCTCCTTCATCTGTTCCGATGAAAAATGTCGTTTCAGAGTGACATTATATTTGGCCTTGGCAGTATTCATCAGCGTCTGGAAATCTTCCCGGCCGATGCCGGAAATCATCGCCCATGACTGCAAAAACCGTCGATAGTTGTCCCAGGCAAGATAGGCATTGCCATTATTGGCAATAAACTCGTTGATCATTTCTTCATTAAAACCGACATTATGCACAGTGGCCATCATTCCCGGCATGGAAATAGCTCCGCCGCTTCGTACCGACAACAGCAAGGGGGATTCCGGGGAGCCAAAGGTCTTGCCGGTCAACAGCTCGATCTCGGTGAGGGCGTGGCGTACTTTCTGCATAAATTCTTCCCGGGTCCGGGTATAGCCAAAAACAATATCCCGGCAGCGAAAAATTTCGGTGGTGATGACAAAGGCCGGGGGAACCCTTTTGCCGTCCCTGGTCAGCGTGGCCAGATTATATCCTTTATTGCCCAGGTGGATAAGATTGTTGGTAAAAGGATTGGGCCTATGTAAAAGAGACAGCGCCCGTTCCGGGTTATAAGTCATCAACAGATCGAGTTTTTCCTGATCGAGCAGATCTTTCTGGTTTTCCAGGGTCTGCAGGATACGCAGAATGAAATTGTCCAGATGCTGCAAGCCGAAGGTGGAAGAGATGAGTTCGCGCAAAAAAACCTCGGACAACCTCTGCACCGTAGTGCCTGTTTCCGCTTCGTCGTAGAGAGTGCTGAACTTCTCAAGGATATTTTCCCGACCAATCTGCGGGATGATAATCGACAGATTATTCTGATGAATGTTCGTATAGAAGGCATAAATTATATCTTTGACGCCCTCGGACATGCCGCGAAAAATATCCAGATACTGCGTATAGGAAAAACGCCGCACTTTCAGCGAATTTTCGAGCAGCGCCAGATAGGTAACCAGCCGGCGGGAGGTGATGCCGTCGATGACCAGCGCCCGCAGGAAAAGTTTGATACAGCGGACGATATTATAAAAGGTGGCCTGGGTGATAATGGAAAGATTGACCGTTTCCGGCAGCTTCTCCAGATAGAGGTTGGCCAGATTCTCCAGACGAAAGGTGAGACTGAGGGCGTCAAATTTACGTTCTTTGTAGCGGCCGTAGACGGAAGGAATATCGACGGCGATATGCCGTTTATAATAAATGTCTTCCTGGGCTTCGAAGGTTTCTTCCGACAGGATTATCTCCTGCAGTCCTTCAAGGGCGGTCAGCAGGGCCTCAAGACAGGTCTCCGTGTCGGAGTGATCAAGACCGGAGAGAAGGAGCTCCATCTCCGGAAAGCCATCATGGACCGCCCGGCTGATTTCCGAATGCAACTGCAGAAAGCCCAGATTATATTTTTTATGCAGGAGCTTGTACATCCGAACCAGCAAGGCAAACCGCCTGACCTCATGGGCGGGCAGATCTTTCTGCTTGTCGAGAAAACCACTAATCCGGCTATTGTTCTGTGACAGGATACCTTCGACCCGATCTATGCCCATCTCCTGCCAGAACCTCTCACTGAGGACGAACTGATCATCAATAAACTCGCCCTGCGTCTGCACCTGGCTGTAGACATCCTCGGGGATATAGGGAATGAGCAGCATTTTATTCCGTGTTTTCCAGAAGAGAATGATAGCCTGGATAAAATCAACGATGAGATTCGAGCTTTCCACATGCCCCTGCTTGCGTAAGAAATGAATCAAAACATCTTTTCGCTTATGGATTTCGTCAAGTTCCGTGGAAACATCACGCAACTCACCTTCCGAGCCGATTTCATTAAAAAAAACCGGCATCAGTTTGGCGAACTGTTTGGTCAGGTTATAGATCGGCTCGATCGGATGGTTGAGTAACTGGGTAATATCCCGCTGGAACAAATCGGTGTCTTTTATACAGGTCCCAGAAAGCTTGAGATGAATGATCAGGGCGGAAAAAAGCGTCGAACACCATTTGGGTTCACGCATAATCAGATGCAGCCACACTCTGATATTGGCCAGATGGGCAGGATTGGCCAGGGGCTGCCAGTTTTCATCGACACCAACGACACTGGCATGTTGAAAACCAAAACGCACCACCCCCCAGAGAAACGCCTCGACCATCCGGCTATTGCCACGATCAAAGACCTCGGCACCAAGGACCTGGATACACTGAAGAGAGGTGTGCGGATATTTGCGGACGTTGGCCTTGAGCAGCTCAAAAGTAGTCAGCAGGAACTCTTCAATCTCCTCGAAACTCTGCTCCCTGATCAACTGCACCAGACTGCGGTTAATCTCCCGCAGCGTTTCCTCATGGATAAGATACAGGCCCTTCGTATCCATGATCTTGAAGAGAAAAAGTAATTTCCTGTTCTCGTTAAAATAATGCAGAAAGGTCCTGCCTTTCTGCTCCAGCCGCAGGAAGACTTCTTCCGCCTCGACGAGTTTATTCGGCATGTCCCGATAATATTTGACAAGATCGATATGGTCCGGCAATTCGAGCATTCTCTTCAAGCTCCCCATGGGCTCCTGCTCCAGGGGCAGTGTCTGCAGCAAGGCCAGGTGTTCCTGCATCACTTCGTGGGAGATGGTGTGAAACAGCTGGGAAGAATGGAAATCGGTCACCGGAATGGCACAGCGATCGAGAAACCAGGTGAGAGGGTCATCCTCCTGCAGCCAGTAATCATAGCAGCGGCGGAGAATTATCTGCAACAGCCTGGCCGCAGGGAGAAAATCAAAATGTTGCTCATCCTGGTCGGTTATCTCCAGCAGTCCTTTGACAATTTTATTTAACGGATGCTGTCCGTGGACAATCTGCATCATGATTACCCGATCCCTTTTGTCAAGCGACCTCAGCTGCTCAAAGAGCGCATTCAACTCCGGCGCAAACCGTTGCAGATCTTCACGGCTCAAGGCATGGACCAGCTTATCGAGCCAGACCATTATTGCCCCGACGGCCTGGGAAAGGAGTGCAGGATCCCGTTTGGTATCTTTCAGCGCCTCCATAAAAAGGCGGGAAAAAAGCCGGAAGGCTTCCGGTCCCTTTTCATGGGTTATATAATGATTGAAGTTTTTCAGAACAAAACTGCGCAACTGCGGCAGAATGATTTTCCAATTTCGAAAAGGATGACAGACTTCATAAAGTAATTTTTCCAGTGTTGCATGCAAACCCTTGAATTGGTCAACGACCTCAAGCAGAACAAGGAGCTCCCGCTCAATGTCAACATGTCCGGCGGTCTCCAGCAAATTTGCCTTCAGCGCATCGGACTCAATTGCCGCACTGCTCTCTTTCTTTTGCATATCCGTCTCTTTCGACTCTTTCTGATATTGACAACGATGGTTTTGCCTCAGCGCTTACGGTTTACCGACCCAGGACAATCCTGTCGTTTATCCGGCAAAAACCTCTGTTTTTCATTTATAATCCAAGCTTCGGAGTATAATGAATACCTGCTCGTCATGGCAAGCGTTAAAAAAAAAGCGCCTTTGAAGACAACTCCAAAGACGCTTTCAGGTAAACGTTGACCAGCACCGAATGCCCGGGGCATGATATGGCAAAGCGCTGCGTCAGATTGCCTTATTGGCCTCCATGTGCAGAATAAGATCGATCATCCTGTTGGAATACCCCCATTCGTTATCGTACCAGCTCATCACCTTTACCGTCGAGCCGATGACCTTGGTTGACTGGGCATCAATGACTGAAGAACGGGGGTCGCCCTGGAAATCGATGGAGACGAGCGGTAAATCGGTATAGCCGAGATATCTGTTGGTCGCCTCTTTCAGGGCCCGGTTTACCTCATCGACGGTCGTTTCTTTTTCCACTTCCATCACCGCATCAACCAGAGAAACCGTCGGGGTGGGCACCCGAACGGCGAGACCGTCGAATTTGCCCTTCAACTCCGGGATAACCAGGGAAACAGCGGCGGCGGCTCCGGTTTTAGTGGGAATCATCGACAGGGCGGCAGCCCTCGCCCGACGTGGATCGGAATGGGGAAAGTCAAGCAGGCGCTGGTCTCCGGTATAGGCGTGAATGGTGGTCATAAGACCGCGCTTTATCCCAAATTTATCGAGGATAACCTTGGCAAACGGGGCCAGACAGTTGGTGGTACAGGAGGCATTGGAGACGACATGGTGGATTGTCGCGTCATATTCATCCTCGTTCACCCCCATAACAAAGGTTTTCACATTGCCTTTCGCCGGGGCGGAAATAACCACCTTCGCGGCACCGCCATCGAGGTGGCCCTGGGCGGATTCGCTATCACGAAAAATTCCGGTACATTCCGCGACGTATTCGACACCCAGGGCACCCCAGGGAATATCGGCAGGATTGCGGTGGCTGGAGACAGCAATTTCCCGGCCATCAACCACGATACCTTTTTCGCTACTCCAGACTTCTTTTTCATAGATTCCCATAACCGAATCATATTTCAACAGGTGGGCCAGGATTGCATTGTCGGTCAAATCATTGATGGCGACAACTTCAACATCAGAAAAAGCTTTATCTTTACTTAACGCCCGGAAAATATTTCTGCCGATCCGACCAAAACCATTTATACCTATCTTTACCGTCATAGCTCATCTCCTTTAAATAATATTTTACCGGCAGATCTGCGTTCTTTTCGCTTCCCGGTACAATTGCAGATATTTTTGCATAACCTTCGACCAGGTGTAATGTTGCCGGATCTCTTCAACCGCCTGTTGCTGCATCCTGCGCCTGGCGGGCTCGTCGGCAAAGAGCGCCAGGGCCCTCTGCAGAGCCAGGAGCAGCTCATCAGGACTATCTCCCTGATAGGCAATGCCCGTGATCCCGTCTCTTATCTTCACTAAACCGCCAACATGGTGGACCACTGGAATATTGCCGAAAAGTTGCGCAATAAAATCAGTCAGTCCACAGGGCTCGTATTTTGACGGCACAATAAAAAAATCCCCGGCAGCATAGATCCTGTTGGCCAGTTCCGGGCTGAAACCTTGCAAAAAGCACATCCTGCCGCGTAACCGTTTATCTCTGCACAGGGCAATCAATCGTGACTCGAAGGCCGCACTGCCATTGCCGAGAAGAAGCATCTGGATGTGCATTTCTTTTTCGAGCAGGACCTCCACCACCTCCATCAGCGTATCAATCCCTTTCTGCTCACTGAGACGTCCAATAAAGGTAAAGAGAGGATCCTCCACGCGGTTGCGCAAGGTGCCGAAGCGCTGCACTCCTGGCAATGCGCCACCTTCGGCAATCTCGGCCAGCAGAGCTGCCTTACAGTGTACCTTCCCCACAAGATCATCGGCACTGTTTCCCGGATCAAATAACAGGGCGGGATCGCCACCGGCAATGACCGAGGAGGAGAAAAAATCCGGTTCAATGCCGTTGGTCACCCCCTCGAGGATGACGTTTCTTTTTTTCAACTCATGCCCGAGCCAGCCGGTCAGCGCATCACTGTCGGTTTCCTGCAGTTCTTTTGCATAGTTTTCACTGACTGTATTCACAACCGCATAGTGGCCGGCAACCAGCAGTGGATCGAATTTACGATCAAGCTGATTGGTGTCGATCACCTGACTCGACAAGCCGGTAATGGACTGGGCATAGGGGATATCGGCAATTTCCTGATGGTAGCCGTAACCGGCATTATGGATGGTCACCAGGCAGCCTGTTCCGCGGAAATAACTGCGGTATCCGGGATTTTCCCGGATCAGTGCCGGCAGTATTGCCGTGTGCCCATCGTGGCAATGAATGACATCGGGTCTCTCACCGAGGCTGATGATCAGTTCAAGCGTCGCTTTCTGGTGCAGAATATTCATGGCAAAATAGTCATGATGGCCCATCGATTTCTTCTGCCAGGGCAGCCGGCTTTGATCCTTTTCCGTATAGGTATACACATCGGACTTGTCATGAAATCGCTCAGCAGCAACTAGATAGACGTGCACCCTGTTTATTTTTTGATAAAAATAGGAGACATTTTCGTCGACGAAACTATCGGGACGATGCATGTCGATCTGCAGCTGGAGCATTCTATCCCGGCACAAAAAATCCTCTAACGGCTGAAACCCGAGAACCTGAACGTCGAGAAAGCCATACAGGGGCAGCACCACATGGACCGAACGGCCCGTCCAACGGGCCAGGGCTTCAGCCAACTGACAGGCGACATCCTTGACGCCACCGGCACCGGCAATATTTCCGTACTCCCTGCTGAGCATCCAGATATTTTTTATCTGCTCGTCTTGTCTGGCCACTTTTTTCTCATGTTCTGTTATTTTTTTCGTTTCAGCATCTGTCTGACCATCGCATACGGCCCATACAATTTATCTATAGTATTCGCAAAAGGACCGATGTCAAGTCTGCCGGTCGAGCGATTGTCGAAGGAAAGATGCTCCCCGGCAAAGATTGACCGACAGGGAAAAAGAACCTATAATGATCCCTTGAGCATATGGTAAAAAACGCATCTCCCTTGGCAAGGGATACATACGACAGGATAAACTATGGCCGGCGGCACCTTACATATTACCACTACTGCGCAGATGGAGCTTGTCAACATCACCGCAGAGCTGGACAGGCTGCTCAGCAGGCAGCCGATTTCTTCAGGTATACTGTTCCTTTTTAATCCGCACACCACCGCCGGTCTCACCATCAATGAAGGCGCAGACCCCGATGTTTGTCGAGATATCATACAAGGCCTGCGCCATATCGTGCCCCGCAACCTGAACTATCAGCATGCGGAAGGCAACTCCCCTTCGCACCTCATGGCCCTCATCACCGGCAGTTCGCTGACCATCCATATCGACCACGGCAAACTGCAGCTCGGCACCTGGCAAAAAGTCTTTTTCTGTGAATTTGACGGTCCGCGGAGTCGTTCCATACGCTGGAAAATTATCCCCGACCACACATAATCGCCCTCTTTCCCCCATGTAGATAAACACTATGAAATTAGATCCATCAAAAATATGCTTCGGCCTGACCGAGGAACTTGATCGACAATCGCTTGTTACCTTTCTCCAGCTCGGCGGCCAGGAGGATTTGGCCAAAGTACTGGCCTCACGGCTCTCCAGTGAAGAAATTATTCGATTCGTCGATTATTTCATGGACCTGTTGCGCAGCCATCTCAGCGAGAACGAATACCATGGCCTCTTTCTTGGCGATACGCACCATCGCCACGATGACAAGGAGTAAGCGGTGGGCACAACAAAACTGGACGATCTGCGCAGTTACCTGGACGTATTAAAGAAAGAGCACCAACTCCTGGTGATTGACGAGGAGGTCGACCCCGCCCTGGAAATCGCCGAGATCCACCGGCGCATCATTGCCGCAGGAGGACCTGCCCTGCTGTTCACCCGGGTAAAGGGCTCGGACTTTCCGGTCACCACCAATCTCTTCGGCACCAGCAAAAGACTCGAGCTGGCCTTTGGCCATAAACCGCAGCAATTTGTCCGCGACATCGTCCGTCTTGCCGAATCGATCATGCCGCTGTCGCTCGGCAAGATCTGGGAGAGCCGCGGCCTTATCCTCGATGGCCTGAAAATTGGTTTAAAAACCGTGAAAAACGGCCCGATACTTGAAAACCTGCAGAAGCCGGCACGACTGAGCTCTCTGCCCATGCTGACATCCTGGCACAGCGACGGCGGCCCTTTTGTCACCCTGCCGCTGGTCTATACCGAACATCCGGACGGCAAGGGACATAATCTCGGCATGTACCGTATCCAGAGACATGACGAGGTGACCACCGGCATCCACTGGCAGATCCACAAGGGGGGCGGCTATCATTATTTTGCGGCGGAGAAACAGAACCGCGCCCTGCCATTGACCCTCTACATCGGCGGCCCTCCGGCACTGATGCTCTCGGCCATTGCGCCACTCCCCGAGGATCTGCCAGAATTAATGCTGACCTCCCTGCTCATCGGCGACAAACTGCGGATGACCGACGACCCCTTAGGCGGGCATCGGCTGGTGGCCAACGCCGAATTTGCCATCAAGGGCCAGGTGCCGCCGCACCTGCGCCACCCGGAAGGCCCCTTTGGCGACCATTATGGCTATGATTCCCTGCAGCACGATTATCCGGTGTTTCAAGTCAGTCACCTCTATCATCGACACAAGGCTATCTATCCGGCCACGGTGGTCGGCCGTCCGAGGCAGGAGGATTTTTTTATCGGTGATTTCCTGCAGGATCTGCTGTCTCCCCTCTTTCCCCTGGTCATGAAAGGGGTGCAAGAACTGAAAACCTTTGGCGAAACCGGTTTTCACTGTCTGGCCGCGGCAAAAGTTGCCAACAGATACCCGCGCGAGGCCTTTGCCTGCGGGCTGCGCATTCTCGGTGAAGGGCAGCTTTCCCTGACGAAATTTCTCCTTATCACCGACGGCGATATAGATATCACTGATTTTGGGCAATTGTGGGTTCACGTCCTTGAGAGGGTGCACTGGCAGCAGGACCTGTTCGTTTTTGCCAATGTCTCGCAGGACACCCTGGATTATACCGGACCTTCAGTCAACAAGGGCTCCAAAGCCATGCTCATGGGACTCGGCAAAGAGAAAAAACGTGAGCTGCCGCGAACCTTTTCCGCAACGCTGCCCTCCGGTTGTACCCACCCAAAGGTGTTTCTGCCCGGCACCCTGGTCGTCCAGGGAACGCCTTACCGGGAAAGTCCCGACCTGGCCAAGCTGCTCTGTGAAAGCGAGGCACTTGAGCAATGGCCGGTTATCGTGCTCGTCGATAATTGCCATGAAACTACTTCGTCCATGCAGGACTTCCTCTGGTCAATGTTCACCCGCTTCGAACCGGCGGCGGATATTCACGCCCGCGCCGCCTCGGTCAACCGTTTCCACGTCGGCCTGCAGCCACCCATCAGCATAGATTGCCGCATGAAACCCTGGTATACGGATATTCTCGAAGTCGATACGGCGACAAAAGAACTGGTGGACAGCAAGTTCGCAAAAATTATTCCTGCTGAGTGGCGATGAGCACTCCCCTGCGCCTGCAGAAATATATCGCCCAGTGCGGCATTGCCTCGAGACGCAAGGCCGAGGAGCTCATCGCCGCGGGGCGGATTGCCGTGGACGGGGTGATCGTCAAGGAGATGGGTACCCAGGTGCTTCCCGGCAAGAACCGCGTCACCTTCGATGGCAAAGTGGTCGAGGCAAAGGAACAGCTGGTCTATTACCTGCTCAACAAGCCGAAAGGCTACGTAACCACCCTCTCCGACCCCCAGGGCAGACCAATTGTTACCTCTCTTATTAAAACGAGCAAGGCCCGGCTTTTTCCGGTCGGCAGATTGGATCTGGATACCGAAGGAGCCCTGATCCTCACCAATGATGGAGATTTCGCCCAGAAAATCCAACATCCCAGTCACGGCATCGACAAAACGTATGAGGCCCTGGTCAAAGGCTGCCCGCAAAAGGACAAAATTGCGCTTCTTGAACGAGGCATTTTTCTGGAAGATAAAATGACCTCGCCGGCTACGGTCTCCGTTGTCGCCCATGCGGGCAGAAACTGCCTCATGCGGATTATTATCCACGAGGGCAGGAAGCGACAGGTAAAGAAAATGTTTGCCTTCATCGGTCATCCTGTCCTCCATCTTAAGCGTACCGCCTACGGCAAACTCTCTCTTGGCCGGATGGCACTCGGGGACTATAGACAACTTAACCCTTCAGAATTAAATAAGATCTTTTTATAGAATTTTCTTTACAAATCGCCAAATAGCTGATTAAATCTAAATAGTTAGGGGCATGAAGCAATATCCGGAACCCATTAAGCCCATGTAACAGATTGAATTCTTATGTTTTTTTGCTTGTCTGGCTTCCAGCCACAGATGTGAGCCTCATCTACTCTTCATAAATTATTCGACAAATGCAGGTGAAAAAAAACTTTAACTTGCTTTCCGAAGACAGGAGTCACACGTATGAATAAATCAGAACTCATCGAGGCATTGGCACAGGATATAAATGTACCTCATCGGGAGGCCGCGGCAATAACCAATACTGTTATTGAAACGATGACCGAAGCCCTGGCCAGAGGGGAAAGCATTGAAATTCGAGGCTTTGGCAGCTTTGTTATAAAAAAATACGATTCTTACGAAGGCAGAAACCCAAAAACCGGAAAGAAAATTCAGGTTAAACCGAAAAGGCTCCCTTTTTTCAAGGTCGGTAAAGAACTGCGAGAAAAAGTGAACAACGGTAAATAGCCCGAAGCAGCCTGCCCGCTAGAAGCCTGATTACGCCCGCAAGGCCCGGTAACTTGACCCTTGTGCCGGGACGTGCGTATGTAAATGACGTTGCCCGGACATTTCAGGTCCCTGCCTCTACCGTTCAACAATCTCGCCTATCAAATCATATACCTGGGCCTCGGTGATATGTACGGGTACGATATCTCCCGGGCTGGCGACGCCGGCATTGATATAGACACAGCCGTCAACTTCCGGTGCCTGATACCTTGTTCTCCCTTCGAGCAACAGATCAGTCTCCCTGCTCAATCCTTCAACCAAAACCGGTTCGACCCTGCCGATGTATTTTTTCTGAATTGCCTCGGACAACTCCGACTGGACATCAAGAAGGTAGTCACGTCGCCGCAGCTTCTCCGCCTCCGGCAGTTGATCGCCAAATTTCTCAGAGGGACAGCCTTCCTCATTGGCATAAGGAAAGACGCCGACATGATCGAACTGCACCTTTCGCAAAAATGTTTCAATCTCTAAAAAATCCTCTTCCGTTTCTCCTGGAAAACCGACAAGAAAAGTGGTCCGAAGCGCTATATCGGGCAGAACGGTTCTGATTCGATGAACAGTAGCGAAAAGCTGTTCTGCACTATAACGCCGGTTCATCGAGCGAAGGATTTTATCGCTGACATGCTGCAGCGGAATATCGAGATACGGCACTATCCGGGGATTGTCCGCCATCAACTGCAGGAGTGCGTCGCTTATGCCGGTAGGATAGAGATAAAGCATACGCAGCCACGGCACAGATGTTCGCTGCAGCAGCTGGCCCATCAAGCGGACAAGATTGTCTCCCTGGGCCAGGTCATTGCCATAGGCGGTACTGTCCTGGGCAATGAGAGAGAGTTCCTTAACGCCATATTTCTCAAGCTGCACCGCTTCACGGGTGAGATCATCAATAGTCCGGCTGCGCAACCGGCCTCGAATAGCCGGAATCATACAATAGGAGCACCTGTTGTCACAGCCTTCGGTGATCTTCAACCACGCCCGGTAGACAGGCGTGGAGATAATACGCGGCGTCCTGCTCGACATAAGGAATCTGTCCGGCAAGACGACCCGATCCTGCAGCTCGCCATTGCTCATCTTCGCGACATAATCGGCAATATCAGCCGCACCTTCCGTACCAAGAAAAAGGTCGACCTCCGGCAGCTCTTCAAGGAGACTTTCCTTATAGCGCTGGACAAGACAGCCAACGACGACAATCTTTTTTTCCGGTGACCGCTCCTTGATCTCGACCAGCTCAAAAATTTCCGCTATGGCCTCTTCCACCGCCGGCTGGATAAAGCCGCAGGTATTCAGGAGGAGGAGCTCGGCGTCATCAGGACTATCTACCAGTTCCCAGCCGGCTGCAACCATGGAACCAAGCATAACCTCTGAATCGACCAAATTTTTGGCACAACCAAGACTGATGAGATGAAAAGAGGCCATTATTTATTCCCAAAACGTGCAAGATGTTGAAGCAGCACCTGCAGTGCAGCTTGTTTTTGTACCATAAAATTTCTTTTTGAAAAACCAGGTCGCCAGGAATCACCCCAAAGTTCATCGGATACGGTAAGGACGGCGGCAAATTCAATTTTCCGAAAGGCGGCTACGGCACAAAGAGCGGAAAATTCCATGTCAACACCGACTACCCCACTTTCCTGGCAGAGCTTATTCAGGAGCCGCCTGTCTTCGCGGTACACTGCATCGGTCGACCAGACACAGCCGCGGTGGACGGCAAGGTCGCGGTCAGCAAAAACCTTTACAATCTGTGCAGAGAGATCCGCATCAGGTGCCGCCGTGTTATCCGGACTGTAATATCCGGACGTTCCTTCCCCGGAGAGAGCCTTGCCGGGTACAACGATATCACCGACCTGCAAGGTTGGTGATATCGCACCGCACCAGCCGAAAAGAATAACCCTTCTTGCCTCAAGAGCAATCAATTTTTCCAGGGTGAGGGCAGCCATAGGCGCCCCAATAGCCGGTCCTGCGGCAAAATAGGGCGGATCCCCGGCCACGACCATGTCGGAGTTGAAGAGAAAGCGTTGTTCTCCGCCGCCGAGCTTTAATCGACGAAGACACTCGGAAGCCTCCGAGGGATTGACTAGCAGAAGACCGTTTTCCGGAAGGAGTTTCTCTTTTTTATGCCTGCGCGGATGAATGACAATATGTTCAATGGAATCAACAACCACCTGCAATCTCCAGCTTTCTTATTAAGACGCATTAAAATAGGAAACGGGCTGCAGAAGTCTCTGCAGCCCGTTTCAACGATCATCATTCAATCGTTATGTTCTTTAAAATTCTTATCCCAACAGGGGGTTAGCATAGAGAAGAATCAAAGAAATAACCAGTCCATAAATAGCAACAGACTCGGCAAGTGCCATACCAAGAATCATGAACACCATCAGCTTGGGCTGTACTTCGGGGTTTCTTGCAAGTCCCTGACATGCACCGTTACCAACAGAACCGATACCAATACCTGCTCCCAGACCAGCCAGACCGATTGAAAGTGCGGCACCGATGCAGATCAACGCTAATTGAAGATTTCCTTCCATTGTTTTCTCCTTAAAAAGTTTAGTTGTTGGCCTTCTTCTTTATTACTTGTCCTACTCAAAATTTGATATAAATGAAGATCATTTTCCCCAGAAAATTTCTGGAGTAAAAAATCATCTTTTAATGTGCATGTTCTTTTGCCTGCGAGAAATAAACAACGGTCAGGAGGACAAAAACCATCGCCTGGACTACCGAGACGAGAACACCGAGTATCATAATCGGCAGCGGAGCGAAAAATCCACCGGCAAGCATAAACAGGATGGCCAGCAGGGTTTCCTTGGCCATGATATTTCCAAAAAGACGGATCGACAGCGAGAGGAGACGCGCCAGGTTACTGATTATCTCAATCGGCAGCAGGAGAGGTACCAGCCACCAGACCGGGCCCATAAAGTGTTTGTAGTAGTGCAGACCGTGCTCACGAAACCCGATGAGGTGATGGCTGAACCAGACAATCAACGTCAAGGCCAAGGTCGTGTTAAGACTTGAGGTCGGAGACATAAAGCCGGGAATGAGCCCGATAAGATTGGCAACTGCGATGTACAGGGCAAACGTGGCAATCATCGGAAAGAATTTATCGGCCATCTCCCTGCCCATATTATCGGTAAAAAAATCATCCATCCCACCGATGACCAATTCCCAGAAATTCTGTCCTTTACCGGGAATCATTTCCAGATTGCCAAGAGTCAGCCTCGAGACAAGGAAAAGAAACGCCATGACCAACCAGGTGTAGGTCATATATGGCGCACACAGCTGCTCGAGAAACGTATGACCAACTGGACCGTGCGGGACAGGAAGTCCCAGTTTTTCAAGGATGATTGAAATAAATAGTATCGGATGTTCCATAATTCCTTTTACCTCCTCCCTCTGAAGAAATAGTGCCCCGCCACATGCAATGAGATGAATGTGATCGCAATCACTACCGTTGACAACCCTAAAATCAAGCCAAAGATATTGACTGTTTTGCTCTTGATCAAGAAAAGCAGCACAATACCTATAAGTACAATACGTAACCAGAATTTAAGCAAATATCCCTTTTGCCCCTGCTGGGCCTGGGCCTTTCGGTCTTCAGGGGATGCAATCGAGGTGACGGAATGAATCAACCTCATCACATCTTTATTCGAAACCCAGAAGCTGGCGATCGAAACAAGCCCCCCGGCAAATACCGACCAGGCAAACCACAGAGAAACCAGCACCGCTGAAGCTAACGTCATAACAGCCAGTACGATGCAACTGATTACCTGCATTTTCTGCAGGGACAACACGTTCTCTGTCACACAACCCTCTAGCCTTCGTGGTCCTTCTTTTCCTGCGCCTTTTTATCCTCAGCCTTCTTTTCTTCAGCCTTCTTATCCCGCCAGATGACTTCAAACAATGCTTTGTAGCCGGCGGCGATGCCAAAGGCCAGACCGATAAAAGTAAACCACGGTGTAGTGCGGCCATCAAAAACTTTCTGATCAAGGTAGATGCCGCCACCCATACCGATGACAATAGCCGCAACAAAAGTGAATCCGATATGGCCGTAATTCGCCAGCAGTTGAACAAATTCCTTCTTTACATCCGACATTTTGTCCACCCACTTTTTCTGCGCCTGCAATTACATTACAATATAAACGAGTTTGGTATCATGACTCCATGGCAAAGTCAATATTTTTTCACTTTTCGAGCAATTTTTTGAATGACCATTCAGTCATTTTCAGTGCCTTTTCAAGGTCCTCTTTCGTCTGAGCTGCTGAAATAAAAGCTGTTTCAAACTGCGAGGGTGCAAGGTATATTCCTCCGGCCAGCATTTGCCGGTAATGTTGTGCATATCTGTCGGCATCCGCTTTCATGGCGGACTGAAAATCAGTCACCGGTTCTGAGGTAAAAAATCCGGTCATCATACTGCCGACACGATTGAGCCGTACGTCAACCCCGACGGAAGAAGCGATATCTTCCAGCTGTCCGGCATACCCCGCCGCTTTTTCTTCGAGCTGCTGGTAAAAACCCGGCTTTTGCAAGAGGTTCAGTGTCGCTATTCCGGCAGCCATCGCCAGAGGGTTACCCGAGAGCGTCCCTGCCTGGTACACAGGACCATCCGGAGCCACACAATTCATGATTTCCGCTTTGCCGCCGTAGGCGCCGACCGGCAGGCCGCCACCGATAATCTTGCCCAGGCAGGTCAGATCCGGAGATATGTTATAAAATTGCTGGGCACTGCCGTAACTGAGCCTGAAACCGGTGATGACCTCATCAAAGATAAGGACAATGCCGAGTTCGCTGGTGAGCGTGCGCAGTTTTTCGAGAAAACCGGGTGCAGGTGGTACACAGCCCATGTTGCCCGCCACAGGTTCAACGATAACACAGGCGATCTCCAGCCCTTCATCGCGCAAGGTTTTCTCAAGAACATGCAGATCGTTATAGGGGATCGAGATGGTATTTTTGACTATTTCATCAGGTACCCCCGGACTGCCCGGGATGCCGAGAGTGATGATGCCGGAACCGGCTTTGACCAGAAATGAGTCGGCATGGCCATGATAACAGCCGTCAAACTTGACAATGACTTTCTTACCGGTATACCCCCTGGCAAGTCGAACAGCACTCATTGTTGCTTCGGTTCCCGAATTGACAAACCTGACCTTTTCTATCGAGGGCACGGCTTCGACCACCATGGAGGCCAGATCAATTTCCAGCGGCGTCGGTGCGCCGTAACTCGTACCCAAGGCAGCGGCTTGCTGCACGGCACCGATGATATCGGGGTGGGCATGGCCGGCGATCATCGGCCCCCAGGAGCTGACAAAGTCGACATATTCATTGCCGTCGGCATCGGTAAGAGTCGCACCGGTCGCTTTGGTAATGAATATCGGGTCGCATCCCACCGAGCGGCAGGCCCGCACCGGACTGTTCACCCCTCCGGGAATGAATTTTTTCGCCTGCTCAAAAAGTTTCGCCGAGGCTGTATATCGCATGTGTAACTCCTTTATTTATGATAAAAAACACTTGTGCTGCTTACAAGCGTACGCTGAAGCATAGCTGTCAACCTGCCCCGCTGTTGTTGTTTTAATGGGCACCCAATATAGCACGGTCAAGTTTTTTCTGCCAAAGATTCAGACCCTTGATTTTTGTTTGTTGATGCGCAATGTAAAAATCCTGCTTGCTGGGGTGAGTATTTTTGTACTTGTCAGCCCTTGGAGCAAAAGGTAAAGTAGCCGGAGATGTGTCCCCGGAAGAGGGATCCCTTTTATCTAAACATTCAGACGTAAATTAATCTCATTAGTAAAGGAGAAAATAATGGCGAGTGAAAAAGTCCAGCAATTAACCGATGCGGAGTTTGATGCCGT
The DNA here is from genome assembly GCF_054657295.1 of Desulfocastanea catecholica. Classification (NCBI taxonomy): domain Bacteria; kingdom Pseudomonadati; phylum Thermodesulfobacteriota; class Desulfobulbia; order Desulfobulbales; family Desulfobulbaceae; genus Desulfocastanea; species Desulfocastanea catecholica. The sequence goes on from NZ_BAAHYZ010000001.1 coordinate 55,391, forward strand.
GATTAAATCAGAGCAACCGACCCTGGTCGATTTCTGGGCTCCGTGGTGTGGACCATGTAAAGCCATCGGGCCGGTAATTGAAGACCTTGCGGTTGAATACGACGGCAAGGTGACCATTGCCAAAATGAATGTAGACGACAACCCGGCTACTCCGGGCAAGTTCGGCATTCGGGCTATTCCAACACTGATCCTCTTTAAAAATGGCCAGGTTGTCGACCAGATTACCGGGTCAGTAGGCAAAGCACAACTCGTTGCTCTCATTGACAAAGCCAATTAAACAAAGTTTATTGGTGCCTTATTCCTGGAAGCCTGTTAGTAAAAACAATAAACCGGAGAGTATTTTTAATATTAAATACTTGAAGATACGACCAAGGCACTTATGCCGGCTTATTTGCCGTTTTACCGGGGTTAGGCTGTCTTTCTTGTCCGATCATCTCAATTTTACAAGAAAGACAGCCTTTTTTATCATTTTTCTTCCATACTCACCGCAATGAAAGATCACTATGAACTTGTTATATTAGGCGGCGGTCCGGCGGGGTTGTCTGCCGGCCTGTATGCAGCCAGAGCCCGACTCGACCATGTGCTCATTGAAAAAGGGGCTCCGGGTGGACAAGTTCTCCTCACCGACTGGGTTGACAATTATCCAGGTTTTCCCGAGGGATTAACCGGTTTTGATCTTGTGGAAAAAATGACCGCGCATGCCAAGAGATTCGATCTGAATATTGAACTGGCTTCGGTGACAAGAGTAGAACCAAACGACGGCGCACCTACCATTCTTCATCTCGAGGATGGCGGACAGGTCAGCTGTGATACCCTGATATTATGCAATGGCGCCAGAGCCAATACCCTCAATATTCCTGGAGAAATGAAGCTGCGCGGCAAGGGGGTTTCCTATTGCGGCACGTGCGATGCCCCCTTCTACCGCAACATGCATGTCGCCGTTATCGGCGGCGGTAATACCGCCATTCAGGAGGCTGAATACCTGACGAAATTCGCCAGCAAGGTAAGCGTCATTCACCGACGGGAAGAACTCCGCGCCACGAAGATCATCCAGGAAGTAGCCTTTGCCAACCCAAAAATTGAGTTCATCTGGAATACCACTGTAACCGCTATCGAAGGCGAAAAAGAAGTCGAACACCTCAAGCTTTTGGCCAGGGATGGCACAACGTCCACGCTGGCTGTGCAGGGTGTTTTTATCCTCATCGGTGTCACTCCCAATAATGCCGGCCTGCCGCTGCAACAGCTGCAGGCGGATAAATGGGGATTTATCCCCATCAACAAAGAATCGCAGACAGCTCTCCCCGGAATCATGGCTGCCGGCGATATCTGCAGCAAAGAGGTCCGGCAGATTGTCAACGCCGCCGGTGAAGGCGCCGTAGCGGTTTTGGCGGCGGAAAAATTCTTACAAAACCTCAAAGAATCCAAACTCATACATTCATGATGAAGCAGCCTAAAAAATATTTTTCTTCCCATCGGTCGTTCCTTCCAGCGGTTCTTGTCGTGCTCCTGATGTGCAGTGGATGCGGTGACCTGAAAAAAGCATTCAACTTCACATCAATCGATGAAGAAGGCAATGAAATAGGCGACGTCGACCTGAACCTGCCGGCGCGGGACCTGCTGTTGAAAGGTATGGATGACTACAGCGTTGGGAAATACTTTACCGCCATTGAATTTTTTGAGGATATCCTCAACCGTTACCCTTTTAGTCCTGAAGCGACTCTCGCTGAACTCAAGGCGGCGGACTGCAACTACCATCTTGAACGTTACACGGAAGCCTTACTGCTGTATGAAGAGTTTGAAAATCGTCATCCGACCAATGAGAGCATGCCCTACGTCATGTTTCAGAAGGCGATGTGCAATTATAAGCAGATTGACCGGATTGATAGAGATACCGCCGGAGCGATCAAATCAATTGAATTATTTCAACAGTTACTGACAGCTTATCCGGACTCTCCCTATACCAATGAAGCTAAAGCACGAATAAGTGCGGCAACCGAGTTTCTGGCCAACCATGAATATTTTGTTGTCGAATACTATGTTCGAACGGCAAAATATGACCAGGCGACCATTCGCCTGAAATATTTACTGGCAATGTATCCGGAAACGGCTATAGCCGCAAAGGCCCAGGAACTCCTGACGCGTATTGAAGCAGGAAATCCTCCGAGGTCTCGTCTGACGGCATGGTTTCCCAAGCTCAGTCTCCCGGACTGGACAATCTTCGGGCAGAGTGACGAGGAAGACAGCACGGCGGAACCAGCGCAATATTAACAGAACACGCCTGCAGTTCGGCAGATAATTTCTTTCCGGCGAACTGCACAATCTGTCCCTGCTACACCATATATTTATCGGAAAATATCCAGTTATCATCCAACGAGACTTCCATTGCCCGGACCGGGCAAATGGGCACACAAAGGCTACAGCCGGTACATTTTTCCGCATCGAAGACGATCGACATATCCGGACGCGAAACAAAGAGGGCGCCGGAGGGACAGACACCGGTACAGGCTCCGCACTGAAAACAGTTTTCTTCATCCCGGCGGATTCTTGCGGCCATGCGCTCAATCTTCACACCGAGGTTTCTTAAATAGTCGAGCCCGGCTTTCACATTCGTCTTGCTGGTTCCTTTCAGTTCAATGATCATCAGCCCCTCACGCTGCAAAAGAATATCCGCTTTAAGAATATTGAATTCTATATCATATTCTTTCACCAGCCGGTAAATGAAGGGTTGGTCACTGGTTTCCTTAGGGAATCGCAATATATAAATCTGGGTATACACCTTTTTCCATCTCCGTTAAAAATGAAGTGCTGCTTAGCTGAATATTTGTTTTCCCACCTGAAAGCGGAAATTTTTCTGCGTGACCCGCGCGGAAAGCACGAAAGACCATACCGTGTCTACTGGTACACATGCAGAACGGAAAATTTACTTTCTGCCCTGAATAATCGCAAGGATCTTTTTCTTTACCCCAGACAATCTTCCTGTGTCCCCCGGCGGGGAAATACGCTCCAGTCCACAGATTCGAAAAAACAGTCCCTCAGCTGCGAATTATCCTGCACTGAACCTTGCAAGATTCAGGCATTGGAGTATAATCGCAAGGTTTGACATTTCTCTTCATACAGCAGACGAACAGGGTTCACTTTACAGAAATAATCAAGGATATCATGAATACTGCACTTAAAGTAAAACTTGCTTTTCTTATATCGATCATTTTCATCTCCTTTATTACCGTTGTGCCCTCCTTTTACAAGGATACCCCCAGCTGGTGGAAAACCTACATGGCCCCGGAAGGACTGCGTCTGGGTCTTGACCTCCAGGGCGGCATGCATCTCGTTTTGAAAGTGAACTTGCCAAAGGCTGAAGAAAACTCCCTGGAACTGGCGGCCAACGATCTCAAGGATACCCTCACCGAAGAGTCTATCAGCGCAGTCAGGAGTCCCTCACCATCTCCTGACACCATTATCTTCACTCTGCCGAACACCAATGCCGTGGACAAGGTGAAAAATCTTGTCAGTGAAGACTTCCCGGACATCGACGCCAGGGTCGAAGCCAAAGAAGGCAGTTTCCCGCGTATCTTTCTGACCCTGAAACCTGAAAAGATTCAATATATCAAAACCCACTCAGTAGAGCAGTCACTGGAGATTCTCCGTAACCGAATCGATCAGTTCGGCGTCGCGGAACCCGTTATTATCCGCCAGGGTGAAGATGAAATTGTCATTCAGCTCCCCGGCGTGAAAGACCCTGAACGCGCCTTGAAACTCCTGGGCGATACCGCCCAGCTGGAGTTCAGAATTGTTGCCGAGACAGCTGGTCTCAATCTCCAGGAACTGGTTGCCCAGGCCCGTGCGGCAAAGCAATGGCAGGATGGCGAGAGTATGAGCAAGCTGAACCGGGCGCTGCAGAGCAGCCTGCCGGACAACACCTCCCTGTACTTTGAAAAAGATGTCGATAAACAGACGAAACAAGAGACGCTCATCCCTCTCCTGCTTGAGAACAAAATCCTTATGACCGGCGACATGATTAAAGATGCGCAGGTACGGATCGGTGGTAATTTCAATGAACCGTATGTCAGCCTCGACATGACCGGCAGAGGCGGGAAGGTTTTTGCAAACATAACCGAAAAAAATGTCGGCAAAAGGATGGCCATTGTCTTAGACGATGTTGTTCGCTCCGCACCGGTCATCCGCGAACGTATCCTCGGAGGCTCAGCCCAGATCAGCGGCAGTTTTACCCACGAGGAGGCGGCTGACCTGGCCATCGTCCTCAGAGTCGGTGCTCTGCCTGCACCCGTCGATATAGTCCAGAACATGACCGTCGGGGCGACTCTTGGCCAGGATTCCATCAACAAGGGGCTCTCTTCCGGTGCCTTCGGGGCCATCATCGTTCTGGCCTTTATGCTCATCTATTATCGGCTGTCCGGACTTATTGCCAATACCGCCCTGATGCTCAATATCCTCCTGCTGTTTTCCGGTCTGGCCATTCTCAACGCCACCCTGACCCTGCCGGGTATTGCCGGTATCATCCTGTCTATCGGTATGGCGGTGGACGCCAATGTCCTTATTTTTGAGAGGATGCGCGAAGAGTATGCTCTTGGAAAATCGGTCCGATCGAGTATTGACGGCGGATTCGGCAATGCCTTTTCCACCATCGTCGACTCGCAGGTAACAACCCTGATCACCTCCCTGGCCCTGTTCATGTTCGGCACCGGGCCGATCAAGGGTTTTGCCATCACCTTAACTCTTGGTATCATTTTTAACCTTTTTGCCGCCCTGTTCTTTTCCCGACTGGTGTTTGATACGATAAACGCTGTACGACCGATGAAGCGGCTCAATTTTATGCAATTGACCAAAAAACCCAATCTCGATTACATGAAAATCAAGAACTTCACCTTTGCATTTTCTGCAGTCATGGTGCTTATTGGTTTTGTTGCTCTTATTCAGATTGTCCGCGGCCATGCCAATATGGGGGTGGATTTTTCCGGCGGCTCGCTCCTGCAGTATAAAGCAAGCCAGGATTTTACCATGGGCGAGGTGAGGGACGCTTTCAGCAGAAGCGACATGCAGGATATTGACCTGCAGGAGGTGGAAAACGAACACCGGCTCATCGTCAAGATTAAAAAGTCGGAAGCCGTCGTGGCCAACCTCGGGGAGAAGGTCAGCGATATCCTCTCCACCGAACTCCCCGAAAAACAATTCGGTCTGGAGAGCCAGTCGGAAATCGGCTCATCGGTCAGTTCAGTGCTCCGCAACAAGGCGATACAGGCCATTTTCATATCCCTCGCCGGGGTTATTATTTACCTGGCGATTCGCTTCGACATTCGTTTTGGTCTGGCAGCAGCCACGGCTACCTTTCATGATGTCATGGTCGTCCTCGGGATATGCTGGCTGATGAATCTTGAGGTCACCCTGCTCCTCGTTACCGCCTTGCTCACCCTGGCTGGCTATTCCCTCAACGACACAGTGGTTGTATTCGATCGAATCAGAGAGAATATGCATAAATCAGAAGACCATGCCCTGACGGGTGTGATCAACGACAGTATCAACCAGGTTATCAGTCGAACCATCATCACCGGGCTGACTACCGGTTTCGTCCTGATCGCTCTGTATCTGCTGGGCGGATCGGTCATCCACGATTTCGCCTTTGCGCTGCTGGCCGGTATAGTTATTGGTACCTACTCCTCCATCTTCATAGCCAGCCCGATTCTCACGCTATGGGGAAAACAAACGGCGTAGAAAAAAGGACCGGAGATGCCACAAGGAGCTCATTTACCACCACACGTCACCCGGCTTGATAGTCAGGACACTTTTACTTTTTCCTGCCATAAGGATATCAAGTGTTTCACCGACTGCTGCCGCATGCTCGAGCTCGCCCTCACCCCCTATGATGTGCTGCGGTTGCGAAGGGCCACCGGCCTTACTTCCGGGCAGCTGCTCGAGAGCCATATCATCATGGAACAGGATCCGGGGGAGCCTTTTCCCCGATTTTATCTGACTATGGTCGACGATGGCAGAGCAAGCTGTGTCTTCGTTACCAGACAGGGCTGCAGCGTCTACGGGCATCGACCGGCCGCCTGCCGGGCCTACCCGCTTGGCCGGGCGGTCATGCGTCAAGAAAACGGCACCATGGCGGAACATTTTGTCCTCATGAAAGAAGATCACTGCCTGGGCTTTCAGGAGCCGATCAGCCAAAATGCCCTGATGTACTGCAGGGACCAGGAGCTTCTGACATACAACCGTTTCAACGACGCCGTCGGGGCAATCCTGCAACATGACTCGATACGCAAGGGTTTTATCCCTTCGGCGAAACAGATCGATCTTTTTGTCCTGGCGCTCTATAATATCGATAGCTTCAGAGACGTAGTGCAGAACGACCAGCTCGACGCAGTCGCTCTGACGCCAACTGAGAAAAATGGTCTGCTGCAGGATGAGGCGCTGTTGCTCTTTGCTGTTGACTGGCTGAGCCGGCAGCTCTTTGCCCCGTTTTGACCTTCCGGTTTTTTTCACCATCTCTTAAAGAGCGACCCCATGCTGAAACTCATTGTATTCGACTGTGACGGAGTCATGTTTGATTCTAAAAAAGCCAACTGCATGTATTACAACTACCTGCTGGCCCATTTCGGCTTTGCACCGATGAGTCAGAGTGAAGAGGATTATGTGCACATGAGCAACGTGGCCGATGCGATAGAGCATATCTTCCGTCATTATGCCCAGCCAACGCTTGAAGAAATTTATGCCTTCAAGGAGCAGTGCGGATACGAACCCTTTTTGCAGCATATGCAAATCGAAAGAGATCTGGTCGACTTTCTCGACATCACCAGCAGGAGCTACCATCTGGCCATCTCAACCAACCGGACAAACACCATGCTCCCCCTGCTCGAACGCTATAAACTCCAGGCGTATTTCGGCAAGGTGGTAACGGCGGCAACGGCCAGACGACCAAAACCCGCTCCGGATGGACTTCTTGAGATTCTGGAATTCTACAGCTGCCAAGCGAAGGAAGCGGTGTACATCGGTGATTCGATAGTTGACGAGCAACACGCCAAAAGCTGCGGGGTTGCGCTGATTGCATTCAAAAGCCCCACCCTTAAGGCTGACTATCACGTCCGCAGCTTTCTTGAGATTCTCAGCCTGCCACCCTTTCAGCGGACTCGGCCGTAATTGTACTTTTTCTGGCTTGTTTTGTCGGCTACTGCGGTTAAAGAACGCCCTCTCTTTGGCCAGTTCGCCTTAAATGGCTTGAATACTTCATCCATCCCAAAAGGGGCAACCCGTACCTTCACGTCCGGCTGATGCAGAGACAATACCCCGTTCTGCCTTGATGCATATGACCTGCCGGAATCCACTCCCTCCTCTTTCCAGGACAAATCTCACCCATGTCGAACTTTTTTTTGGTATTGCTCAAATAACTTGCTATACTAACAAAAATGGTAATTAATTTAATAACTCAGACAATAAATACCAATGCCTGCGTCACCTATCCAGTTAGACGAAATTTATCAGCAGGTAAGGGAATTTTTCCTTTATCATCCAGTGATCTCCATCACACCGACCAAGGGATCGCCCCCCGATAAGTACAAAATTGTCTACAGGCTCACCGGGTTGTGCACAACCGGCGAGGGGACGATCGTCGAGGCGATCGGGCATAAGATCGAACTGGGCATCCCGTTTGGTTTTCCACATGTTCCACCGAATTGCCGGCCGAAAGGTGACATCTTCCATCCGGACTTTGCTCCTGCCACGATTTGCCTGGGGGATTTCTGGGGACAGGATCGTGCCCTCGCCGATCTTATCATCCATATCGGTCAAATGATCAATGGCGAATTCTATTCAACAACCAACGCCATTAATGAAGATGCGGCTGTATGGTACCAGAATAATTCGGCAAAATTTCCTCTTGCGCGGATAACCTGGCAAATCGACAATGACTCGCAGTCTTCCGCCGACGGCAGCCACATTCACCCTGTCGATACCCTTGATGAAGATGATTTAAATACCGAGTTCAACTTTCTTACCTTGGAAACTGGGGAACAAGACGAAGAGATTGTTCTCAACACCTCTTTTCCGGAGGGAGATTCTGCCAGCGATCTTGATCTTCAACTCTTCACCCGGCTCGATCGGCAGAAAAAATATTATACCTTGTTGAAGAACGGCGAGAACGGCGATCATTCTTCAGATACCCTGAAAAATATGTGCCTCAGGGCCAGGGATAAAATTGAACTGGTCGAAAAACTGCATCGTGATGCTAAAAAATTCGAGAAGAAAGGTGCGGTCCGGATTGCTTTTGAGAAATACCAGCAGATTGCGACGATTGTCGCCGATTTTCCAGCTATAGATGCAGCTATACATCGAACAAAACAGTCCCTGGCTCTTGAAGCTGATATGCACGCTGAAGAAAGTTTTGCGGATTTTTTTGATCCTTATGCATCTGTCGAAGCACCGGTTGCCGACAGAGCCCCGGTACCGCCGCATAACAAGGCCACTGCAAAAACTGCCAGGCGGGCGACATCTGCAAAAAATAACCGGCAGGGTGTCATTCTTGCAAAAAAGAACAATACAAATAAAATCTTCTTGGTGCTGTTCCTTGGCATCTTGGCCATCGCCATGGGATCCAGCTGGTATTTCTGGTTTTCCACAAATACTACGCTGAGCGAGGCAAAGCGCACCTCGGAAGAATGTACCGCAGCTCTGGCTGACAATCAATTCAACGACGCCAAACGCTTATGCACCTACGCCTTACAATTGGCTGAACAGACAAATTTTATCCACCAGGACGAAACACAACAGCTAGTCACGTCTCTCCAGCAGACCTTACAAGCGGAAAAGATGACCCAGGGCCTGACCGGCAATATCCTTTATAACGGCAAATATATCCCAGAAGATGAAGCAAAAACACTCCTGACACTCCAACAACAATTGATTGAAGCGAATACACTTTTCCAGGACGAAAAATGGCCGGCTGCCGAGCAGCTGTTCACAACCCTTCTCACGCAAAGCGAGAACAGCGCCTACCTTGAGCGCCCTGTTATCGAAGACATGCAGTATAAACGCCTCATGGCCGAATTCAGAATGTCCTACGACCCCGGGCAAACTTCAATGCGCGACAGTCATTGGGAAGACGCCATCGAAAAACTATTCCAGGCCCAGAAAGTTCTCATGTCTCTTCCGGAGGCCGATCGTCAGCGGTATTCCACACTACTGCAGGAGGCGTTGCTCAAGAGTCAATTTGCCCATCTTAAGGAGCAGGGCGACCTGTCTTTTACCGGCGCAGACTGGCTCAGCGCCATAACTGCCTACAATCTAGCACTGAACCAAGGACAGAAGGCCGCCCTGTCGCCTGAATCGATAGACGCCATTCGAAATAATATGAAACGGGCAGAACTCTATACCACCATTAACAAAGGCAATAAGGCCTTTGCCTCGGGTTCCTGGAACGATGCCATTGCCGCATACTCCCAGGCAAGCACCCTCCTGAGCGAAAGCCGAAGTATGTCCGGTACAGCGGAAACGGACATCAACATCCTGAAACTGGCCAGAATTATTCTTCAGGCGTCTATCATCCGAGATCGTCAAATCGCGCAAAGTCAAATTGACAACAATGAGTTCGGGCAGGCAAAGCAGACGTATCAGCAGATTCTAGAGAAAATTATCGGCAACTCTTTGCGGACAGAAGAAGAATTTAACAAAACAGCTGCGGAAATCAGCACCGCCATACGAGCACTTGATGAGAAAATATTTTTGACGGAAAAGGCAAAATACCTGAAAAACAATTTCCAATCACTTTTCGTTGCCAACTATTCGTCGGTCATCCCGGAAAACCTTAGCAGCCCGGTTATCAGCAATACAAAAAAGACCAAATCAAAATTAATTTTTCGCATGCAATGCACGGAAACCGGCGGAGGTCGGCCACTGACCCTGGTTATGTTTTACGCCTACGATATAAAAACAAGTAAATGGAGCCTCTTTTCCGAAAGTTAACCGCCGGTGAAGACAAATCTGAACTCGCCAGCCATATTCTCTAGACGAGGAAGCGAAACTCACCCTTACCTAGTAAATTATGCAGATGAAGTAAGCCGACAAGCTTTTTCACTCCATCAACGATAGGCAGTGCGGTTATTTCATGCTGCTGCATGATACTCAAGGCATCGGCGGCCAGTCGCTCCCCGTCGATGCAGATTGGATTACCGGTCATTAACTGCGCCGCAGTGAGAGCAGAAAAACCCTGCAGATTGACCACGGCACGGCGAACATCACCATCGGTGATGATCCCCAGTACCGTATTGTCCAGACCAACAACCAGCACGGCGCCGTTATTCTTCTCATTGAGTACCCGAATTGCATCCGCGGCAGAATCTTCCGGCGCGACGACGGGAATATCCCCGCCGGACAGCATGACTTCGGTAACCTTTACCTTGAGCCTTTGCCCAAGGCTACCTCCGGGGTGATTCAGCCGAAAGTCTTTAGCCTGAAATTTCTTTCGATTGAGCAGAACAACGGAGAGGGCATCCCCCATGGCCAATGTCGCCGTAGTACTCGCTGTCGGTGCCAACCCCAGGGGACATGCCTCTTTGGGCACTCTGATATCCAGGACAATATCAGCCGCCATAGCCAGCGAGGAATTACTCCCACCGGTCATGGCCACTATTTTGTTGCCTCGTTCCTTTAAACTGACCAGCAATCCATTGAGCTCAGCAGTCTCTCCTGAATAGGAGATAGCCAAAATAACATCTCCAGCCATGACCATGCCCAGGTCCCCATGCATCGCCTCAACCGGATGGAGAAAAAACGATGGTGTACCAGTACTGTTCAAGGTTGCCGATATCTTCTGCCCGATAATGCCGGATTTGCCTATTCCGGTTATCACCAGCCGCCCAGGGCAGGACAAAACGGCCTCTACTGCCTGGACAAATTCCTCACCTATTCGCTCTCGTACTGCAGCCAGCCCCTGTTCTTCAATTCTTAAAACTTCTTTTGCTGCCTCAATAGACATCCTGCCACATCCCCTCATAAAAAATCACTGATAATCTGCCGACAAAATAGAGCAAACACCTTGCCTTTTTAGTACGAATCTCCTTACATCCACCAATAGACGGCAAAGGGTAATCATTTTTTTACAACCAGGCAACAACCATCGATCGCCATGTGCTCTTCCACCCTTCAAGCGATGCCCTCCCGGCCATACACCATGGCACAAAAGTGATGCACATCTGTGATTATTAATTTTTCTTTTCCCTGTACCTCTGCTTTTTCTCGCATTTATCTGCACATGGTGTAAAATAACAAGTTTTTCTGCAGCTGTATTTAACAGCTGTCTTTTCTTCCAAGAAACTGTTTCAATTCTCTCTTTTGGAGTTTTTATGTCAGACTATCTCTTTACCTCGGAATCGGTATCCGAAGGCCATCCTGACAAGGTGGCGGATCAAATTTCAGATGCTATTCTCGATTCAATACTCGAACAAGACCCCGCGGCAAGGGTGGCCTGCGAAACCCTGGTTACCACCGGTATGGCCATTATCGCCGGGGAAATAACCACTTCCGCGTGGGTGGATATGCCCGAAGTTGTCCGGCAGACTATCAAGGAAATCGGTTATAATTCATCCGACATGGGTTTTGACTGGCAATCCTGTGCGGTCTTAACGTCCATCGACAAACAATCCCCGGATATTGCCCAGGGGGTCAACGAAGGCTCCGGCCTCGACCTCGACCAGGGGGCCGGCGACCAGGGATTGATGTTCGGCTACGCCTGCCACGACACTGATGTCCTTATGCCGATGCCCATCACCTTTGCCCACATGCTGACCAAACGACAGGCTGAGGCGCGAAAAGCCAACATCCTGCCCTGGCTCAGGCCCGATGCCAAGAGCCAGGTAACCATAGAGTACGTTGACAATGTACCGAAAAGAATTGACGCGGTGGTCCTCTCCACCCAGCATGATACCTCGGTCAGTTACAAAGATCTGCAAGAGGGGGTCATGGAAGTGATTATCAAACATGTGCTGCCTGCGGAGATGATGGATGCAAACACTAAGTTTTTTATCAATCCAACCGGCCGGTTTGTCATCGGAGGGCCGGTCGGCGACTGCGGCGTCACCGGTCGAAAAATCATCGTCGACACTTATGGCGGCAAGGGATCACACGGCGGAGGCGCCTTTTCCGGCAAGGATCCTTCCAAAGTAGACCGCTCCAGTTCCTATTACGGTCGCTACGTCGCCAAAAACATCGTCGCCGCCGGCATTGCTGACGAATTTGAAGTTCAGGTGGCCTATGCCATCGGCATTTCTCAACCGGTATCAATAAATGTCAACAGTTTCGGTACCGGTAAAATCTCCGATAAAGAAATCAAAAGGCTTATTATCGAACACTTCGATCTCAGGCCGAAAGCCATCGTGCAACAGCTTAATCTGCTGCGGCCTATTTATCTGCAGACCGCTGCCTATGGTCATTTTGGCCGGGAGCTCGAAAATTTTACCTGGGAAAAAACCGATAAGGCTGATCTGCTTCGTGATGCCGCCAATCTTCGCTGATCCCTTGTCGCTGTCCCGTTCTATATAAAAATATTACAATTCTACCTGGAACAGAGAAATGACTGAAACCTTTAAAGATTACAAAGTTGCCGACATGAGCCTGGCAGCATGGGGCCGCAAAGAAATTGCCATTGCCGAAACGGAAATGCCAGGTCTCATGGCACTTCGCGAAAAATACCAGGACCAGGCCCCTCTGAAAGGGGCGCACGTCGCCGGTTGCCTGCATATGACCATCCAGACCGCGGTACTCATGGAGACTCTCGTTGCCCTTGGCGCGGAGGTACGCTGGTCCAGCTGCAATATCTTTTCTACCCAGGATCACGCTGCCGCAGCCATGGCCGCTGCAGGTATCCCGACATTTGCCTGGAAAGGTGAGACGGAAGAGGAGTTCTGGTGGTGTATAGACCAGACTATTTTTGGCCCGGACGGCTGGTATCCTAACATGGTCCTCGACGATGGCGGCGACCTGACCTTGGTTCTGCATCAGAAATATCCCAAGGAACTGGCCAATATTCGCGGTATCAGCGAAGAAACGACGACTGGGGTCCATCGACTCAATGAGATGGCGGCTGAAGGCAGTCTCGCCTGTCCGGCCTTTAATGTCAACGACTCCGTCACCAAGTCAAAATTCGACAACCTTTATGGCTGCCGGGAATCGCTGATAGACGGCATAAAACGTGCGACTGACGTCATGATCGCCGGCAAAAACGCCGTGGTAATCGGCTACGGCGATGTGGGCAAGGGATGCGCCCAAGCCCTCCGGGGTATGGGGGCGACTGTCTACATTACCGAGATCGATCCGATATGCGCATTGCAGGCCGCCATGGAAGGATACCGCGTGGTAACCATGGATGAAGTTGCCGCTATCGGTAATATTTTCGTCACCTGCACCGGTAACCTGCGCGTCATCAGCCGACAGCATATGGAAAAAATGCCGGACCAGGCGATAGTGTGCAACATTGGGCACTTTGATTCGGAAATAGATATAGCCGGCATCCGAGAGCTTGAATGGGAAAACATCAAACCGCAGGTCGACCATGTCATTTTTCCGGATGGTAAGCGAATTATTGTGCTCGCCGAAGGACGATTGGTCAATCTCGGCTGTGCCACCGGCCACCCTAGTTTTGTCATGAGTAATTCTTTTACCAATCAAATCCTGGCGCAGATCGAACTTTGGCAGAATTCAGAAAAGTATGAAAACAAGGTCTATTTTCTGCCAAAATCCCTCGATGAGATGGTAGCTCGCCTGCATCTGGAAAAGATAGGCGCACACCTGACCAAACTGAATAAAGAACAGGCCGACTACATCGGTGTCAAGATAGAAGGACCATACAAACCCGACTACTACAGATATTGATGGCGGTGTAAAGCAGGAACTAAAAAAGGGCACGAGAAATATATTTCTCGTGCCCTTTGAACAACTAAACAACCTCAGGAAAAGCTATTCTTTTTCGTGTTCCTCATCCTGGATTCGACCTGGAATTGCATACATGGTCGTTGATCCGGAAGACCAGAACATCAATTTTCCTTCCCGTACCATCTCGTTGGCTACATTCTTGATAACCCGCGGCTTTGAATCAGGATCACATGCATAGAAATCCTTAATGTACAGCTGTGGTTTGGGAGACTTAGTAGCTTTTTCTTCGATGGCTTTTTTTAGCTCTTCTGTACTTAGTGCCATAATTATACTCCTAATATAGTGTTGTAGCAGAAAGCATCAAATGATCAGGGGTATTGCAACCACCTGATCATCAAACACTACTCTAGCCTTACTATTTGATATGGCTGGTGTACTTGAACTGTGTAGTAGTGCGCCAGGTGTCATAAGCAAGACGGTAATCGTCGATGCTCTTCATAGTAAACGGAATGTCACATTTCTCAAAGAATTTCTCCCAGCCAATTCTCTCCGCCCACTCACCAACACGCTCGTACTTCTTCGCGTCTTTGGCATATGCTTCGAGAATCTGCTTGACCGCCTGAACGGTTTCAGGCCAGCGTGGGGTGGTATTCGGCAGGAACGGAATAACCAGCTTGGAGAACTTCGGTGCACTGATCCGGTTGGAGACCTTGCCACCTACCAGGATAGCTATACCGTCACCTTCCGGATCGGCCAAAGGCATTGCAGGACACATGGTGTAACAGTTACCACAGAACATACAACGCTCAACGTTTACCTTGACGGTTTTGATCTCTTTGCCATCAACCTCGGCTTTGGCGGGCTTCACAGCACCCAGAGGACAAGAGGCAATCGCCAAGGGCAATTCACAGACACCACTGATACGGCTGTGATCAATCATCGGTGGCTTACGGTGAATACCAAGGATGGCGATATCAGACGCATGAACAGCACCACACATATTCAGACAACAGGCCAGAGCAATACGTACCTGCGCCGGCAGTGTCATGGAAGTGAAGTACTCGAACAGTTCATCCATAACCGCTTTGACCACACCGGAGGCATCGGTTGCCGGGGTATGACAGTGCACCCAACCTTGAGTGTGAACGATATTGGTCACACCAGCACCGGTTCCACCAACAGGAAACCTGTTACCCATGCTGGCGAGGGTGTCGAGTAGAGGCTGAACTTTTTCTTTAGAATCGACCATGAACTCGACGTTGTTACGGGTGGTAAAACGCAGGAAACCGTCGCAATGCTTGTCGGCGATATCACATATTTCACGAATATACTCAACAGAAACGAGACGACAGGTACCGCAACGGACGGTATAGACCTCGTCACCCGTTTCGGATTTGTGCATCAATACGCCGGGCTGAATAATTTCGTGCCACAACCATTTACCCTTGTTCGCTTTAATGACCGGTGGGAAAAACTGTTCGTAGTTGGGGGGACCAAGATCTGAAATACGGCCTTCCATTGGTTTAGTCGGATCATAACCCATGGTGTAAATCTCCTTATATTTAATATGAATTGTTAGCTCAAATTAAAACAGCAGTAATTAGGCTGCGTGTTTAGCACGGAATTCAACAACATCGCGCTCAAAGCCACCTTCAACTTCTTCCTCTTTCCAGAACACATATGGATTAGAACGAGGCTCTTTAACATGCTGCGGAATTGGGTCAACACCCATAACCTGCAGGAAGGTCGGCAGGCCAACACGCTGCATGGTCTCACCAACACGCTCACGGTTCTTACCGACTTCCATCCACCAGTCCCAAACTGTCTCGATGAACTCGACGAGTTCTTCGAATTCATTGTCTTTGGAAACTTTCATGAAGGGAACGATGAGGGTAGAAAACTGTGCACCATCAAGGATTGGCGCTTTTGCACCGACACAGATCGTCGCACCTTTGTCAAGACCTGGACGCAGGGCTCGGGGCATGACATTGATACAATGCATGCAGCGGGTACATTCTGAATTATCGATTTTCAGTTCATCGCCTTCCATCCACATACACTCGGTTGGACAGATATCAATGACTTCTTTCTGAAGATCAAATTTACCCCAGTCTCTACCGGAATGCGCCCCGCCGTTCGACGGATAATTACCGGCAACATATTCTTTCACGGCAGCCTGGTCGATACGAATATCATCTCTCCAGGTACCGATAACGGATATATCGGAACGGGCAATGGCGGCAACACAGTCGTTTGGACAACCGGAAAACTTGAATTTGAACTTGTAAGGAAATGCCGGGCGATGAATCTCATCCTGATAATGCATGGTCAGATGATAACAGGCTTCTTCTGTGTCATAGCAAGACCATTCACAGCGGGACTCACCGACACAGTTGGCCGGAGTACGCAGGTTCGAACCGGAACCACCAAGATCCTGGCCCATATCATGGGTCAGATCCCAGAAAAAAGGCTCGAGGTTCTCAGTACGGGTACCGAGGAGAATGATATCACCGGTTGAACCGTGAAAGTTGGTCATACCGGAACCGTATTTTTCCCACAGATCCATCAATTGACGAAGATTTGAGGTGGAATAATACTTCGATGACGGCTGGGCAACACGAATGGTGTGAAAATGCTCAACTCCAGGGAACAGCTTCGGTACATCGGCATATCGTCCGACAATACCGCCACCATACCCGAAAACACCGACGATACCGCCATGCTTCCAGTGGGTGATCCTATCTTTATAGGACAACTCCAGGATGCCTAGAATATCCCAACACTCAGGCTTTTTCTCGGCCTGGCGCTTCAAGTCGGTCACGAAGCTTGGCCACGGGCCACTCTCCAATTGGTCCAACAAGGGCGTCTCATGCTTTGCCATGATTTCCTCCTTTAAATTACTGTTTATACTTCGACCCTAACCATACTCATACTCTGAACAGAAAATCTAACCCCGCACAAAGGGGTTCTTTACAATCCCTCCTTATACGGGGTGCGCTTACTAAGATAACAATCGCTAAGACACTCTTACCGACTTTCGATTTATCATCTAGAATTATTGTACTTAACCACTTCCCTGGCGGATTCAACGCATAAAGCATAACGACAAAGTGTGATTATGAATTCTCATTCAGGGTGTGAGAATATCTTTGCTACGCGATTTTGTCAACAAAAATCCAATAGATTTCCCGTCGGCAACTGAACAGCCATTCAGTTGAGAAATATCCCCGCTCCCCCTTTTCTTACAACTGGTTCAGGAAAGCACCTTCAAGGGTTTTGTCGGACGCTGAGCGATCAACCAGCGCCTGCAGGAACCTGGTGGCGAGAACCTTACCCAATTGCACACCTTCCTGATCAAAGGAATTAATATTCCAGATAAAACCCTGAAAAACAATTTTTGCCTCGTAGGCGGCAAGGAGCCCACCCATCACCCGAGGCGTCAGTTGGTCGGCGAGCAACAGACAGGAAGGCCGATTGCCGGGGAAATTCCTATTAGGATTATCGGAGGATTGTCCCGTGGCCATGGCAACCACCTGGGCCAGCAGATTGGCGAGCAGCTTCTGCTGTGACGTGGATTTCTGGACGAGCAGGTCAATGGCCATCTGCGACTGCTTAAAGCCGATGAATTCAGCCGGCACGATCTCTGTCCCCTGGTGCAGCAGCTGGTAAAAGGCATGCTGCCCATTTGTTCCGGGTTCGCCCCAGATTATCGGCCCGGTCTGGCTGGTCACCGGTCTGCCCTGCCGATCAATTGACTTGCCGTTACTCTCCATGTCACACTGCTGCAGATGCGCCGGAAAGCGATGCAGGGCCTGACTATACGGCAGAACGGCAAGCGTTGGATAGCCTAAAAAATTATGATTCCATACGCCGATCAGGGCCAACAGCAGCGGCATGTTCCGCCGGACATCTTTTTCTTCGGCAAGCCGATCAATGTCCGAAGCCCCATGGAGAAAGTCCATGACCTGGTCGATGCCCAGAGCAAAACCAAGCATGACCGCACCCACCATCGACGTTGAGCTGTATCGGCCACCGATATAATCGTGCATGTAAAAAGATTCGAGATACCTGGTCGGATCATCGAGGGGACTCTTTTCCCCGGTCACGGCAATGCAGTGTTTTGCCGGTTCAAGGCCGGCTTCCACCAGAGCCCGGCAGACAAGTCTTTCATTGGTCAGGGTTTCCAGGGTGGTGCCGCTCTTTGAGACGATACAGATCAGGGTCTTGGTCAGGTCTACCCCGGACAACACCCGCGCACCGTCATCGGGATCGACATTGGCGATAAAATGCACCTGCCTTCCGGGCAGCTCGTAGGCCCGAAGGGCTTCAAACATGCATCGAGGCCCAAGGTCCGAGCCGCCAATACCGACATGAATAAGGGTGTCGAAACGCTCCCCCAACTGATTACACAGTTCTCCGCTATCAATTTTTTCTAAAAAAGTCCGCAGCTTCGCCAGTTCTTTTTTAGCCTGACCGGTGGCTTTTGGTTCAGCCGGCTCCGCAGAAAAAAGATCCCGACAGGCGGTATGCAGCACCTGTCGATTTTCACTGGCAAAGCCGTCAATCCGGTTCAGCACCGCCCCCCGCCGCATCATCTGGAACTGTTCAACCAGCCGCAGCTCATCCGCCAGTTCCTGCAGCAGGTCCAGCACCTGGTCATCCACCCTTTCCGTGGCGTAATGCAGATCAAGCAGTTCGGTCCGGCACACGTAGCGTGCCAGGCGATTGTCGGCCTGCAGGGCTTGTTCGCCGGTGAGATCGTAGGGTTTTTTTGCCAGCAGGATAAGTTTCTGATACGCCCTGGTTTCCGTCAGGGATGTAAAAACAGCTGCCATTGGTCTCTCTCCTCTCACCTAAGTTATCTGTACCGTGCAGCACCCGCCTCGGCGTTTTCCTTCAAAGCAGTTATCGTCTGCGCATAATCCTTGCTGCCGTATATCGCCGAGCCGGCAACAAAGATATTCGCCCCGGCTTCGGCAACGTCGCCGATGGTATTGACAGTTATGCCGCCGTCGATCTCAATTGCCACTGTAAGATCCAGGGCATCGATGCGTTGCCTGAGCCGGCGGATCTTGGCAAGTGTTGCAGGAATAAATGATTGACCGCCAAAGCCCGGATTGACCGACATCAGCATGACCAGATCGACCTCGGCAAGAATGTAATCGAGGGTTGCCAGCGAGGTCGCCGGATTAAGCACCACCCCGGCTTTTTTACCCAGCTGCTTTATTCTCGACACGGTACGATGCAGATGGTCACACGCCTCCACATGGACAGTAATCCAATCGGCTCCGGCAGCGGCAAAGGCGTCAACATATCTGTCGGCATCGCTGATCATCAGATGCACGTCCAGTTCTTTGCTGGTCGCCGCCCGGGCGGCCTCGACAACGAGAGGACCGATGGTAATGTTCGGCACAAAATGGCCATCCATGACATCTATGTGAATGACATCACAGCCGGCGCTGTCGACAGCGCCTATCTCTTCGCCCAGTCGACCAAAATCAGCGGACAGAATTGACGGCGCTATCTGGATTTTCCTGCTCATGTTTCTCCTTTGCAGCTATCGGTTTTTTGGCAATATTGTTAAGGAAAACCGGGCTGATCAGATGATCTTACCCGGAAATTTTTCTCACCTGGTCTCCAGGGAGCATTTCAATCAGTCCATCCAGCTCGAGCAACAACAGCAACTCACTCACCCTGGCCGGGGAGAGCCCGGATTTCTCGAGCAGAACCTCGCGTAACAGCGGGTAGGGTTCGATGCAGGCAAGTAATGATAACGCATCAGGTTCGATATCAACATGGTCTTGGTCGGCGGCAATATCTATTTGTTCGTGGCCCTTGCTGCATGACAAATCCAGTTCAATGACAATGTCTTCCACCCGCTGCACCAGTTTTGCCCCTTGCTGCAACAGCCAGTGCGTGCCTTCACTTTTACAGGAATCGACCTGTCCGGGAACGGCGAATACTTCCCGTCCAAGATCCAGGGCCATCTGCGCGGTAATGAGGGAGCCCGATCGTTTTGCCGCCTCAACGACGATAACACCCTGGCTGAGGCCGGCTATAATACGGTTTCTTGCAGGAAATCGAAAACCTTCAGGCCGGGTACCAAGGGGGTATTCGCTGACCAGGGCACCGCGTTGAGCAATCTGTCGATAAAGCGACTGGTTCTGCCGGGGGTAGACTACGTCGAGGCCGCAGCCAAGTACGGCGACGGTGGTCCCCTGCCCCGCCAAAGCACCTCGATGGGATTCGGTATCTATGCCCAGAGCCAGGCCGGAAATTACCGTCACCGCCAAGCCTGCCAGATTTCGCCCTAAATTAAAGGCGGTCCTTCGACCATAGCTGGTGGCAGCGCGGGAGCCGACAATGGCAACCGCCGGATCAACGAGAGCTTCACTTCGGCCAAGGATGTAGAGGACCGGGGGCGGGTCGACAAGCTGACGCAGCAGAGGCGGGTACCCCTCGTCCTCAAAGGAAAGGGCGACTCCTCCGAGGATTGCCAGGCCCTCCAGTTGCTGTTCACCCAGGTTGTGTCTGTTTGTTGCAGAAAAAAGCCCGGATACCTGACGCTCCCTGATCCCTTCGACCTGGCGCAGCTCTTTTTCAGAGGCACGGAAAACTGCCGCCGGGCTCTGAAAATGCTCGATGAGACGCCAATACCCGCTCAGTCCCAGGCCAGGAACGAGACTCAGAT
The DNA here is from genome assembly GCF_054657295.1 of Desulfocastanea catecholica. Taxonomy (NCBI): domain Bacteria; kingdom Pseudomonadati; phylum Thermodesulfobacteriota; class Desulfobulbia; order Desulfobulbales; family Desulfobulbaceae; genus Desulfocastanea; species Desulfocastanea catecholica. Next base: position 75,954 of record NZ_BAAHYZ010000001.1, read on the forward strand.
TTATCCAGTCGAGGGTTGAAGCCATCAACGCCTCCGGATTGTAGAAAAAAAACTGCCGCTGCGGCAGGAAACCGACATTGATTGCACTACCGATGCCAAAAGTATGTAGGAAACAACTGGAATGGACGGGTCAGCTCACCTGGTCAAAAAAAGCTCAGAACAGCCATTGACGCAGTGAGAAAAAAATAACCTCGCCCCACATGACCTAGAAAATATGCCTCAGTCGGTCATAAACACGCGCAGTTCTTCGACGCGGGACGGATGTTTCAGTTTCATTATGGCCTGCGCCTCAATCTGTCGAATGCGCTCTCTGGTCACCGCAAAACATTGCCCCACCTCTTCCAGGGTATGATCACAGTCGACATCTATACCATAGCGCATTTTCAAGACCTTGGCTTCACGCGGGGAAAGCGACGACATGACCTGGTTGAGACACTCTCTGAGGCTTGCCACCATGGATATTTCATCCGGTCCCAGTTTCTCTTTATCCTCGATAAAATCACCTAAAAAAGTCTCCCCGTCATCGCCGACAGGGGTGTCGAGCGAAATGGCGTCCTTGGCAATTTTCAGTGCCGATTTCACCTTGGCCACATCGGTCCCCAGCTGTTCGGCCATCTCCTCGGGCGTCGGCTCCCGATGTTCCTCGAGCATAAAATCCTTCGATACCCGCAGCAGGCGATTGATCGTTTCAATCATATGCACCGGCAGGCGGATGGTTCTTCCCTGATCGGCAATGCCCCGGGTGATAGCCTGCCTGATCCACCATGTGGCATAGGTACTGAATTTGTACCCTCGATGATGATCAAATTTTTCAACGGCCTTCATCAGGCCAATATTGCCTTCCTGGATCAGGTCGGAAAACTGCAGGCCACGATTGACAAATTTTTTCGATACGGAAATAACCAGGCGAAGATTCGCCCGCACCAGCCCCTCCTTGCCAAGTTTATACTGTTCCCAGCCGGTATCCACTTCCTGAAGAATAAGTCGCAACTGTCGCTCATCAACACCCGATTCTTCGAGCATTTGTCGATTCACCTGCTGGGCAATTATCTCCGGCGCCACCTCGACGGCAGAGCCGGCAGCCTTGACGACATGCTCGCCCATAACCTCGACAAAAACTTTTCTAAACCGTTTGGAGAGTTCCTCGAGTCCGACGGCTATCGCCTTGATACATTCGGAACAAATGCTTTGTTCGGCAAAAAGTCCGGCAATCGCTGCACCAATTTTTTCAATTTCCGCCAGTTTGTTTTCGGCCTCGACGGTTTGAGCATTGAGCTTCAGATACTGCGCCAACAGCTCTTGCCGTTCTTTGTTGAGTTCGACAGCCCGGGCAACATGCTGCAGGAACTGCTTACTCTCTTTTTTTATGACGCTCGGCGTATTTTCTGTTATTCCGGAAATAATCTGACAGATTTTATCATTGTTGCTGTCCAGTCCTTTGACAACCTCAAGAAGTACCGGTATGGCCAGAGGGGTTTTCAGGACGACATCCTGTACCCGCCGTTTTCCCTCCTCCATCAACCTGGCCAGCTTCAACTCTTCCTCGTGGCTCAGCAGGGTAAGGGTACCCATTTCCCGGAGGTAGATGTTCATCGGATCAATATAGGTTTGCGATCTGGCAGCCTTATCCGAATCTTCCGTATGGCGCGACGCCCTGCGCCTGTCCTGTTTTCTTCGGTCAGCAAACGGACTGTTACGGCGCTCTTGCCGGCCACTTCGCCGGTCATAGTTCATATCGGAGAAATCTTCAGAAGAAACAACCTGTTCAACAGAATCTTCATTGAGGTTGTAAGAAGGGGAATCTTTGTCCATGCCATAGTCCATCATTGCCTCATCAGTATCTCTGCTCATTTCGTCTTCACTCCCTGCCGTGTCACGCACCGCTCCTTGTATCAAAATATGGCATACCCGCTACAAGGGTTTATATGCGCATCAGCTTTGTTTAACTATCTGCCAATTATTCTGATATTACAACCACTAACATTTCAGACACATTCTCCAATCAAACGAAACCGACGAATTTGTCAAGAAAATTCATCAATCACACGGTGAATTCATCATCACCGCCATATTAAATCGTTGGAAAGCGGATCAAATCTGCTCCCCGTGGAGTTTTCTGGTAATGGCGATTTTCTGCACCATAAGCTCCTGCAACAGTCCAAAATCACCATCCTGCTGCGCGCGCTGCATTCGCACCATCAATTCCTCGGAACTCTTTTTCAGATGGTATTTTTCGAGATAGTCAAACAGATCGGAAAATTCGGCCTGAGAACCATCTTCGTCCCTCGCCTCGGTGCAATTCGCCGCCCGCACCAGGAGATCGGCAACCAGAGTTCGTTCGACACCTTCCGACAGGACAGTCAACAGCTCTTCCGGTTCCGCATCCGGATTTTTGGCCAGCAAACCCTTGAGCTGCAGAAACAGAATCTCGCCGACTCCCCCGGCAAGACATTCCCGTATACCGCCTTCCTCCAGGCGAGTAAAGAATTTCGGCTGGAGAACCATGAACTCCACCAGTTGCCTCTGCGACATTGACAGAGGAGTGATTCGTTCCACTCTGCCCTTCGGCACAGGCGGGGTTGGGGAAACCGGGTGACTGTCCGGTGAGAAATCGAGATGCCCATTGAGCTGTTCCATGGGCATACCGAGTTTTTCGGCAAAATGGGCGACGAAGACCGAACGCTGCAAGGGAGAAACCGCCGCCTTGATCAGTGGCTGCAGCTCCTCGACAATCCGGCGTTTTCCATCGAGGGTCAGGCCATATTCCTCAATCAATCGTTTGAGATAAAACTCAGGCAATGACTCCGCCTGCAGAAGGAGCTGCTGTAATTCGGCCAGCCCCTTTTGCCGAATAAAGGTATCCGGATCATGCCCGTCAGGCAGCAGTGCCACCCGGCCGGCAAGCTGTTCGGCCAGGAAAAAGGGCACCGCTCGCGCAGCGGCCTTGGCGCCTGCCGCATCACCGTCAAAGAGAAGCGTCACCCGTTCGGTAAACCGTTTGAGCAGCCTGAGCTGTTCCCGGGTCAAGGCCGTGCCCAGAGGGGCCACGACATTCGTGCATCCGCCGGCGACAAGAGAGATAAGATCGAAATTGCCTTCGACCAGAACCGCTTCATTCTTTTGCCGGATATCTTCTTTTTGCTGGTACAGTCCAAGCAGCAGTTTGCTTTTATTGAAGACCGGGCTCTCCGGCGAATTGAGATATTTCGGTTGTCCCTCACCGACAATTCTGCCGCCAAAACCACAGACGCGGCCGCTTATATCGGAGATGGGGAAGACAATACGGTCACGAAAGCGATCATAGGTGCCGCCTTTTTCCTTTTCCACGAGCAGTCCAGCCTCTATCGCCGCCGGTAATTCAGCACCGGTACATTGTCCTCCGAGATAATTCCATCCTTCGACCTCCACTGCCGGCGCATAGCCAATGCGAAATTTTGCCAGGATATCCCCGGTCACACCTCTTTTGTGCAGATAAGCCGTTGCGGCTTTCGCCCCGGTCGACTCGCGCAGATAGTGACTATAAAGCGTTGCCGCTTTTTCATTCACCGCAAAAAGCAGCTGTCTTTTTTGCGCGAGTATTTCTTCTTCTTGAGAACGTCGGCGTTCCGGCAACTCAATGTGATACCTGTTTGCCAGTGTCTTTACCGCTTCGGGAAAATCAAGGTTATGGTATTTCATCATAAAATTAAAGACATCACCCGATTCGCCGCAACCAAAACAATGAAAGAACTGCTGTCCGCCGTGCACGGAAAAAGAGGGGGTCTTTTCGCCATGGAAAGGACACAGGCCAAGGAATCGTGTGCCACTCTTTTTCAAATCGACACACTCGCCGATAATCTGGACGATATCGGCCTGTTCTTTTATCCGTGCCGTAATGGCATCCCGTGACTCACCAGTAACCATATTCCATCCCAGCCCCTTTGCTACAGGGACTCTGCTCCATATATTTCCCGCTGAAAATGCGTGTGTTGTAAAAGAGTCGGCCAAGACAATAAAAAGAGAGGTGCTTCTTCTTAGCTTCCATACTATACTACGCATTCTCATGGGCCGCCATTGGTTTACCCGTGGCCCGGTTACCTGGGTTCGCTCACCTTTCCAACTCTGCAAGGCGGCATGGCATGGAAGATTTTACCAAAGCACTGACGTTTGAGATTAAAAAAGATATCGCCGATCGTTACTTTGGTTTTCGTAAACGGCTTGAAATAGAATCGAACGACTACCTGGAAAAACTGCAGACTGCAGGCAAGGAAAAAACTGCCGAAATTATTGCCGAGGTAGAACGGATGCACTGCCTTCTGAGAAAAGACGACCTGTTTCGATCCTTTATTGATCTCACCGGCCTGCCTGACACATTAACGTCCACAATGGCCTGTTCCATGGCCTGCAGCACTGTCAATCCACTATGTCCTTCGCAGTGGCAGATGCTCTTTGCCGGCCTGAAAGGTAAAGGCTTAACCCGCAGAAGACGATATCGGAATCTCGTCTACACTATCTATTCTTCACTCGCCGACAAGATCGCTGCTTACCGGGATATTGTTATCCAACTTGAAGAAGAGCATGAGGAGATCTGCAGAGAAATTGACAGCTTTTATCGGAAAAATGATCTTTCAGGTATCCTCAATTTTCTTCGCGAAATCGACAATCCAGGTGGTTTCCATAGCGGAATCCTCCAGGCGGACAGAGCGACCCTCGCCGGTCGGGATATGGATCAGGAGCTGCGCATACAACCGCCGCCCCCTGTCACCAGCAGGATGCATTCCCTGGTTCAACCACCACCCTTACAGCAAGCAAAGGCTACCCTGGACGGATTACTCGAACAGGCCTTTCCTCTTTTTGACCATTCCGAACCGAGGAGACGTCCGTTTTAAACGGTATCTCCCCCCGGCCGGGAACCGACATACCCTACATAGAAATATATGTTGATAGTTAAAGAGGATAAACGACATATAAGGCGTAAATCCAGACATAATATATATGCGATGAATTTTAATATTTGGTTATAAGTATTGCAATTCAAGTCCCTGCACTTATATACTTTTCAATTATACTCCAATTTCAACAGACCAGCCGTCATGCTCTCGTCAGTTATAATCGAAAGAGCAGACGATTTGACACCTTATGACAGAGAAAAACTACCTAACGGCCTCGGACCTCAGCAAAAGCGATACCATCAGGCGGCTGATCGAGGAGAAGACAGCCCATGTCCTTTGTTTTTTCCCCGGTACCCTGCCTGCAGCAGGAGAACTGCAGAGCTGCGTGCTTGTCGTTACCGGCGGCGGCCCGGAGCACATCCTCTCTCTTCTAGAAGACGATTATCTGCCTGAATATACCCCGATTCTTTATCTCGGTGAGGGCGATTGCATCCCGGAGGTCATAGAAAATTTTGGCGCAACCAGAGTAATAGATTATCTTCCTCTTCCTTCTGCCATATCAATTTTCCTGCACAGAATAGCCCTTCTCTCGCAAGTGCAAAAGATCAGTGCCGAACACTATGCGCACAGGACGACCCTCAGTCGGCAACTCAATCTTCTCACCACCCGTGACGGCCTGACCGGATTGTTCAACCGGCGCCACTTTACCAACCGCCTGACGCAGATTCTAAGAATTGCCCAGGCGGAACACCGCGACCTGTCATTGCTGCTTTTAAACATAGATTATTTCAATTCCATCAACAAGACCTCGGGACTGGAATTCGGCGACGCCATTCTCAATGAACTCGCTGCGCGACTCACCCTGACGATCGACAAAGAGGCCACCTGCTACCGATTCTGCGGCGAAGATTTTGTCGTTTTGCTGCCGGGGGCAGACCTGCAGCAGGCCTGCAGAACAGCCGAAAAAATACGCAAGGCCTGTGCGGAAAAACCATTTACCGATGGAAAGACCACTACATCCCTGACCGTCTCGGTCGGCATTGCCTCTTTGCAGGATCATCTGCCGGACAATGACAACGCCTTTATCTGCATGGCCGAGACAGCACTGTTTACCGCCAAAGCCGAAGGCAGAAACAGGCTGCAGGTGTACACCCCGCACCATGATCCACAAGAAATCTCCCTGGAAAATTCTCTCGCCTGTTTGCGGGAAAATCTGCAGCGCATTTTTGAAAAGACAAAAACCTCGGCCCTTGCCTCTTTGCAGCTGCTGGCCAATAATATTGCCGGTTCGGCACACCAGTCGCATATCGACAAAGTTTCTCACTACGTCGCCTTGCTTGGCCAGCAACTCGGTTTGCCGGAACAACATACCCGGACCTTTCAAAATTCGATCACTCTCTACAACAGCTTCCGTTTCCTTCTGCACCATGACCTCCTGTCCAAACCGGAACGATTGACCCGCAAGGAACAGAAAATTATCGAGGATTTGCCGTTTAAGTTAGACGAACTGACCGATATGTTTGACTATTTTACCGAAGAACGAAATGTTCTGCTTGGCCACAATGAACGATACGACGGCACAGGCTATCCCTTAGGTCTGAAAGGCGAGGAAATTTCTCTTGGATCACGGATTTTCAATATTGTCGACTCGCTGGCAGCGATGAACTCCGAACGCCCCTATCGGAGAAAACTTACGCCGACGGAGATTATCGAGGAGTTGAAAAAAGAGGCGGGCAAACAGTTTGATCCCTATCTTGTGCTGCAGATCCTGGCGGTAATCAAGAAGAACACCCTGTTGCAATTAGATGCCGATTTTCTCGATCAAACCCAGCAGGACCTTGTCAACATTTTTCCCAATTTGATATCATGACACATCCATATCTTAGCGCCATAAACAGCCAGATAGAATCCCTCCCCGCCTTGCCGGCAATTGTTGCAGAGGTTATGGTCGTCACAGCCAATCCGGAGAGCAGCGCCAACGAACTTATGCGGGTCATTCTGCCGGATCAGACGATGTGCAGCACCATCTTAAAAGTTGCTAATTCAGCTTTTTTTGGCATTCCGCGTGGAGTGAGCACCATGGAACGGGCAGTGGTTGTGCTGGGCTTTGAAGAGATCAGAAACATTGTCATCGGCAAAGCCATTTTCTCTTCCTTTCCAAAGCTCAGTAAAGAAAACCGAAACACTATCAGTCTCTTCTGGGAACACGCCTTCACCTGCGGACTGGCCGCAAAAATTATCGGCGAACACCTGCATCTCCCGCCCAGTGAACTGTTCATCTCCGGACTTATTCACGATATTGGCAAGCTGGCCATGCTCATGGCTTTCCCAAACGATTATCCGATCCTGCGGGAACTGTCCAATCCAGGCAATGCCGATGATTTAGTCGAAGAAAACACCAAATTTGCCACCAGCCACGACATGGTCGGGCTGCAGCTCGCCAAAAAATGGCTCCTGCCGGAAAAACTGGCCATGGCCATCGGCTATCACCACTCTCCAGAAAAGGCGCCACATTTTAAGGAATATCCTCTCATCGTCCAGGTAGCCGATATCCTGTCTCTCATGTACTGCCATTCGGATTGTATCGAAAGTTGTGACGTGGAGAAAATTTTTGTCGATTTCCTCCCGGAGACCTCAGCCCTCTGGCAGGAGAACAACCTCACCTGGAGGACGGAAAATTTTGGCCACTGGTTTGATCTTTTGCAGCTACAACGGGAAAAAAATCAGGAAATACTCAGTGCCTTCTCATCATAACCCTGGTAAACGGGAAATTTTCCGCTCGCGGATTCTTTATGCAGACAAGGCCGCCTGTGCGCAGATATCGGCGAACGGTTCAGGCTCCAGGCTCGACGAGCCGACAAAAACACCTGAAAGCGCGGAGAGCTGCAGATAACCCTGCACATTGCCGGGAAAAATCGCGCCGCCATAGACAACCGGATAGGCGGGAAACATCTGCCGGAGCTGCAGGACCGTTTCCGCCACCTTTTCCGGTGATTCGGGGATATTGAAATTCAGGGCATCAACGGGAGTATAAGCGACCAGCAGGTGGTCACACTCGACATCGGCAAGAGCCGCGAGCTGGGCATGGGCGTTGGAACTATCGACACAGACTATGGGCCCAAGGCCGCTGTCGGCAGCCTCGGTCACCTTATTCACCACATCCTGACTGGTTTCATGAAAATACCGGCGACGCTCGGAATGACCGATGATCGCGTAAGCGGCGAGTTTTTTCACCAGATCCGCGGCTACCGCGCCGGTGTAACTGCCTTTGGGAAAGGGTGAAATGTCCTGGGCAGCGAGGAAAACATTGTCGAGTGCCAGTCCTTTGAGATGCAGCGCAATGCTTTCCAGGCTGACCATGGACGGCGCAACGATGACCTGGACACCCGGCTGCGGCCGATAGATGGCGGCAAATCTGTCAAACCACCGACGTCCTTCATCACTTGATTTATGGCTCTTCCAGTTACCGATGACATAGCGTACCATATTTTTTCTCCCTCCAGCCGGAACCGACCGGTGCTGAATTACCGATAAACAGTACGAAGATCAAATTATTTTTGACATTCCTGCAATGTTTTTTCAATCACCGCGCGGACTTCCGCTTCAGGCAAGGCTTTGATGGCAAGCAGTTTTTTCCTGGACAGGGTACCGGTTTTTACCGTCACATGCCGCACGGCAATGCCCAGAATTCCGGCCATAAGCTTCACCACTTCTTTATTGGCTCTGCCCTCGACCGGAGGAGCGGCCACGGCAACCTTCAGGCAACCGTCATGCAGACCGACGACTCTGCTCTTAGACGCCTTCGGCTGGACGTGCAGGCTGAGCAATACCGTGCCGTCGGATAAAGTCGAGACATAGGACATATCAGGCGCAACTTCTCTGACGGCCGAGCGGAAACACGTCAGGTGGGATCCATGTTGATCCGGTCGATATCAACCTGCTCAACACTTTCATCGTCCGGCAGCTGGATACTTTGAAAAAGATCGGCAAGATCATCCTTTTTGTCGTTGTTCGCCGTAACCGAAGGGGTATCGAGGGCCTCAAGCGCTTCAAGATAGGTATACAGGGTCGTCTCCAGATCTTTGCGTACCTTGATTTTCTGCTGGTGCAATTCTTCTATTTCCAGCGGCAGCCGGGCGAGTTCCGCCTCCGCCTCCATGCGGAATCTGTCAATTTCCGCCCGAGCCTCGTCCATGATTTTCTCGGCATCCTCCTGGCTGTTCCGGCGCAGCTCGTCGGCAAATTTCTGCGCGGTAAGGATGGTGGTTTTAAAATCCATCCCTTCCTGTTTCAGCTCCCTGTTCTGTTCCTCGAGCAGCTCGATGCGGCCGCGAAGTTTTTCAATCTCTATCTGATCCTGGAGCCCTGCCCCCGGCCCGGCGGCAAGTTGTGTCTCCATTGCTGCTATTTTTTCACGATACGCCGCATTCTGCTCTTCCAGATCGGCAAGCGATGCCGATACGGCTGTCAGTTTTTCAGTCAGCTCGGCTATTTCCTGGTCTTTCTGTTTATAGCCGTCCTGAATTTCTTCTTGAATGCCCTCGACGTTCTCTTGACTTATCTTCACTTCAGCGGCAAGACTATCCCTGCTTCTCTGCAAAGCTTCCTGTTCGGCAAGAAGAGATTCGATTTCTTCCGCCTGCAGACGATTCTGCTCGGTCAATTCAAAGAAATCTTCAGCGAGCAGTTCCAGGTAGGCTCTTACCTCGATCGGTTCATAGCCTCTGAACTTCGTCTGGAATTCCTGGTCCTTAATAGATTGCGGTGTCAGCATGTCCAGCTCCCTAGTGAAATATAATAGTGGTCATGGCAGGAAAGATCCGTATGTCAAATTCCCATGGCAATTTGCTTCAAGGTCTGGACCACAAAACTCTGCAGAAACATTATGCCGATGATGAGGATCATTGGCGAAAAATCTATTCCGCCAAAGCTTATCGGTAAATATCGGCGAATACGGCTCAGTACCGGTTCCGTTGCCTCGTACAAAAACCTAACGATCGGGTTGTGCGGATCGGCATTCACCCATGAGATCACCGCCCGCCCGATAATGATCCACATATAGGCGGTCAGGACAAAATCGAGCAGCTGGGCAATCGCCATCATAAAATTATTTACCACAAACATACGCCTCTCCTTTTCTCATTTTCTCATTTTCTGTCAGGCAACTTTACTGCCTGGGGCGACCGGAGCACTCACCGCGGAAAGAACCAGCCGTTCCTGTCCATTTTCTTCTGTTCTGGCAGCTAAAACCATGCCCTGGGAGCTGACGCCCATTATTTTGACCGGCTGCAGATTGGCGACAATAAGCACCTGTTTGCCGATCAGTTCCTCAGCCGTATAATACTCGGCTATGCCGGCGACAATTGTCCTTTCTTCCGGAGCATGCACCGTCAGTTTCAGTAACTTTTTTGATTTTTTGATCGGCTCGACGCCGACAATCTCCGCCACGCGCAGATCAAGCTGCTGGAAATGCTCGTAGGGCAGCAGATTGAGCAGCAGCTTCTCTCCGGCTACCGCCAGCGGTTCATTTTTTTCCTTCTTCAGGTGGGCAGCGGCATCTTTAGCGGCATCCTTTTTTACCTCTTTGCCGCCGTCATCCAGACGTGGAAAAAGGTTATCGATCGCCTGCAGTTCGGTACCGGGAGAAAGCATATTCCACTGGCCGCCCTGCTCCAGCGAACATATCCGTTCATCATCTGCGGCCAGGCCGAGACTGGTGGCCATCCTGCCGGCAGCGCCGGGCATCACCGGCTGCAACACCAGCGTGAGCAGGCGCAGACACTCAAGGATGTTATACAGAACAGTATCCAGTCTTGCCGCATTCTGCGGGTCCTTGGCCAGGGTCCACGGTTCATTGGTGACGATATATCTGTTGGCCATACCGACAAATTCCCAGACAGCCTGCAGACCGCGATGAAAAAGAAACTCGGCCATCAGCTGCCGGTAGTCCCGGAGCATAGTCTCTGCACCAGCGACCAGTTCCCGGTCCGTCTCGGTGAATTGTGCCGGTGCCGGGACCTTTCCCTGTCGATATTTGCGCACCATGGCCGTTGCCCGGCTGAACAGGTTGCCCAGATCATTGGCCAGATCGGCATTCTGCCGGGCGACAATTGCCTCGGAGCTGAATGACGAGTCCAGGCCAAAAGACATCTCTCGCAGGACAAAATATCGTATGGTATCCACGCCATATTCCTGCACCAACTCCTTTGGCCGGACGACGTTGCCGATACTCTTGGACATTTTCGTGTCATCGATATTCCAGTAGCCGTGCACATGCAGCTTCTTATACAGCGGCACGCCCATCGCCAGCAACATGGTCGGCCAGTAGATAGCATGGGGTTTGAGAATATCCTTGGCAATGACATGTTCCGCCACCGACCAAAACTCGGTAAACTGCGGACCGTCCGGATAGCCTATGCCGGTGAGATAGTTGATCAAGGCATCAAACCATACATAGGTGACGAATTTTTCATCAAAGGGCAGCTCGATGCCCCAGGTAAGCCGGGACTTCGGCCGGGAAATACACAGATCTTCCAGCGGCTCACTCAAAAACGACAGGACTTCATTGCGGTATCGTTCCGGGGTAATAAATTCCGGATGGGTATGGATATGATCGATGAGCTGCTGCTGATAGCGGGACATGCGAAAAAAATAGTTCTGTTCGGCAATTTCCTCGGGCGGTTTCTGGTGATCAGGGCAGTTGCCGTCGACCAGCTCCTTGTCGGTAAGATAGCGCTCACAGCCCTGGCAGTAGAGACCGGTATACTCATCAAAATAGATATCACCGCTGTCGTAGACCTGCTGGAGAATCCTCTGCACCACCGCGATATGCCGAGCGTCCGTCGTTCGAATGAAATGATCCGGTTCTACCTGCAGCAGTGGCCAGGTATCGCGAAAGAGAGCGCTTATCCTGTCAACATAGTCCTGTGGCGGGACATGGTCATTTTCCGCCGCCTTGACAATCTTATCCCCGTGCTCGTCGGTGCCGGTCTGGAAGCGCACCTTCTCGCCACACAGCCGCCTGAAGCGACTGTAGGTATCGGCAACTATTGTCGTATAGGCATGCCCGAGATGGGGCTGGGCATTCACATAATATATCGGTGTGGTAATATAGGTTGTCATATTAACTACTTCCCTCTTTTCTTTTCTCTTTTCTTCTCGGGATTGTCTTTTTTTAAAGGTTGCGACAACTCCCACTGGTCTTTTTTCAGCACGACATCGTCGCCGGCGCTGTTTTCGGCAATGACCGCATCCTGCAGCGGCATCTGTCGTTTAACCAGATACTGTTCGCCATCGACCTTGATCTTTTTGCCCGCCTTGGGCATGTTCTTGCGTTGTTTTTTATAGGTTTCGTACTCATAGGTCAAACAGCAGAGCAGACGATTGCACACCCCGGATATTTTCGTCGGATTGAGCGGCAGATCCTGCTCCTTGGCCATTTTAATGGACACCGATTCAAAATTTTTAATATACGAGGAGCAGCACAGCTCACGCCCGCAGGTGCCGATACCACCGATCATTTTCGTTTCATGCCGCACCCCGACCTGACGCATTTCCACTCTGGTGCGAAACTCCTGGACGAGGTCTTTTACCAGCATCCTGAAATCGACCCTGCTGTCGGCGGTAAAATAAAAAATCATTTTGCTGCCGTTGAAAAAACGTTCCACCCTGACGAGATGCATGCCAAGACTATGTTTTTCTATCAAGGAACGGCACACCTTAAAAGCAACTTCTTCCGTTTCCGCCAGGTTGACGAATTTTTCCAGCTCAACTCCCTGGGCCACCCGTTCAATTTCATAATTTGCCTGCCCCTTCGGTCCGTGGCATCCGCATATCGGCGAATAGCCGGCTATACGCGCAGGCTCAAGACCATGATCCGTCTTGACCATCACCACGGTGCCGACGATAAGCCCGGGAAAGGGGCCGGCACCGGTAAACTGCTGCCCGCCCTGGCGAAACTGAAACCTATAATATATCGGTTCGTGCACCGGTTCCGGCACAGCCGCTTCATCGACAAAAATTTCGTTTTCACTGCCTGACATAGAGCATATATCCTTTAGTGCTTCAGCTCGTTATAGCACTGCAACTTGAACAAAAGAACCTCACAGACGAGGTTTCGATTACAGTTACGGGCAAGTTCTTTCTCTGCCCGGTCAATAGCCTGTAATTTAACAAAAAGTTCACTGGAATCCCAAACCTTTCCGGAAATGTTCCCATTCCTGGCCTCGGCCCCGTCTTCGGCGCCCGCCAAAAGAAGATCCCTCAACCAGATTTTAAGCAGCCCCAGAAGAGATGGAAGGTCTTCTTTCAGACTTGCCATATTTTCCGCTAATTGCAAGAGTTCTCCTACATCGCGATCGGGATCTATCGCTTTATTCGATAAAAACGACACCAGTTTTCGCCACAGACCGATCATTTCCGTTTGGTGAAACAGCAGGGCCTTGCCTGGACTCCCCTCGGAAAGCCGCGCCAGAAGCCGGGCAGCTTCGCGTTCAACCCCCTGCTGCACAAGGATGGTCACCGTATCATCAACACTCAATCGGCTAAACGGGACAACCTGGCACCTTGAGATCAGGGTCGCCAGAATCTCCTGAGAAGTTTCGGCGGTCAGGATAAGCAGGTTGTTTTCCGGCGGTTCTTCCAGGGTCTTCAGCAGACTGTTGGCCGCCTCACGGCGCATGGTCTGGACATCCTCGAGCACCACGACGCGCATCGCCGATTCATAGGGCGGATAGCTGAGTTCCCTCGTCAGTCGCCGGATCTGATCAATTTTGATCACCCCTTTTTCCGGACTGACCACCTGAAAGTCAGGGTGAGTCATCGAACGAAATTTTTTACAGGAGGAACAGACGCCGCAGGCCCCGATCCGTTCTTTATCCCGACAGTTGACCGCAGCGGCAACGCCCCTGGCAAACAGCCTTTTGCCGACCCCTTCCGGCCCCTTAAAGATATAGGCATGCGGCACTCGACCGGCGGCAAGAGAGCGGCTGAGCATCCGCTTGGCTTTATCCTGGCCAAGGAGCTGGGTGAAACAGAGAAAAGGAGGAGCCGTCATGCCCGTCAGTTAAAAAAGAGAAGGCTGCCGGCTGTTGGCCGGCGGAGCGGTGTCGTCGTCCTGCCCTTTTTCGCCAAAGCCACCGAGATAGAGGTAGCGTTCAAGGCTGCGCTGGTAATCGGTCCAGCTTCGTTCTTTTTTGTCCATTTTCCTTCTCAACTGTTCGGTAATATTCATTTTGGCATCGAGGTCATCAAGAAAACTGAGCATGAACGCCTCGACGGTCATCGGCACGGTGGGAGAACCAAATTCCTGCCGGCCATGATGACTGAGAATGAGATGCTGCAGCTGCTCGAGCAGCTCCTCAGGAAAATTATCAATTTTTCCGGCGGCCTGCGCCACCATTTCACTGCCGATAACCAGATGCCCTTTCAGCCTGCCGCGCACGGTATATTCGACGATCCCCCCTTCCATCTTCAGCTCTTCGAGTTTACCGATATCATGCAGCAGGGCGCCGGTGATAAGCAGCGACCGGTCAACCCCGGCATAGTGTTTCGCCAGAAAATCAGCAATTCCGGCCACCGACAGGGAATGTTCGAGCAGGCCACCGATATAAGCGTGGTGGATGCCTTTGGCGGCAGGCGCCTCCTGGAAGCACGACCACCAGTCGCCTTTTTTAAAAAAATGGTTGAGCAATTTTTTAAAAAAGGGATTGCTCACCCCGAGGACAATGGCCTGGAGCTCATCGGCCATCTCCTGGATGTTTCTCGGCGAGGATGGATAGAAGTGGCCCAGGTCGACCTCCACCTCGGCAACCCGGCTGACCCCGTCGATACGCAGCTGCAGGGAATCACGATACGACTGCACCATCCCCGTCAGCCGTACCACTGTTCCAGGCAGACAAATTTCCTGCAGCGCCGGGACATTTTCCCAGACCGGCCCGGACACTTCGCCGCTCTTGTCCATGACGGTCAATATCAGATACGGCTTGCCTGCCCGGGTCTCACCAAGTTTAACGTTTTTAATGAGAAAGAGGTCTTCAAACCGGTCACCTTCTTTCAGTTTATCGACAAATAATTTTTTTTCCATCATCTCTTCCCATACTCGGTACAGTATTCCCCCAGGCCTTGGTCCGGTCTTCTGTCCATCTCGCCGGCCTCACATGTTTTCCATCCAGTCATAAAATCATAAAAAGGCTGAAGTATACAAGGAATACCCCCAAAATACTCATAAATTCACGGCAAAGGCGGCAAAACACCCGGTCACTGCCTGGAAAATGCGATTTTCCTGCTTGCTGATTTTTATAATCAGTGCAATAATGGCAGATTTCGCTGGGCACAGGCAGCAGCTTAAAAAGCTGCTGTCACCATAAAAACTCCCCCCGAGAGGGAGAAACAATAAGTCGGTGGAAGGACCTCGACGAAATTCTTTTAAAAAAGTTGAAAAGTATTTCAGGGACTCCCCGCCTGCAACCAGGAGTAAAGAGAATGAGGAAACAGATGATCATTTCTGTGATGTCCAAGGACAGACCGGGAATAATTGCCGACATTACCGGGGCGATCTACCAACTCGGCGGCGATGTTGCCGATTTAAACCAGACGGTTCTCTGTGGCTATCTGACGATGATTCTCAGTGCTTCCTTTTCCCCGGAAGTGACCAAAGAAGATCTCCTTGCCGCCATTTCCCATATCAAAACCAGCTGCAAATTTGAAGTGTCGATCAAGGAGCTCACTGCCGAGCAGCAGGAAGAAATTACCGGCCCACCGGAAGAGACCTATATTCTCACCGTGCAGGGGCCGAACAAGACCGGCATTGTCCACGGCATCAGCCTGTTCTGTTACAACCACAATATCAACATCTTTGACCTGGCCACCACCCTGAAAAACGACCAGTACACCATGGCCCTGCAGCTGGATCTGAAACACTGCATCTCGTCGCTTGACACCCTGCAGCAGGAGCTTGAAGAATACTCACAGCAAAGTGGTCTGACCATCATGATGCAACATAATGACATTTTTCAGGTAACCAACGAAGTAACCCTGCACTGAGGAAAGCCGATCATTTTATTCCCGCATCACCCATTGTTACGGGACAGGAGAAACAACGACCATGCTACGTTCCGACCAGATTCTTGCCACCGTCGAGATGATTCAAAAAGAAAATCTCGATGTCCGTACGGTGACCATGGGCATCAGTCTTCTCGATTGTCGAGGGGGTGATGTCGAACAGACGTGCCAGAAAATACACGAGAAAATAGTCGGCTATGCCGGTAATTTCGTGGCGACCTGCGATACAATAAGTAAAAAATATGGTATTCCCATCGTCAATAAGCGTATTGCCGTAACCCCTATAGCCTTTGTCGGGGCCGGCTTTCTTCGCGATGATTTTGTCCGGATCGCCAGAACCCTCGATCAGGCGGCAACAGCGGTCGGCGTTGATATCCTCGGTGGCTTCTCCGCCCAGGTGGAAAAAGGGATGACCAAAACCGACCGGGAATTTATCGCCTCGATCCCGGAGGCCCTGGCCCAGACCGAAAAGGTCTGTTCCTCGATAAATATCGGTACCACCCAGAAAGGCATCAATATGGACGCCCTGGCAATGATGGGTCACACCATTAAAGAGCTGGCGGCAAGGACTGCCGATCAGGGCGGCTTCGGGGCGGCAAAATTTGTCGTTTTCTGCAATCAGCCCGGCGACAATCCGTTCATGGCCGGCGCCATTCATGGCGTGGAAGAAGCGGATGCCGTCCTCAACGTCGGTGTCAGTGGACCAGGGGTCATTGCCCGGGCCCTGGAGCGGCTTATCGAGAAACATCCGGAGCCGGGCAGCCTGCAGCTCGACGAACTGGCCGAGGAAATCAAACAGACCACCTTCCGGGTTACCCGCTGCGGCGAGCTTATCGGCCGCGTCGTCTCTCAATCGCTGGGCATTGACTTCGGCGTAGTTGATCTCTCCCTGGCCCCGACGCCGACTATCGGCGACAGCGT
This sequence comes from Desulfocastanea catecholica, assembly GCF_054657295.1. Lineage (NCBI taxonomy): Bacteria > Pseudomonadati > Thermodesulfobacteriota > Desulfobulbia > Desulfobulbales > Desulfobulbaceae > Desulfocastanea > Desulfocastanea catecholica. Next base: position 92,807 of record NZ_BAAHYZ010000001.1, read on the forward strand.
CGGCGAAATCTTCAAGATTCTCGGGGTGGATGCCATCGGCGCCCCCGGCACTACGGCCATTCTCGCCATGCTCAACGACGCGGTAAAAAAAGGCGGCATCTTTGCCAGTAAAACGGTGGGCGGCCTGAGCGGCGCTTTTATCCCGGTGATGGAAGACGCCATGCTCGCCGAAGCGGTGGGTGACGGGTCGCTCTGTCTGGAAAAACTTGAGGCGATGACCTGCGTCTGTTCCGTCGGACTGGATATGATCGCCATTCCCGGGTCGGTTGATGCCGATACCATCTCGGCAATCATTGCCGACGAGATGGCTCTCGGCCTGATCAACTCCAAGACCACCGCCGCACGCCTCATCCCGGTGCCCGGCAAGGAAGTAGGTGACTCTGTCAGTTTCGGCGGCCTTTTCGGGGCAAGCCCGATTATGCCGATTCGAAACATCGGCAAGTCGAGCCGGTTCATCGCCTGGGGCGGCAGAATGCCGGCGCCGATCCACAGTTTTAAAAACTGACCCCGGTAAACGGATAATAAGCCACCGCCCAAGCACCAGTTCTTGCCGTAATCGGGCGGTGTGGATTCTATGATCTCAGCCGCCGGCCGCAGCTGCGGCGGCCTCGTGTAAACGATCAAGCAGGTAAGCGGCCAGTTCCTCATCATTTTCATACATGTCAAAACAGTAGCCGTCCTGGCCGGACAGACCGCCGGGAATGACCTCCCCGCGCCCGGCGGGGTCGGTGATCATGTCCTCGTAAAAACATACCGACAGCCATCTCTCGCTCGGCTCGTCATCAATGACATCAACGATGGCGAAGAGAGCCTTGTCCTTCTGCTTCTTATGCACCGGTCGCATCGAATAGCTCACCCCCGGCCGTGCGGCAAAGGTCAACGTCACGCCCTCAACCGAGGCCAATTCCCGGTAAAATCTCTCGAACCAGTCACGCATCGGCTGGACCTCACCCGGCCAACTGTTAAGAAAAGATTCGATTTCCTGTGCAGCAGTCTGTGCAGCATCCATTTCTTTCCTCCATTGTCAATATGACAAATTTGCACTTCAAACCATCATTTATGTAGTATCATAGAAAGTGTAAACTTTACCGCAAGAACGAACATTTTTTAAGTAATTTCAGCTTCTCTTCCAGGAAAATTCATGCAGATAATCACCGCTCCCTCCAAGACCCAGCAATGTAACGGACGAATATATGCTCAATACACCCAGCCCCTGCTGCTGGACAAGGCAAAAATCCTCATCGACCGGCTCAAGCTGCTCGACCGGGACGAACTCTCCCGGCTGATGCGGACCAGCGAACGGCTGACCGAATCGACCTACCAGCGCATCCACACTTTCACCCTCCCCTTCTCCCCGGACAATGCCAAACAGGCGCTTTTTACCTTTCAGGGAGATGCCTACAGCGCCATACAGGCGGCTGACTACAGCCCGGAGCAATTACGCTATGCCCAAGAGCATCTCTTTATCCTCTCCGGTCTCTATGGCCTCCTCAGGCCACTTGATCTGATGCAGCCGTACCGGCTGGAAATGGGCTGTTCTTTGTCCGTTGCAGGAGTCGATACCCTCTATCAGTTCTGGCGGGAAAAAATTACCGCCAGCATAAACGAGGCCTTTGCAGAAAGCGCTGACAGGGTGCTGGTCAATCTTGCCTCCAAGGAATATGCCAAGGTCGTTGACGAGAGGCAACTACAGGCGCAGATGGTGCATGTCACTTTTCAGCAGAAACACCAAGGCCGACTGCGCACGATTGCCATTCACGCCAAGAGAGCCCGGGGGATGATGATCGATTTTGCCATTACCAACCATATCGATACGGCGGCCGGTCTGCAGGAATTCCGAGACGACGGCTACAGTTTCAGTCGAGAGAATTCAAGCGCGACCAAGTGGTTTTTCGTCAAAAGTGTCTAAGGAGTCTGTCGGATTTTTTATGACCGCTCTTTTCACTCAGAGGATGGTTTTTATCAGCACAAAACCGCCGATCAACAAGACGACAAAACTGATGGACAGGATATTGAAGTAGCGGTCAATAAACCGCTTGATCTGCGGGCCAAATCGCCAGATAAGCCCGGCAACGAGGAAAAACCGGGCGGAACGGGCGAGCAGCGAGACGAGCATAAAGGTAAAAAAGTTCGACTGGACAAAACCAGCGGTGATGGTAAAGAGCTTGTAGGGGATGGGCGTAAATCCGGCCGTGCCGACTATCCAGACATCATACGCCTTGAAATATTGCTGCACCAGACCATATCTTTCCGACAGGCCGTACCAGTCGATAATGGACATACCGATACCGTCCATAAACCAGTAACCAAGGCCATAGCCGAGCCCGCCGCCAAGAACCGATCCGACGGAACAGAGCATTGCATAGCGAAAAGACCTGGCGGGACGCGCCACACACATGGCAATAAGAAAGACATCGGGAGGGATGGGGAAAAACGACGATTCGACAAAGGCGATGAGGAACAGCACCCACTCCCCATGCCGTCCGCTGATCCACTCCATGCACTGATCATAAAGGCGGCGAATAACCCCCGGCGCAACCATCGTTTCACTTACTCCAGCCATGTTCTCCCACCAAGTCGACAAAACGGACACTGGCCAGGGTGGTCACCTCGACCTGCCCTTCTTTTTTTTCAAGCAGCTGCAGCTCCTGCACATGCTGCGTGCCGACCGGGATAATCAAGCGGCCTGGATCAGCGAGCTGTTCGATCAACGGCTCGGGGATCTCCGGACCGCCGGCGGTGACAATAATGGCATCATAGGGTCCATTTTCCGGCCAGCCAATGGTCCCGTCGTCCAGTTTCGACCTGATATTATAGTAGCGCAGCTGATCAAAGATCTTCCTGGCCCCGGCCAGAAGCGAGTTGATCCGCTCCACCGTATACACCTGGCCGCACAGACGGCAGAGGATCGCGGCCTGGTATCCGCTGCCGGTACCAATCTCAAGGACCTTTTCCTTGCCGGTCAAATGAAGCGCCTGGGTCATAAAGGCGACGATATAGGGCTGCGAAATGGTCTGCCCGGCGCCGATCGGTAAAGGATGATCGCCGTAGGCCCGGCCGCGCATCGCGTCATCAACGAAACAGTGCCGCGGCACCTCGGCCATGACGGCAAGAAGACCTTCGTCAATAATATCACGGCGCCGAAGCTGTTCCACAACCATTCGCTCCCGCCCGGTCCGGTACTGATCCATCACTCTTTATTCTCTTGCCAGGAAAAATCATCCGCCCAGCCGAGATCGTCCGCATCCGAGGAGGAATAGACAACCTCGGTGACGATCTTGTTCTTTATCGTTACGACAACCTGCCGGTATTCCGGGGACCCCAGGCGTTTACCGACAAGGGGGGCCTTTTCTAAAAGGGTCATGTGCTTGTCATTGTACAGCCACTCTTCCACGCCCGCAGCCACCTCCCGCTGTTCATCGGGGGGGCCAAGAAAGATCAAGACATCTTCTTCGGTCGACTCGCCAACCTTCAGCAGGGCGACATCGGCGGCGAGATGACGAACCGGCGTGGTGTAACAACCGGAAATAGCCACAAGAGCAAGGAGCAGCAGGAAAAAATTTGTTCGCAAAACCATACAATTCTCCAAAGAGCAGATTATTGTTAAACATCAACAACTCTATAGCCTGTGACTATTTATTTTTCAACGATTAACCCCGGTGGACGGGAAATAAGAGGATTTTTCACCGTAGAAAAGGAGGTTTGGGCAGACAGGAGTGCTCCATGCCGAACACAACCGGCATGGAGCAGAGGTGGGAGACGGGTCGGGATCAGCTCTCGACAACGCGGTTGAGGATCCTGTAGTTCCTCTCGACCATTTCCAGGGGATCGACGACAAGACCCGCCTGGATCATGGCATTATCATGAATCTGCTTGGCCACCTCACCAGCGAAGAGGTCGTCTTTTGTATGCAGCTCGGCCAGTTTGACGATAAGCGGATTCTTGGCATTGATCTCCAGTTTTTTCTTCGAACCCTCCATGCCGGGGATGCCGTGTTCTTTCCTGCCGGCAGACAGAATGCGCTCCATGGTCGAGGTCATGTGGCCACCCGGATTGACGATCATCGCCGGGGCATCAACCAGTCGTTTGGAGACCACCACTTCCGAGACGGTCTTGTCGAGCACCTTCTGCATCCATTTGGTCAGTTCGTCCAGGGCGTCCTTATCCAGCCGATCACTCTCCTCGACACCCTTTTCTTCCTTTGTCTCTTCCTCGTCCTTGCTCAGCGAGAGATCGGCGCTGTCGGCGGACACCAGTTTTTTCCCGTCGAACTCGCCGAGATGACTAAGGACGAAGTCATCGATCGGTTCCATGGTATAGAGAATTTCGATATCCTTTTTGGTAAACATCTCCACATACGGTCCGGCTTCGATCGCTGCCCGGTTCGGGCCGTTGATATAATAGATCTCCTCCTGATCCGGATTCATGCGCAGGAGATAATCGGCCAGGGCAATGGGGGTGCCGTCGGCGGATTTCGACGACTCAAAGCGCAGCAGCCGGCCAAGCTCTTTCTGGTATTCATAATCGGAGGTTACCCCTTCCTTGATATAGATGCCGAAGGTCGACCAGAATTTCTGATATTTTTCCGGCTCCCGGGTGGCCTCTTCATCAAGATACTTCAAAAACCGCTTGGTGATCACCCGACGTAGTTTGGCGACCAGGGCATTGTCCTGCAGGGCCTGCCTGGAGATATTCAGCGGCAGGTCTTCACTGTCGACCACGCCTTTGAGAAAACGCAGCCAATCGGGCAGAATATTCTTCGAATGCTGATCAATAAGAATGCGCTGGCAATAGAGATTGACGCCGGGATCGACCTTGCCGAAGCCAAAAACCTCAAAATTTTCCGCCGGAACAAAGAGCAGCGCATTGATGGCCAGAGGGGCGTCGGCGGAAAAATGCAGGCGGTACATCGGATCGGTTGCCGCATTACCGATAAATTTATAAAATTCGTTATATTCTTCGTCACTGACATCGTTTTTGTTTTTCGTCCAGAGCGCCTGGACGGTATTGATGGTCTCGCCATCGATCTTGATGGGAAAGGAGACAAAGGACGAATACTGCTTAATGATCGAGTTGATTTTCCATTTCTGGGCATAGTCCTTGGCATCGTCTTTCAGTTCGACAATGACTTTTGTACCGCGGTGGAGCCCGCTCATCTCGGTTATGGTAAAGGAACCGGTGCCGTCGGACATCCATTCATGCCCTTCACTCTTGTCCCAGGACCTGGTCTGTACCCGGACCGTCTTGCCGGCCATAAACGCCGAGTAGAAGCCTACGCCGAACTGGCCGATAAGGCTGACATCTTTTTTGGCTGCCTCGACAAGTTCAGCCAGGTAGGTGTTCGAACCGGAATGGGCAATCGTCCCCAGATTGTGCTCCAGTTCACCTTTCGTCATGCCTATGCCGGTATCGGTAATGGTCAGGGTATTCTTTTCTTCATCGAGCTCGATGGTAATTTCCAGCGGCATATGACCATCAAAGACCTCTGTCTCGGTAATGCTGGCGTGGCGAAATTTCTCCAGGGCATCAGCCGCGTTCGAAATCAACTCCCGGACAAAAACATCCCGTTCGGTATAGAGGGAGTTGATCACAATATCGAGAAGTTTCTTCGTTTCCGCCTTGAATTCATAGGTTGCTTTTTCACTTGTCATGTTTTACCTCACATAATGTAGTACGTGGGTACCTGCGCATGACTCTTCCGCGCTTTTTGGCAGAACAGTGTTTTGTGCAGGTACTCATCCCGTTTATCGGGGCTGGAGAGAGAAAAATCCATTTCCCTTTCCATTGATTATTTAGAGAAAGTCGGCCAAAATGGTAAGCATCGATGATAAACTGTCAAGAGCCTGCAACCCCTGGTTGCCCGCCCTTTGCACCGGGTAAAACCCTATGAAAATAATCGCCTTCGGGGATATACATATGGCCACCGCCGAGGTCGAGAGAATACCCGGCATCAAAGAGGCCGACCTGGTGCTCCTCAGTGGCGACCTGACAAATTACGGCGGTGCCAAAGAGACGAAAACCGTTCTTGATGACATCCTCAGAATCAATCCACACGTGCTCGGCCAATTCGGCAACCTCGATAAGGGCGAGGTCAACGAGTATCTGGAGCAGCTGGACATCAACCTGCACGGACAGGCCAGGCTGGTCCGGGGAGAGGTATGCCTGGTCGGAGTCGGCGGCTCGAACTTTACGCCCTTTCGCACCCCGTCGGAATTCCCGGAAAAAGAGCTTGCCGCCCTGGCCGCCAGGGCATTTCGCCAGGGCCAGGAATACATCGCCCTGGCCCAGCCCCTGCATAAACGAAAAATTCCGCTCATCCTCATTTCCCATGTGCCACCCTTTAATACCGCGGTCGACACATTACACAGCGGCAAACACGTCGGCTCGAAAGCCATCCGCGCGGCCATTGAGCACTATCAGCCGGATCTCTGTATTACCGGTCATATCCATGAAGCAAAAGGGCGTGACGCGATTTGCAACACGCCTGTCTATAACCACGGGATGCTCAGACAAGGCGGCTGGGTAACTATCACTGTCAGTCAATCTCAACTCGAAATAACTCTTCAATGAACAGGCAATATCAAACTATTATATTAGGCGGCGGTCTCTCTGGCCTCACCGTCGCCCATAAATTGCGACTGCACCAGCCCAACCACCGTTTTTGCATCCTGGAAAAAAGCGGCCAAACCGGTGGTGTCATTCGCACACACCATGAGCGGGGCTATATCAGTGAAATCGGCCCGCATGGTTTTTTAGACAACTGTACCGAGAGTCAACAGATCCTGGCGGAAACCGGACTCGACCACGAATGCGTTAAAGCGCCGCTGATCGATTTCGTCCGATATGTCTACCTGAACGGCAAACTCAACCTCATCCCGCAGACCCCCGGCAGGATTGTCAGAGCCCCGCTCATTCCATGGTCGGCCAAATTGCGGGTTCTGGCGGAATTGTGGCAACCGCCGCTGGACGGGGAACCAACGGTGGCCAAGTGGGTCAACCATCGTTTTGGTCCGGCGCTGCTCCCTTTTCTCGACGCCGTCTACACCGGGACCTATGCCGGGGATGTCAACCGGCTGACCATCGACAGCGTCATGCCCGGGGTACGGGCGCTGGAAAAAGAATACGGTTCGGTACTGCGCGGCCTTGTGGCCAGGATGTGGCAGAAAAAACGACAGAGAAAGGAAAAAGCCGCCTTCACCATGCCGGCGATGACCAGTTTTCCCTCGGGCATGCAGCGATTACCTGAACGGCTCACCGAAATCCTGACACCTGGTCAGGATCTCCATCTGCACACCACCGTCACCACCGTTGACGCCGACAACGGTGGCTGGCAGGTGCACACGTCCAAGGGGGTGTTCCAGGCAAAAAATGTGGTTTTTGCCCTGCCGGCCAATGGTGCACTGCACCTTCTTGACCGCCTCGACCCGAGCCTGCCGGAAAAATCCATCCCCGAGACCTGGATCGTCAGCGTTGTCTTCGGTTTTACCGATGACACCAGACTCCCGCCCGGTTTTGGCTACCTGACGCCGGAATGCGAACAACGATTCACCCTCGGCTCGCTCTTTTCCTCGAACATGTTCCCCGGCCGCGCCCCCAAAGGTCATGTGCTCTTTGAAACCCTGATCGGCGGCAGAAGGCATCCCGAGCGCCTGGCACTCGACGACCAGACCCTGACGCAAAAGGCCCTGGCCGACGTACGGCAAATCCTCCACCTGAGAGGAGAGCCAGCCTATACCACCGTTCTGCGGTCCAGCGGCGGGATTCCGCAACTGGAGAAAAACTATCCGCGCCTCCTGGCGTGGCGGGAAAATTTCCTGGCGACCCATCCCGGACTGCAGATTGTCGGTTTCGGCTGGGAAGGTATTGGCCTGAACGACATGATGAAATGCGCCAGCCGCGCCGCCGAGGCGGTTCTTGCCGCATCGACCGGCACCCAGCAGGGAGCGGACCTCAAGGGCGTCTATTTTTAAAGTGTCTAGAGCTGCTTGACCTTATTGCTCAAAATCTCCAGCTGCGCATTGACCGAAGTGTCCCGGACCAGCTTGGTAGAGACGACCTTGATGGAGTGCAGCACCGTTGAATGATCACGGTTGAAGGTTTTTCCTATGTCGACCAGGGATTCCTCGGTGTACTTGCGGGCCAGGTACATGGCAATCTGCCGTGGGGTAGTAACGGCCTTTTTTCTCGACTTTGACTGCAGGTCCTTGACGCTTACCTTGAACTGGCCGCTGACCAGCTCGCCGATCATCGCCGCGGTAAGTATCTGGTTCACGCCGATGATCGAGGCCACCACTTCCCGGACAATATCCATGTCCACCTGGCCGCCGGTCAGTCGCGCTCTGGCGCGAACGGCAATGAGCGCTGATTCGATTTTCCGGACATCACCACGAATATGATTGGCCAGATAGCCGACCAGTTCTTCGTCGAGAAAGAGCTGCTGCTGCAGGGCCTTCTTTTCGACAATCCGGTAGCGGGTCTCGACATCCGGAGCTTTCATGGTGGTGACCAGCCCGGAGGTCATCCTCGAGCGAAATTCATTATCGATACCGACCAAATCGCCAGGAGTGCTATTAGAGGTCAGGATAATTCTCTTGCCCGATTTAATCAGGATATCGAGAATATCATTGAGCTCCTCCTGGGTTTTTTTCTTGCCGGTCAGAGAATGGATATCCTCGACCAGGAGGATATCACAATTTTCCTGGTATTTGCGCTTGAAATCATCCATGGTCTTCGTCTGGATGCCGCGAATCATCTCCGCCGCGAACTGTTTGGCGGTCAGGTAGTACAGCCTGGTCATCGGCGATTCGCTATATACCTTATGGGCCACGGCATGGGTCAGATGACTTTTGCCCAGGCCGGTGCCACTATTGATATAGAGGCAAGGGCCAACCAGCCCATCCTCGGCGACCATTGACCGGCAGGCGGACTCGGCAAGAATATTGCAGTCGCCGACCAGAAACTCATCAAAGGTATAACGCGGATGCAGGGCGCGGAATTTTGAAGTGTTGACAGGAACACTCGGCAGCCGCATCTGGGTTGCCGGCGCACTTTTTTTTGTCGAAAAAACGGGTGCATCATTTCGTTTTTTTTCACAAAAAACAATCTGCGTTGCGAGGAGACCATTTTCCTGTAATTTGTCTTCAATCACCGATGAAAAGTTCTGTTTAACATAGGCGCTGAAATATCTATCCGGTCCCGACAGGTAGAATTTATCTCCCTGCAATCGCTCAAACTGGAGTGGCTCTATCCAGAGTTGAAAAACATTATCCGCAAGAGTCTCTTTTAGACTTTCTTTAATTTTCGACCAGACCATAAAAGAATCCTTCACCCTTCGTGACACAATAAATTATTGACGAACAAAACTTCGTTCACCCAGCCGGAACAATGCCCCAGACAATCACTCTGTGGCAATTAGCATACCTAAAATCAAGCAACTTTCAGCTTTTACAAAGCATTTAGTAGAAACATCGAATGCGAATCACCCGATGTGAAGTTTATGGCACGGAATAAACTCTACTTCTTTTTTTCCGTCAAAGACGATTTTCAGATATTTTCAGACGACTTTCCCGAGTTCTCCACACTACCAACAAAATATTGATTTCATAAGAATTTACTATTTCAAAGAGCGCAAGGTCCACGGTTTGCGAGCCTTCCATTCCGGTCCTCTTTTTTTGCGACATCTAGCACCCTTAGATGCTTATCCACAAAGTTATCAACAGTTACACAAAAATAGTTAACTCGATATATCTCAATTTTTTTATATATTACTCACAATATCTCTATTTTTCAAATGTCACCGTGTTGCAGCTTAGTCATATCGCGGGTTTCAGCTGAGACACTTTTTTTTCGAAGAGTTTAATTTTTTTTACCACGACCAGGGTCTGCCACGGTGTGGAACATTGACCCTTGCAAAGGTAAGCACCTTGACTTCGACTGCGCCCTCTTGCAGGATCACCTGGCTGCACTCCTGCACCGTTGTACCGGTGGTGAAAACATCGTCGACCAGACACACCACTGCACCATGAAAATAGCTCGTCGCCCGTGCGTCAAACGCACCTCGTAAATTTCTCCGGCGGGCAGTCCGGCCAAGTTTAGTCTGCGGCACGGTATTTCTGGTTCTTACCAGCCAGTCCGCCTTGATAAGATTCCGCCTGTCTGCAAAAAACAGCCCGGCCAGAACAGCCGCCTGATTGAACCCCCTCCGGCGCAGCCGCTTAAGATGCAGCGGCACGACAACGATCCAATCGACATCGGCAAATTCCGCCATATCGTAGCGGCCGATCAGCTCGGATATACCCGGCAGAACCGACAGGTCGCTGCTATACTTTAATTTATGCACCAGCTGTTGCACTTCCCTTTCGTAGCGCACCACCGACCTGGCGCTCGAGTAGGGCGGAGGACTTTTCAAACATTCACCGCAAAGGGGACTGCAGCCATCTGCGCCACCTACCTCAATGCCACAGATTCGGCATAAAGGAGGTACCAGCCGCCGAAGTCCTGGATAACATCCAGGACAAAAACTTCCCTGTTCATCATGGGACAGCCGCGCGCCGCAGACCGTGCAACCTCGTGGAAATACGATATCCATGCAGCTTTTTATTATACGGGACAGCACCATATTACCTCCTCTGCCTGTATTACTTTTGCCATTCTGCACATCCCCCCAGAAAGAATTCCGCCTCGAGTACCAACAAGAGACTTCGGCACGCATTGACAGTGTACTTTACCCGGCAATTCCCATATTTTTCCCCTCTACTCGTTTGGATCCTTTGCAATTAAGAGGAAACATGGCATAATGCTGTCGCTTTTCATCATGTCGGCTCATCAAAGGGTAACAGCGCATAATGGAGAAGGCAGGTTTTGCCCCTCCGTCTGTCTGTGATTTCATTAACAGGAAGGTTTGTATGACGATATTCAGCAAGATTTTTTTTCACACAGAGGCAAAGCTTGCACCGATTTTCTGTCTGGCATTGTCGTTTTTTCTCCTGCTTGCCGCCTCTCCTGTCCAGGCAGGAAATGCCAAGACCAGTTTTCTCCCTTTGAGCATTAAAAGTCCCGGCGAAATGCGCAGTCTGCAGGAAAAAGCGGACCGCGACCTGCAAGGAGCCCTCGGCCAAACGGACATTTTCTTTCTTTCGCGCAGTGAGGCGGAGAAACTGGCCAACTACCAGGGGAGCTGGCCGCCGCCGGTCAAGGTAATGCAGGAGATAGCGGCAAAGACCGATTCCTATAATCTCGTCACCGGTACGCTTACCCAGATCGGCAGCCAGATCAGCGTGGATATTAAACTTTTTGATCTTCTCTCGCCCGGCAATCCAACCTACTATTATCAAACAGTCGACTCCCCTGATGGCCTGCGGGCAGCCTTCGACACTATTGTCTTTGAAATAACGCGATATACCGAGAAGGAATTCCGCATCGCTTCTCTAGCTCCAGAGGGCAACAAGCGGATAGATTCCGGGGCAATCCTGCGAAAGATAACCACGAAAGTAGGGGATGCGTACGACCAGGCGACCCTCAGAAAGGATCTGAAAGAAATTTATTCCATGGGCTATTTCAACGATGTGCAGATTGACGTCAGTGATACGCCAAAAGGAAAAAAAGTCATCTTCCGGGTCGTTGAGAAACCGGTGATAAAATCGGTTATTTTTACCGGAATGGATGAAGTAAAAGAAGAGGATGTCAAAGGGGCGGCAAACATCAAGGAACATTTTATTCTCAACCCGGCCAAGATCACTGTCGCCGAAGAAGCCATCCGTCAGCTTTATAAGACGAAAGGATTTTATAACAGCAAGGTTATCTCGAAAATCTCTTACCCCAACGATCAGGGAGCCGTTGTTGAGTTCAACATCGATGAAGGGGTAAAGATGTACATTAAGGAGATAAGCGTTGAGGGGAACACCACCTTTGATGACGATGAACTCCTTGATCAGATCGAAACAAGTGAAAAATGGTTTTTGTCATGGCTGACAGAAGGCGGTCTGCTCGATATGAATATGGTCCAGCAGGACGCCGCGCGGATTGTCACCTACTATAATGACCAGGGTTTTCTTGAAGCGAAAATCGGCGAACCGGAAATAAAACAGGAAGAAGAATGGCTCTACGTCAAATTCATCGTCGAAGAAGGCACCCGGTTTAAACTCGGAACAGTCGATTTTACCGGCGATCTGCTGCAAGGAAAAGACGAGATGATGAAGCTGCTGACCATCCAGGATGAAGAATATCTCAGCAGACAGGCCATTCGAGACGATATCCTCAAATTGACCGACTACTACTCCGAGGCCGGTTTTGCTTTTGCCGACATCAGGCCGATTGTCAAAAAGACCCCGGCCGGGGATCACATGGATGTTACCTTTGATATCCGCAAGAACAATCTGGTCTATATCGAACGGATAAGCATCAGGGGGAACAGCCGTACCCGTGACAACGTCATCCGGCGGGAACTGCTTATCGCCGAGGGCGGGGTCTTCGACTCGAAGGCCTTGCGCGAGTCCACTCAGGCCCTGCAGCGGCTGACCTATTTTGAAGAGGTGAACATCATCCCTGAACCGTCGCTCAACCCCGACCGCATGAACGTCATTGTCGAGGTCAAGGAGAAGAGTACCGGAAACTTCAGTATCGGTGCCGGTTTCAGTTCAGCGGACAATCTCATTCTGATGGGACAGATTTCCGAGAACAACTTCCTCGGCCGGGGTGACACCCTGTCGCTCAGCGCCAATATCAGCAGCTCAAGCTCGAGATACAATCTGGGATACACCAATCCCCATCTCTATGATTCCGCCCTTTCCTGGGGACTGGACCTGTTCAGTACCGAACGTGAATACGATGACTACACCAAGGAGTCCGTGGGCGGTGGTATCCGTATCGGCTATCCGATATTCGGCAAATGGAAGGTCTTCGGCAACTACAGCTATACCGACACCGATCTGACCGATGTGTCGGAGAATGCCTCGTATATTATCCAGGAGTCCGTGGATCTGCATATTACCAGCGCCGTCAAGATGTCCCTCGTCCGCGACACCCGGAACAGACTCTACGGCGCATCGAAGGGTTCCAGGAATGTGCTCAGTGTCAAATATGCCGGCGGCCCACTAGGCGGTGACGCCCAGTTTACCAAGGTGGAAGGCTCTTCCGGCTGGTATTTCCCCATGCCCTTGAAAACCGTGTTTCATGTCGAGGGATCAGCCGGCCAAGTCTTTGAAAACGAAGACGATAAGCTGCCGGTTTATGAACGTTTTTATCTCGGTGGCCTCAACTCCGTGCGTGGCTTTGAGTACGGCAAGATCAGCCCGATTGATCCGATCACCGGCGAGCGGATCGGTGGCGACAAGATGTGGTATACCAATGTCGAGCTTATTTTCCCCCTGATGGAAACCCAGGGTCTGCACGGTCTGGTCTTCTATGATGCCGGCCAGGTAATGGACGATGACGAGAACTGGGGCGAGGTCAACGACAATATCAAAAATGCCGTCGGCCTCGGCATACAATGGCTCTCACCGATGGGCCCGCTCAGCGTTGTCTGGGGATTCAATCTTGATCCGCTCGACGATGAAGACGACGCGGTGTGGGATTTCAGCGTAGGCGGCACTTTCTGATTTTTTGCCGCCAATACTTTTTTTTCTGCCGGTTATGTCACCATAACCGGCACTTTTTTGGTAACCGTTCACCAGCACCCCATTTTCGCCCGATCAGGCCACCTCACAGAGCATACTATAGCTCGGCGGCCTGCCTGAACGAACCTGGAGCACTGGATAAACGGTTCCAGATCCGGGTTATGCAGTCTCTTGATGTATACCGGTGCACGATTACCTTTTTTTCATGATACACGATACCCTTACATCGCTCTTGCACGACCCGGGGAGCATTACCGTATCCGGACTCCGCGGAGCAAGCCCGGCATGGCTTGCGGCAGCCGTGGCCAAGCAGCACAGCTGTTGCTGCATTGTTCCGGACGAGCATTTACTGTCAATTTTTGACCAGGATCTGCACCTTTTTACCGACCAGCAGGTTCTCCCCTACCCCGGTCACGAAATTCCGCCCTATACCCCGCTGTCGCCGGACCAGCGGACTACTGCCGCCAGGCTCTCAACACTCTATCGCTTAAAACAGGGCGCAGGCGGCATCATGGTCACCTCGATCGAGGCACTGCTGCGCCGCATCATGCCGGCGAAACTGCTCACCAGTGTTGCCGAGTACCTCATGGCCGGAGAGGATTGCGACCAGGACGACCTCCTGCAAAAGCTCGCCTACCTCGGCTATGACAAGGTTGCCCTGGTCCAGTCGGTCGGGGATTTTTCAGTCAGGGGCGGCATCATTGATATTTATCCGCCGCCGTTCACCATAGAAGCCGGCCTGCTGCATGAAGGTCCGATCCGACTCGATTTTTTCGGCGACACCATCGAATCCCTGCGCTCCTTTGATCCGTTTACCCAACGTTCCACCGGAGACATCAGCGAGGCGACACTGCTGCCGGTCACCGATCTGCTCTTTGACTACAGCTCGGATGCGAGCCGTAAAAAACTGACAAAACTTTTTGCCCAGCAGGGTGAGACATACAATTGGAACAGCGAAGAAACCGCTCGCCTCATGGAACTGACGAACAGCGGACGGCGATTTGCCGGCATGGAATTTTTCCTGCCGCTGTTTTTCCACGACCAGAGCCCGCCCAGCTCCTCGGTGCTTGATTTCCTGCCCAGCGACACCGTGGTGCTGCTCCTCGACCCGGAAAGCATCCGGCAGAGCAGGGACCTCACCTACGAGCGTATTTTTTCCAATTACCAGACCGCCACGGACACGGCCGCTCCTGCCCTGCCGCCCGAGCAACTTTTTGTCGGCAGAGAAGAACTGGAACGCCAGCTTGACGGCTTCAGGCAACTGCTGGTCAGCGATTTTCCCCGCGGCAATGAACGTCTGCTCAGCGTTTCTTCCAGCAATCATCAGCTCCTGAAACAGGATATTTCCCTGAAAAGGACGAAAACGGGCCTCCTCTCGCCCCTGTCCGAACAGATTTTTCAGTGGCGGAAAACCGGTGAAACGGTGATCGCCTGCTGCCGCTCCTCGCGTCATACCAAAAACCTGGCCGAGCTCCTCGGCAAACATAATCATCAGATCGAATTTCTACCGTCGCCGCTTGACCTCGAGCAGCTGCACAGCACACTCGATGCCGAGACACTCTACCTCTGCGACCACCCTTTATCAGCCGGGTTTTCCCTCGTGGAAGACAAGATGCATCTCTTGTCCGAGAGTGAACTGTTCGGCGAGATGCGACTGGGCGGAAAGGCGAAAAAGAAACAGCAGGGCGAACCGCTTCGTTTCAGCGAGCTGAGTGACGGCGACATTGTCGTCCACCGCGATCATGGCCTGGGTGCGTATCGGGGGCTGAGCACCATCGAATTTCAATCAGTGATCAACGACTTCGTGCTCATCGAGTATCGCGACGGCGACAAGCTCTATCTGCCGGTTGACCGGCTCAACCTGATCAGCAAATACCAGGGGCTGTCCGACCGCCAACCGAAAATCGATAAACTCGGCACGCAGAATTGGAAGACGACCAAGGCCAAGGTGAAGGAAGAGGTATGGAAGGTCGCCCAGGAACTGCTTGATATCTACGCGAAAAGAGAAATCAGAGAAGGGAGGCGCTTTTCCCCGCCCGGACAGATGTTCCATGAGCTGGAAGAATCCTTTGCCTTTGACGAGACGCCCGGACAGGAAAAATCGATCAACGATGTCATCCAGGATCTGACCAGTGACCGGCCCATGGACCGACTGGTCTGCGGCGATGTCGGCTACGGCAAGACGGAGGTGGCCGTACGGGCGGCCTTCAAGGTGGTCGAGGACGGCTACCAGGTGGCCATCTTAGTACCGACCACCGTGCTCGCCGAACAGCACGCCAAGACCTTTGCCGAGCGGCTGCAGGGTTTTCCAGTCACCATCGGCTGCCTGAACCGGTTCCGCAGCACTGCCGAGCAGCGGGCCATTCTGAAAGATCTGCACAGCGGCCGGGTGGATATCGTTATCGGCACGCACCGCCTGCTCTCCAAGGATGTCACCTTTCACAATCTCGGTCTGCTGGTCATTGACGAAGAACACCGCTTCGGGGTCGCCCACAAGGAAAAGCTGAAAAAAATGCGCGCCGAGGTGGATATCCTCACCCTCACCGCCACGCCGATCCCGCGCACCCTGCAGATGTCGCTGTTGTCCATTCGCGATCTGTCGGTCATTTCCACCCCGCCGGAACATCGCCAACCGGTGAAGACCTTTGTCGCCCGCTACGATGAGCTGGTCATCAAGGAGGCCATCAACAAGGAACTGCGGCGGGGCGGACAGATCTTTTTCGTGCACAACCGGGTCAAATCAATCCACCAGATGGCCGCCCTCATTCAAAAGCTGGTCCCCGAGGCGAAGATAGCCGTGGCCCATGGCCAGATGGCCGGCAAGGAACTCGAAGAGATCATGGTCTCCTTCGTCCAGAAAAAGATCAACGTCCTGGTCAGCACGACCATCATTGAGTCCGGGCTGGACATCCCCTCGGCCAATACCATTGTCATCAACCGGGCCGACATGCTCGGTCTGGCGGAAATCTATCAGCTGCGCGGCCGGGTCGGCCGCTCCAGCACGCAATCGTTCGCCTACCTGCTGGTCCCCTCGCTGGACAGCCTCAGCAAGGATTCGCGGGATAGACTCCGCGCCCTCATGGACTGCAACGAATTGGGCGGCGGCTTCAAGCTGGCGATGAGTGATCTGCAGATACGCGGCGGCGGCAATCTTCTCGGGGTCTCCCAGAGCGGTAATATCGCCGCCATCGGTTACGAGCTCTATCTTGATCTGCTGCAGAAAACGGTGGCCGACCTGAAGGCCCAGGCGATAAGGACGGAGCAGGACAGCAGCACCGATGATGTTGACCCGGAGGTCAACCTGCAGCTGTCCGCCTATATCCCGGAAAGGTATATACCCGATATCAGCCAGCGCTATATCACCTATAAAAGAATGGCCGCCCTGAACACCGCCCCGGCGGAAATGCAGCTCGATCTGGAGGATGAGCTCGTCGACCGTTACGGACCGCTGCCGGTGGAGACGGTCACTCTGTTGCGCATCATTCGTCTGAAAAAAGACCTCGCCGCCCTGCGCATCAGTAAACTGGAACAGGGCCGGGACAGTCTCGTTTTTACCTTTCAGGGCGATACCCCGCTGACTCCGAACATGCTGCTGCACTATCTGCAGAAAAACAGCGGCAGAAAAAACCACATTGCCCCGAAACTGACTCCGGACAGTCGCCTGGTTATCGGCGGCCGCCTGTCTTCCATGGAACATGTCTTCGACACAATCACCGCGACTCTTCATGAACTCACCGCACTGGTTCAAACAACCGCCTGAAGTACCGCAACAGATTCCCATCGACTTTTCCTGGCAGCGGATCGACTGCGTCTTTCTTGATATGGACGGCACGCTCCTCGATAAATATTACGACGACTATTTCTGGGAGCATTTTGTCCCGGAGAACTACGCCGAGAAAAACCAGGTCGATATCGCCGCAGCCAGGCAGCTGCTGCTGACCACCTATCAAAGCGTGGAAAACACCCTGCAGTGGACCGATCTGGATTACTGGTCGGACCGTCTGGGTCTGGACATTGTCTCCTTAAAGAAGGAGATCAGCCACCTGATCCAACTTCACCCGCATATTATCGATTATTTCGAATACATGCAGAGAATCGGCAAAAAAATCTATCTGATCACCAACGCCCACCCCAAGACGCTGCAGATAAAAATGGCCGAGGTAGGTCTCGAACAGTGGTTTGCACGGATGATCTGCTCCCAGGAGGTTGGACTCGCCAAAGAACAGCCGGAATTCTGGGACAGACTGCAGCAACTGTTACCCTATGAGAAAGAGCGGACGCTTTTTGTCGACGATACCGAAAAGGTGCTGCATTCGGCCAGAATCTCCGGCATACGCCATCTGGTCCATATCGCCAAGCCCAGTTCCCGGCTTCCGGTGAAATTTTCCAGCCGGTATCAGTCAATAGCCACCTTTGCTGAACTGCTGTTTTAAAAGAGAGAAAGAGACCGCAACCGAGCTGCTCGGCAAATTGCAATGATTCCTGAAGATGCATACCATTACACATGGCGGATAAAACAACGATCGGCTGCCTGGTAGGCAGTCAAAATCACACCACAAGGGAGAACGAAACATGAAAAATTTCATTTTATTTTTGCTGCCGCTCATCACCATCAGCCTCAGCTCCTGTGCCAATTACAGCAAGGGCCAACAGGGTATGGCGGTAGGTGGCGCAAGCGGGGCGCTCATCGGCCAGGCCATCGGCAGCAATACCGAAGCAACTCTGATCGGCGCGGCGGTGGGCACGCTGCTTGGCTATATAGTCGGTAACGAGATGGATAAATTTGACCGGCAACAACTGAATCAGGCCTACGAATATGGACCATCCGGCCAGGCAACCACATGGCAAAACCCCGACAACGGCAACTATTACCAGGTCGTGCCACAGCCGGCGTACACCCCGCCGCAGCAGCCGCAAACCTACTGCCGCCAAGCGGAAATTCTGGCGACCATCGACGGCAGAACGGAAAAAACCTATACCACCGCCTGTCGCAACAGTGCCGGTCAATGGGAATTACAAAATTAACTTCACGGCATGACGACCTCCTAACCGGCACCGGTTGGGCAATGTTGATCATCCAGCGGGGACGGGATATGCAGGAGATAACAGAAAAATGGGCATTATAGTCGCCTACACCCTATTGGCACTTATATTTCTCGCTTTGTCATCCGGCTTATACAAACCAAAAAGATGGCACGATTTAAGTGACAGGCATGTTAAAATTCTGAAAATCGGCTGTTTTTTTGGTTTCCTGGTTATCATGGCAAATTTAGTCGGTAAATTCCTCTAAGGTAAAGCGCAGCAGGCATCGGCTTGAAAAGTGTTAACTGTAGGTCCAGCAGATTTCTCTAAGACTTCCCGTTCGAAATGTACTTTTAAAACCAGGAAAATCATGACAGACACTTTGTGGAATATGCCCCCCAATAAACCTAAAGCCATGATGCTTGCCAAACGTCAATTGGCAGAATTGGTATGCGATGCTGTAAATTTAGAAGGCATTCACTTTACTCTGCCCGAGGTGCAAACCCTATTAGAAGGAATTACTGTTGGCGGACATAAAATCTCAGATCAACAAATAGTCTTGAACCAAGCTAATACATGGAAAAGTATCTTTAAATTGGTAGAAAACAATCAATTTGATATTTCCATGGAACAAGTCTGTAGCCTTCATCGAATCGCCGCTAAAGAAGAGGCGTTGGAATGGGGAAAATTCAGAACCGGTGGAGTTACCATCGTCGGCACGGATTATATGCCGCCATCGGCAGATGTATTGCCGGAATTTTTCGAAAAAATGGTCGATGATGCTGCAAAAATAATTGATATTTATGATCGGGCGATCCATTACTTTCTGACAATGGCCAGATGCCAATTTTTTTATGACGTCAATAAACGTATGGGTCGTTTTATTATGAATGGAATTTTGCTCAATCACGGATATCCAGCCATTAATCTGTCCGCAAAGAGACAGTTGGAATTTAATCAACTGATGCTCACTTTTTATCAGACAGGTATACAACAACCAATGAATACTTTTTTACGCTCATGCCTGGATGAACGAATTATTAAAATCATGAAAGAAGAATAAGGTTGGCGGGCCACGACAGGCCACCGCCAAACCCAAACGTCATCATCGTTTTTTAATCCGCAGTAACTTTCCTTAACCCCTTGCCATTTTTTTTCGACAATCAATATGGTCTCATTATTCCGTAGCAGGAACGTGAGCATGGCGGGTTTTGCCCTGCTTCTGGCAGTCATTCTCTGGGAGAATCTTTTACCGCCCGGCAGCTCTTTGCTGGAGTCTTTATCGTCGGGGGAGTATATTTGACCCAGACCGGACACCGATGAAAATACCGGTCATATTGCTACTTACTGTCCCTCATCACCCTTTCAATCAAACAGGAGTTTACAGTGAAAAACATCTTTCTTCTCGCCCTGACCATCCTCCTCACCGGATGCGCTGCGCAATACCCGCTTACCACCAACCTCAAGGTGCCGCCGAGAAGTCAACCGATGGGGATTTACGGCGATTCTCACTCTGCCGCACTCAAGGGACATGATGCCCGTAAAGACAGTGCCGTGGTCATTTACCAAATTAAGGGCAAACCTCAGATAAAGATACCAAACAAAGTGGCACCGCATGTCCTGGTCGCCGAGAGGCTGGCCGATGGCCTTCAGCAACAGGGCCTATCGTTTCAGAGCGATGCCCCGGTCTACATACAGCTCGATATTAATGAGCTTGTCGCCACGGTAACCCGACCCAATGTCCTGTACACCAGTACAGCCAAGAGCCGTCTTGCCCTGACTATAAGAAACAGTGAAATAACCCTCACCAAGACTTATTCCAGGCAAGCCAACCGTGATTCAGCCACCCGCCCTCCTGTCAAAGACCTGGAGAAACTGTTGAACGGCCAGCTGATCGATATCGTCAATCAGATTCTGCAAGATACGGAAATACGCAACGCCATCCGTAAAATATAACACAGGGAAAGCCTGCCGCCGATAAACAGGGGCTAGTGGGGGGACCGCTCAACGCTGCATCCGCCTGAGCGCCTGGCGATAGAGTTTTTCCGCCTGATAGCTGGACCGGACAAAGGGGCCGGAAGCCACGCCGGCAAAGCCCAGCGCCAGCGCCTCCGTCTCCAGCTCGGTAAATTCCTCCGGCGGCACAAAGCGCTGTACCGGCAGATGCTCGACGCTTGGCTGCAGGTACTGGCCCATGGTGAGAATATCGACACCCGCGGCCAATAAATCCTGCCAGGTCTGCAGGAGCTCGGCATGGCTTTCGCCAAAGCCGAGCATGATGCCCGACTTGGTCGGAATCTCGGGATGCATTTCTTTGGCCCGATGCAAAAGTTCCAGGGAACGTCGGTATACGGCCTGAGGGCGCACCTTAGGGTAGAGGGCGGCAACCGTCTCGATATTATGGTTGAGGACATCCGGTGCGGCATGAAGAAGGACCTGTAAGGCCGGCCGATCACCCTGCAGGTCGGGGATGAGTACTTCCACCAGGGTTTTTGGGCTGCGCCGGCGAATGGCCTGAATGGTTGCGGCAAAAAGAGACGCCCCGCCGTCGGCGAGATCGTCCCGGGTCACCGAGGTGACCACCGCATAACGCAGGCTGAGAAGGACCACCGCCTCGGCGACGCGTTCCGGTTCCTCGGGATCGGGCAGGCTGTCCGGCTGGTGGCCGACGGCACAGAAGCGGCAGTTACGGGTACAGCGCTCGCCAAGGATCATGAAGGTCGCCGTCCCTTTGCCGTAACATTCAAACTGATTCGGACACTTGGCTTCTTGACAGACGGTGGTCAGATCGTGGCTTTTCAGCAGCTGACGGATTTTTTCATATTCCGGGCCGGTCGGTAAACGACGCCTGAGCCACTTCGGTTTGGCCATCGTTATCTTGTTTATCGATGCTGACATCACCATGATTCCTTTTTATTGCTACAAATTCACGGGCAAAGACCTGCTTGAGCAAACCAGGCAGGTGGTTTTTGACTTCGCCAAGACTAATCTCCCGGCCGCTTTCACAACTGAGACTGGTCATCCGCACCCCGGTCAGCCCGCAGGGATTGACCCAGGTGAACGGTTCAAGGGAGATATTGACATTCAGCGCCAGCCCATGAAAGGCCACCCCATGCCGTACGGCGATACCGACGCTGCCGAGCTTTTTGTCACCCGCCCAGACGCCGTGGTTACGCGAGTCACGCCCTGCCGCCACCCCACAGGCGGCGGCCAGACCGATCATGATCTCTTCGAGACAAAAGACATAGTCGGAAACCGTCAGCCCGGCCTGGCGCAGATGCACAATGGGATAGATAACCAGCTGTCCCCAGCCATGATAGGTAATATCGCCGCCGCGCTCAATATGCACCAGGGGGATGTTTTTTTCCTGGAGAAACTGTTCGGAGACCATGAGATTTTCGCGTCCGCCGCGCCTGCCGAGGGTAAAGGTGCCGGGATGTTCGATCACCAGAAAGACATCGTCGGCAACCGTACCACGCCTGCGCCTTTCAACCAGATCAAGCTGCAGACCATAGGCCGCTGCATAGTCGACCAGACCGAGATCGACCATGCGCGCCGCCGTTGGTACAGGCATGACCATTAGCCGCAGAGACAAGGGTTGCGGGCCGCCTGGGTTTCATCCAGTCGGCGCATCTTGGCTATCACCGGCGCCTGTCGCAGCAGTTCCGGGTTTTCTTTCGCTTCCTGCACCACCAGCTTCACCGTGTCGATAAACTGATCGATATCCTCCTTGCATTCGGTCTCGGTGGGCTCGATCATGATCGCTCCGTGCACCACCAGAGGGAAATAGATGGTCGGCGGATGATAACCGTGATCGATAAGCCGCTTGGCCATATCCAGCGTGGTTATTTTATCTTCCTGCTGCAGGGCGTCGGAGAAGACACATTCGTGCATACACGGCCGGTTGTAGGCGAGCTGCAGGGTACCCTTTAATTTTTCTTTAATATAGGCGGCATTGAGCACCGCCAGCTGGCTGGCCTTTTTCAGATTTTCCGCACCCATGGTCCGGATATAGCTGTAGGCCCGGAGCAGCACGCCAAAATTGCCGTGAAAGGCGTGCACCCGGCCGACGGAGTCGGGGCGATCAAAATCGAGGCGATAGCTGTCACCGTCCTTGATGGCGCGTGGTACCGGCAGATATTTCTCCAGTTCCCTGGTCACACAGATGGGACCCGCGCCCGGACCGCCGCCGCCATGCGGTGTCGAAAAGGTCTTGTGCAGGTTGAGATGCATGACATCGACACCGCACCTGGCGGCGCTGATGACCCCCATGACCGCATTCAGATTCGCCCCGTCACCGTAGACCAGACCACCCTTGGCATGGACAATCTCGGCAATCTCACGGATATTGGTTTCAAACAGACCAAGGGTATTGGGGTTGGTGATCATGATCCCGGCGGTCTGTTCATCCATTGCCTCGGCCACCGATTCCACGCGCAGGATGCCGTTTGGCCCGGACTTGATCGGCACAGGTTTGTAGCCGCACAGGGCGGCACTGGCCGGATTGGTGCCGTGCGCCGTGTCAGGGATAAGGATCTTCGTTCTCTTTGACTGGTGCGCCCGATGGTAGGCGGCAAAGACCAGCATGCCAGTGAGCTCGCCATGGGCGCCGGCCGCCGGCTGCAAAGATACGCCGGGGAGCCCGGTGATGGCGGCCAGATATTCCTGCAGCTCGAACATGACCTGCAGGTTGCCCTGGACATATGCATCGCCCAGCATCGGGTGAGCCGTCGCCAGTTCCGGGGTGGCGGCCACCTTTTCGTTGATCTTCGGGTTATATTTCATGGTGCACGAGCCCAGGGGATACATGCCGCTGTCCACGCCGTAATTCCATTGGGACAGGCGGGTATAGTGGCGCACCACATCGACTTCACTCAGATCGGGAAAATCCGGCCCCGCCCCCTGCAGTTCCTCCGGCAAGGCAGCTGCCGGAACATCGCTTGTCGGAATACTCATGCCGTGCCTGCCCTTGTTGCCTTTTTCCCAGAGCAAGGGTTCGTCAAAAATCAAGCCACTTCTGCCCGGTGTCTTTTTCATGGTTTCACCTCACCTGCCACTGCATCGATTACGTCCCTGGCCACCGTTTCCGTCACGCAAAACAGATATTTTCCGGCAAGTTCCGGATAATATCGGCCAAGTTCCAGACCGGGGACAATTTTCTTTTCTAATAACTTTGCATAGATCGGCCGAAAATCTTCCTTGAATTCAACGACAAACTCATTGAACGTCGGGGAATCAAAGACCATCCGCGTACCATTTTTTATCAGCTGGGCCTTGAAATATTCACTCTTGTCGTAATTGAGGCGGGCCAGCTGACGCAGGCCCGTGCCGCCGAGTGAAGACAGATACATCGCCGCAGTGAGGGTACAGATGCCCTGATTGGAACAGATATTCGATGTGGCTTTTTCCCGTCTGATATGTTGCTCGCGGGTGGACAGGGTCAGCACGAAGCCACGCTTGCCGTCCAGATCAACGGTTTGTCCGACCAAACGGCCGGGCATATTTCTGACAAACTGGTCGCGGCAGGCAAACATGCCAAGTCCCGGGCCGCCAAAAGATCGCGGCAGGCCAAGGCTCTGTCCCTCGCCACAGACGATATCCGCGCCGCATTCGCCGGGATTTTTCACCAGGCCATAGGCGAGAGGTTCGGTGAAACAGCTGATAAACAGCGCGCCGTGGTCATGGATAGTCTGTCCCAGGGCCGACAGGTCCTCTATCACGCCGAAAAAATTCGGTGACTGGATGGCTACCGCCGCCAGCCCGTCGATATCACCAAGAGTGCTCAGGTCGGTGCGGCCGTCTTTATCCACCGGCAGTTCGACCAGTTGGTACTGCGACGGATCCAGATAGGTTTTGGCCACCGCCCGGTAATGCGGATGGATGGCCCTGGAGACCGCCACTTTGGGCTTTTTTTTGCCGATCCTCAGCCCCATCAGCAGCGCCTCAGCCAGGGCGGAGGCGCCATCATACATCGAGGCGTTGGCCACATCCATACCGAGCAGCCTGGCGGTCAGGGTCTGATATTCGTAGATGCCCTGCAGGGTTCCCTGGGCTATTTCCGGCTGGTAGGGGGTATAGGCGGTGAGAAACTCCGATCGGCCCATCAGCGAGGCGATGGTTACCGGAATATTGTGATGATAGCTGCCGGCGCCGATCAGCACCCTGTAGCTGTGGTTGACCGTCATTTTTTCGGCCAGCTGGGCAACATGGTCGGTCAGCGACCACTCGTTCAGCGGTTCGGGTAAATCCATTACTCCTTGGTAGCGGCAGCCATCGGGTACCGAGCAGAACAGCTCGTCGAGACTTTTTCTGCCGATGACGTCGAGCATTGTACCAATTTCCTGGTCAGTATGTGGCAAATAGCGCATGGCTTTATCCTTTTAGTAACTCCCGATAGGCATCGACGGAGAGCAGGTCTTCGAGTTCGCTCATATCGGCAGGTTTAATCTCGACAATCCAGTTGGCATAGCAATCCTGATTGATCAACTCCGGCGCATCACCGAGGTTTTCATTGACCGCGACCACTTCGCCGCCTATCGGCAGATACAGTTCGGAGACCGCCTTTACCGACTCGAGCGTACCGAACTCGTCACCTTTCGCAAAGGTTGCGCCCACCTCAGGCAACTCGACATAGACGATATCGCCCATCTGGTCCTGGGCATAATCACTGACGCCGACCTTCAGAGTGTTGCCTTTTTCGCTCACCCATTCATGATCGTTCGAGTAGCGCAGCCCATCCTTAAAATTCAGCTCATTAAATTCTTTCACGGCCGATACCTCCCTGTTTAATTTTTGACAGTCACGCCAGCATCTGGCCGATCGGCATTCTCGCCGTCCGGTTCGGACGGACATCCGATCGTATTTCAACCTTTATTTTCCGTTTTCCATCGGTCAGGATCACCTGGTCACCCGGGCTGCATTTTTTATCGAGCAGGACAAAACCGCAGCACAGTCCCTTCGCCTGAAATTCGCTGTCTGCCGCCATACTGACGATCTCTCCATCGACCCGGCCGATGGCCATATCCGTGGTACAGGTAAGAATTGTCCCGAGCCTCTCACCGGCTTCCGTGGTGACAAAACTCTCACCGCCGGCGCCGATCTTGCGTGGGTCGTATCCGGCAAAGGGCAGGGTATGCTTCGACCATGTCGACTGCAGCAGGGCGGTGGCGCCGATAAAATCTTTACTGAAGGTGGTGTTATCGTCATTGTAGGCCAAGGCAAATGGCCAGGGGTTATGCAAAAAGGGCCACGGCCCGATATCCTGATGGGAAAGCGGCAGAACAGCCCCGGCCCGCAGGGAATCCCTGGCGGCCAGGCCGCAGGCGAGAACACCCTTATCACGTCCGGCCTCAAGGACCATCGACCAGAGCGCGGCTAACCTATCGATGGCGACAAACAGTTCAAAGCCGAATTCTCCGGTATAGCCGGTCCGGGAAATGAGCACCGGGGTGCCATCGACAAGTTCCACCGGCGGTGAGGTCCGTAGCCCATCAAAACCGCCTTTGCAGGAAAAATAGACCATCCTATCAAAAACAGCCGCCGGGTCTCGCAGTATTTTCGTCAGGACCCGGGCCGATTCCGGGCCCTGGATATCCATTTTGCCGAGGCGATCGGTCAGATCGTCGACGCTGGCCCTGTTTTCGCCGATATTTTTCTGCAGGTGCGCGGCAATTTCTCCGCCCATGCCGGCATTGACCACCACCATGAACGATTCCGGCTGCAGCTGGTAGACGATGGCATCATCGATGACCGTACCGTCGGCATGGAGAAAAACACCATAGACACACCGGCCGTCAACCAGGGGTGTTTTATCCTTGCCGATGCAGGAATCAATATCCTTACTCAGACAACGCTGCAGGAGTGCTCTGGCTCCGGCGCCTTGCACCGATACCGCCGCCATATGGCTGGTATCGAAAATGCCGGCGGCCTGAATAACCGCCAGATGTTCCGCTTTCGCCCCGGTTTTATACCACAGAGGCATATCGTAATTGCCGAAAAGTGCCATGTTCGCCCCATTCTCGGTATGCCAGCCATGGAGTACGGTCTTTTTTGCTGTGTTCATTTCATCACCCCTCAATCTGTTGAGCCCAGGAACCTGTTCGTTGTTACGGCAGGGTCAGAGGCACCTTCAGGTTAAAACTCTTATAGACAACGAAGGTTTCCACCGCCCTGACATTTTCCAGTCGTGCCACTTCTTCCGTATAGAATTGCAGCATGGTAAAATCCTTGGTGAGCAGAACAATGAGAATAAGATCAAAGCGACCGGTGACGACGCAGACGGAGATCACCCCGCGCAATCTGCTGAACTCCTCGCCTTTTTTGACCAGGTCCATATCTTTTAAGCGTACCCCGACCAGGACGATATTCTGATCCGGCAGGGACTCCGGGTCAACCAGGGCGGTAATATCCAGGATGCCCTCTTCTTTCAGTTTTTTTACCCTGGCCCGGACAGTGCCCTCGGAGAGTGCCAGTAAATCGGCAATCTTCTTGAACGGCATCCGCCCATCCTTCAGATGATTGATTATCGCCAGATTTATTTCATCGATCTCCACGCCGGACACCACCTTTTAGTTATACCTGTTTTACTGCAAAATAGCTCTTCCCCCGTAACACCCAACGAAAGAACATTAAATTACGAATACAATATATTCAAGGGTATATCTTTACGATATCCGTATTTACACATCAATTATCTTATAGCTACACATCACTCAACACACTATTACCTGCACAGTGGCGACGAAATGTAAAAAAGACAAGGTCTTGAAGGAAAAACTCTTCTGAGCAGATCCGGGAGGATGCAAAGAAAAACCACCGTTTCGGAGACTTCGGCAAGACCGGCGAGGTAATAGATGCCACCCTCAGCCGGCCTTAAGGAGTCTTAGAACAGCTCGAGAAATTTCTGCTCTGCTTCGGTCGTCCCGATAAGAATCAGATCATCTTTGCCGTTCAAGGGGAGAAAAGGATCAGGGCCGACAATCAGGTGTCCCGCCGACTTTATGGCAATAACCGAACAGCCGGATTTCTTCCTGATATTGCTCTCCACCAGGTTTTTACCGACCAGAGAGATGGGCGTTGGTCGAGTAAAGATGTTCAACCCCTCGGTAAACATGGAAATTTCGTCGCTTTTCAAAATGTTGATAATGGTGTTTGCCCCCATCGAGGCATAGGACATAACCAGATCAGCGCCGGCCATATGCAGTTTTGATACGCTCCGTTCACTGGTTGCCCGGCTGATAATCTGCATTTCCCCGCGTAATTGACGACAGTAGAAAGTCAGATAAATATTCATTGCATCGTTATGGGTGGTGATGATCACCGTCCTGGCTTCCATGATCCCGGCTTTTGCCAACACCTTGATATCCGCCGCATCGCCCTCAATAAAACTTGTTCCTTTGCCGGTCGTCAGCATCGCCCGTTTTTCGACAATGCGGTAGCTGATGCCATGTTCGTCGAGCGTTTCCGCGGCGGCAAGGCCAACACGCCCGCCACCGAGAATGAGCACGGGGGCATCCGGGGAATAGGCCCTTCCGGGAGTGGCATAATGGTCTTCGAATCTCTTCAGCTGACTATTGGTGCCGGCTAAAAGAAGCAGTGTCGTGGAATTGATCACGGTGTGCGGTTGCGGCACTTCAAACCGGCCCTTTTCCCAGAGTCCGACCACCGTCACCCCGGTCTTCCCGCGCATACCTATTTCAGCAAGACTCTTTCCGCCGAGCGAAGTCTGTACGGCCGATATCTCTGCAATATGCAATCTGTCAAAGCTGCTGACGATATTAACCGGCCTGCCCAGACCGAAGGTTCGATTCCCCAGTGCATGGCCGAGCATCTTAGCGAACTGAAACACATGGATATTGCCGGGAAACTGGAGGATATCGAGGGAATTTTCATTATTGGCACTGGCGACAATGGGGACTTTTCTGCTTACCTCTCGGACGGTAAAGGCAACGGAGGTATTTACCTGGTCATCATTTGTGGCGACAACCAGGGCGGCATCCTTTACCCGGAGGCGATGGTAGGTCGCCGGATCATCAGGCTCTCCAACAACCACCTTATACCCGGCATCGTAGAGCTCCGTGGCCCGCAGCAACTCATCGACGACGAGGACATACTCGAAATTTCGCCTTCTTAATTTGGCGACAAGCTTTTCCGTTATCGGGTCCAGGTTGGTGATAATAATATGATCGGAGGTGCCTTCGGGTAATCCCCGAGGGGTGCGGCTCTTTGATTGCGCCTCGAGCCACGGCGAATAGAAAAATTGAATAAAAGTGAACGGCAGCATTATCAGGAGCAGGATGATCCCGGAACCCAGCACGGCAATAGTAAAGACCAGTCCCAGATCGGTTGAGAAGGTAATGTCCCCAAAGCCAAGGGTGGACATGACGGTAAGGGTCCAGTACAGGCCGGTTATCCAGCTGTATTCCCGCCCCTCATAGAGCATGAGCACATGGAAGAGGGTACTGTACAAAGCAATTATGGCGAAAATAAAACTGAGAAATTTCGTCAAGAGAACCATATTTTTTTTTGCTGTCTTATTCTGGAAGAAAAACAGCAGCTGGGATGGCAAAAATTTCATGATCGATCGAAAATATAAGAGAAAGTGTTTAATTTAATAGCGTGTGCTCAAATGTAAGCCGGGGTGAGCACCTTAAGACAGTAACGAAGGTCAACTCTTGCAACACCGACAGCCTGGCTGAAATCTCTTCTTTTGATACTTGCTATGTATTTGGCAAAAATCCTTGACGGTTGCAACACAATTTACCAGATCCGTCAGTCATATCAAACAGCGGAGAACTCTTTCACGTATCGGCTAGTGTATACGCTCGGCAACAATCCGGGCCGCTTTATTGAGCCTTTTACCGACGACATTGTTCTCTTTCACAGCGATCTCCTGGCCGCCGTCGCAGCCCATAGCAAAGACGATGCCGAGCCGGTGCTCGAACGGCTGCTGTGGGATTTCCTGCCCCGGGCGACCCAGCAGCGGCTCGCCCGGTTCCAGGGCCGCGGCGGCGGCTACCGCAGGGGCCGTTTAACGGCGGAGGATCGACAGAAAATTAACCAGCAGATCCATCTGTTTGATCGTCGACGCCTCTATTATCTCCGTTACGGGGCGGTTGACCAGAGCCGCCTGTCCCGCCTGCATGAAGCGTGTTGTCGTCCCCTGCTCGGCCAGAGCCGCGATGAGCGGGAATACTGGTTTACCGCCGAGGAGTCGGCCCTGGAGCCAGGCCATTACCTGCAATATGTCTATGCCATCTTTAATCTGCAGAAATACTTTTATCAATCCTTTGCCCCGTGGCTGCCGGAATCACTGGCTCTTGATGAAATGGGCGACCATTTCGAAAAAGAGCTGTGCCGGTTAAACAACGACTGTCGATTTTGGCAGGAGAAGAAAACCACCGACTCGCTGCACCACCACCTGATCCGTTACCTTCTCATGTTCTTCGACTACACGCCCGCTCGCCGGTCCTTTCTCGACGATTTCGCCAGGACATTTATGGCCGGGCATCGGACCTTTCGCTGGCCGGAGAAAAAATCGACCAGGTCCGCCACAAAGATCAGCGAGATCTTTGCCACCTCGAGTGAAGCATTGAAAAAAATGAGTCGGCAACAGCTCAGCCGCCTTTACCGGCAAAAAGCCATGCAACTCCACCCCGACCGGGGCGGAGACCATGAACTTTTCATCGAACTGACCGAGATATATAACGACCTGCTGCGCACAAAATGACCATGCAGCGGGAAAACCTCGATTCTAAAGAATTGTCTGCAGATGAAAATAAGGGTTGATAACTGATTTGCAAATTCGTACTCTCCGTATAAGTACCTTGTGCGGAGCGAGAGTGATGGGCAGGATATTTCCCGAAACGCGATAAACGAGGCGAGGAGGCAGTATGGACGCAACAAAGGACAACAAAATGAACAAGCAGACCAGCAAAAGGGAATTCTGATGGGTTCAAAAAAAATAGGCGTCCTGATCGGCGGCTCCGGTCTGATCGGCGGTACAATTGTCAACTATTATAAAACGCATCATCCCGAAACCGTCGACATCCGCGCGCCAAGCAGCAAAAAATTCTCTATCCGCGAAGAAAACGACATTCGCCGTTACCTGGCCGATGTCCGACCCGACTTCGTCATTAACGCCGCCATGGCCAATCTCGGCTCGGACGCGCAGCTGGCCTTCGAGGTCAACTATCAGGGACCGATTATCCTCGCCAGAGCGGCAAACAGCTTGAAGATACCGTACATCCATATCAGCTCCGCGGCAACCTTACCCCCCGGTGAAAACCTGCGGGAAGAAGATACCCTGCCGCTCTCCCCTGATTTAAGCAATTATGCCAAATCTAAACTCATGGCCGAAGCAACCTTAAAGCTCATGGCCGAAAAAGAGGGTCTCGACTACTCCTGTGTTCGGCTGGCTATTGTGTACGGTGCGCATGATCACAAGATTCAAGGCTTTCACCGCCTGTTATTTTCTATTGCCGACGAATCGATGCCGGTGCTGTTCACCAAGAAAAACACCCTGCACTCCTACACCAACGCCCGAAAACTGCCGCACTTCATCCATCATATGCTCAAAAATCGTGGCGAATTCAGCAACAGAACCTACCATTTCGTCGATAAAAATCCGGTGGACCTGGCAACCCTCATCCTGACCATCAAATCCTATCTGCACCTGAACCAGCCCAAGGAAATCTATGTTCCCTACTGGATGGCCAATTCAGGCAAAAACGGTCTGAATGTCCTCCTGCGCATCTTCAGAAGAATCGGCCTGAAAGCGTCCCTGCCGCCGGAGCTGATGTTCCTGGACAGTTTCTACAAACCACAGACCCTTTCCTGCGAGCGGTTAAAGAACTCTTCGTTTGTCGATCCCATGCCCGGGGAAAGCATCTTCACCCGACTGCCCGAGCTGATTAGCTATTACCTGAAACGCTGGAGCCACCAAAACCTC
This sequence comes from Desulfocastanea catecholica, assembly GCF_054657295.1. Taxonomy (NCBI): domain Bacteria; kingdom Pseudomonadati; phylum Thermodesulfobacteriota; class Desulfobulbia; order Desulfobulbales; family Desulfobulbaceae; genus Desulfocastanea; species Desulfocastanea catecholica. The sequence goes on from NZ_BAAHYZ010000001.1 coordinate 124,391, forward strand.
ATTTCCAGCTACAATGTGAATCTGGGAATAGAAAAACCGGTGGAGCATACCTTCATCAATAATCCGCAAAAATTGATTGACGATATCCACGCCCGGGGCATTGGTCCGTTCAACAATATGCTGGAGAAATAAGGTAATGCAAATGAACATCAGCCAGGCGTTAGTTTTTACGATTTTGAGCAGGTATTATCGAGCAATTCGTTCATCCCATCGAAAATGGTTTTGATATCTCTTGACAGGTCTGCTCCACTGCAGCGCCTCATGGTATCGCCCAGGCCTGTACGCCGAGATGACCGAATAGATCTCCTCCAGCGGTTTTACCAGATTTCTTTTCAAGGTTCGCAGAAAGAGAAGACCGGCGAGAAACACGGCGGAGGCCATAAAAACAACACCCCAGGCGCCACCATTGCCCAATTGCCTGGCTCTCTTATCCGCGCGCACCATAGCCTCTCGATTGATCTGCGCCAAGCTGCTGATTGCCGTAATCGTTTGCCTTCTGGCTGGAACATTGTTGTCGAACGCCTCGCGGTACTTTCGATCAATCATTGCAAGCGCTTCGGGCTCCTCGGCTTCGGTAATGTTATTTTGCGCCGTCTGCAATGCCTCTTGAAAAGATATCTGCAATTGTCGGCTCTCGGACCCCTCTCCGCTGCTTATGGCCAACGACACCAGCATCCTTTCACATGCTTCTAAAGAGCGCTCATTTTACTCAATGATGATCTCTATTGCCGGAGCCATCCGCATAAAAACCCATATCGTCGCCAGCCCCATCAGCACATTTAAACCAATCAACAGCAAGGCCCCCAGTCGCACCATTGTTAACAGCTTCATTCTTTGACACCGTGTATTAATTGTGCAATCGCCGACTCGCGCGATACAATTATCAGTTGCTCATCGGCCCGCAGGGGGACATTGGCGGAGGGTTGATCAATTTTTCCCTGCGCACCTCATCGGATGCCGACCACCTGCACGCCGAAGCGTTTGGGCAGGGCGCGATCGATAAGCGTCTTGCCGACCATTGACGGCTGCACGAGAATCTCCGTGAGATGCAGACTCTCACCGATATTCGTGTCGGTTATAACGTGCTTATAGAGGAGACGATTGGCAAACCGTTTGCCGAACTCATACTCCGGGTTGATGATCTGATGGGCGCCGACCAGCTGCAATATCCGCTGATGCACGACATCATTAGCCCGGGAGATAATAACCGGCAGCGGTGAGAGGACCAGCAGCGCGCCTTCCGCACCGACCCGCGCCACGGAAGACCGGTCTTTGGAAATTATCTTCATTTTCTCAGGCGCCAGAAATCCGGGTGAAGCATGGCCAGAAAGGGGATGAGCTCCAGGCGGCCGACAATCATATTGACGATAAAGATAACTTTGGTCGCCCAGGAGAGGTTGCCATAGGTACCCATGGGGCCGATTTCCCCAAAACCGGGACCGATATTGCCGATGGTCGCCGCGGTTCCGATAAGACCTATGGAGGACGAGCCTTCGATAATGGTCACGGCATAGGCGGAAATGGTCATCAGGACGATATAGAATAAGAGAAAACCGAGAACCTGAAAGAGGATGGCATCCGGGACGGTCTTGCCATCAATCTTGATCGGCATGACCACACGGGGATGAACGAGCTGCACTATCTCCCGGCGCATATATTTTGCCCCCAGAATGACGCGGATAACCTTGATGCCGCCCCCGGCCGAACCGGCACAGCCGCCAACGAGCATAACACTGAAAATCAGCGTCTGGGCGGCAACTGACCACAGGGCGAAATCGGCAGAGGAGAAGCCGGTCGTGGTGAGAATCGAGACAATCTGAAAGAGGCTTTCGCGAATCGAATCAGGCCAGCTGCTCTTCTCGTTTATCACCAGAGCCACGGTGAGAAAGATCGACACGACAAAGATAATGAAAGCGTAGCCGCGAAATTCCTCTCTTTTTATCAAGGCAGCCAGATGTCGCCGGGCGACCGCCTGATATTGCAAGGCGAAGTTGGAACCGGCCAGAAACATAAAGCCGATTATTATCCAGGTGATAGCCGAACTGTTATAGCCCATAATCGATAGCGGGTGCGGCGAAAACCCCCCGGCGGCCAAGGTCGACAAGGAATTGCACACGGCATCAAATGCCGGCATGCCCGCCCATATCAGGCAGGCTATTTCCAGCAGCGTCAGGATAAAATAGACCAGCCAGAGCGCTTTTGCCGTCTGGGTGATGCGGGGCGTTACTTTTTCCTCCGTCGGGCCGGGAGATTCGGCAAAGAACATCTGTCTGCCCGCCACCTTGAACTGAGGCAGAATAGCGACAAACAACACGATAATACCCATGCCGCCAAGCCACTGGGACAGGCTGCGCCAGAAAAACAGACTTTTCGGATACAGGGAAAAGTCTATAAAAATTGTCGCCCCGGTGGTGGTGATGCCGGAGACCGATTCAAAATAGGCATCCAGCGGATGCAGGCCGAAAAAAAGATACGGGATCGCCCCCATCGCCGCGGTGACCATCCAGGCGAGGGAAACGATCAAAAATCCTTCATTGCGCTTGAGGGTGTCGAAATTGCGCAGGAAGCCGCCGGCTTTCTGGAGCAGCATGCCGAGGGCAACCGAACAGGCGGCAGCAACCGAAAAGGGCAGGATGGCAGCGTAGTTCTTCTCTATGAGCGCGACCACGATCGGACTGAGCAGGATCACGCCAAAGGCCACGAGGATGATGCCGAGAGATGCGTAAATGTGTTCTCGTTTCATAGGGCAAACATCTTCTTGATGGCTTCAGCATCGGCAGCCATGGTAAAGATATGCAGCAGATCGCCGCCCTTTAATGTCGTTTCCCCGTGCGGGACGATAACCTGCTTGCCACGCTGGATGGCCCCGATGACCGCTTTCGCGCTGAACGTCAGATCAACGACCCGTGATTCGGGAAAACCCTCCGGCACCGTGACGCGCAGCACCTCCCCCTGCCCGCCCTCGATCAGCGCAAGGATATCGACATCATGCGCCTGCACCCGGTTGAGAAGTTCCTTTAACGCCGCCTCGCGTGGCGACACGACCACATCGATGCCGACCCGGTCGAAAAGCAGCGCCGTCTGGGTGTTGCCGACCCGGGTGATAATGCGTCCTTTACTGAGCTGCTTGACGAGCAGGGAGCAGAGCAGGTTTTTTTCGTCATTATTGGTGATGCAGATAATCGCATCGGCATCACCAATCGCCTCACTTTCCAGCAACTCGAAGTCCGTGCCGTCGCCATTGAGGACCAGGGACTTTTTCAGGTTGTTGGCCAGAAAAAGGCAGCGTTCCTTATCGTGTTCGATAATGGTTACACGAATACGTGCCTGTTCGAGCTTCTCGGCGAGCAGGAAACCGACACTGCCGCCGCCGATCAGGGCCACTTTTCTGATCTTGTTGCTTTTTTGAAAGAATCGGGCGGCCAGGATGTCGAGGGCGATCCCCGTCCCCATGAAAACCACCTTGTCGTTAATGGCAATAATTGTCGATCCATCCGGAATGAACAGCTTATTATCACGCATTATGCCGACAATCAACACGTTCTTCGGGAAGACGCAGTCCATGATGCGTTTATTGAGGATGGTCGAGTCTTCCTTGATGCGGTATTCGAACAGTTTTGCCCGGCCTTTGGCGAAATGCTCGACATCGATTGCCTCGGGCACCGAGACGATACGGAAGATATCCTCGGTGAGCAGCTGTTCCGGCCAGATCACCGTATCGATGTCATAGGGCGCCCGATACCGGCCCTGACTGTAGAACATCAGGTTGTTATACAGCTCCATGGTGCGGACAAAGCAGATCGTTTCAATATCGGCAATGCGTTTTACGGTCCAGCAGGCGACAATATTTGCTTCGTCACGGGCGGAACAGGCGATGAAAAGATCCTTGGCGGCCGTCTCGGCCTGTTCCAGGGCGTTGACATCGGCGCCGCTGCCGCTGACATAACTCACATCGAGAGGACCAAACCTTTCCGGGATACCGTCATGTTCGTCGAGAATGGTGATATCGTGGTCCCTGCTCAGTCGCAGTGCGGCCATATAGCCGACCTCGGAAGCGCCATAAATTAATATTTTCATAAAGGTACTCCGTTTCACTCTGGAAGAACACTCCACCCTCTCCTGCCGCATATTGTCAACGGCGTCATTTTATCCGGTACTTATCGCTTTGACGAGCCAATATGTCAACAAATAAGTCACCTGACCAGATGGGGTACTCCCGGTAAACGGTTTACAAGATGGCCCCATCAAAGCTTAAAAAAGTCTGTGCACAATCCGACCATCAAAAAGAGTCATATCGACCTTTGTCTGAGCAATCATGTCCGGCGGATCCGTGAGAATGTTCCGGCTGAGTACCGCCAGATCGGCCTTCTTGCCCACGGCAATTGAGCCCATGTCGGTGGCCCGGTGGACAGCCGCCGGAGCAGCGGTGTAGGCATGCAGCGCCTCGGATACGCGCACCCGGGCCTTAGGATACCAGCCATTTGCCGGCGTGGCGTCGAGGCGCTGCCGGGTAACCGCGGCATGTATGGCCGGCAGCGGGTCGGGACTGCAGACCGGGCAATCGGAACTGAACATGACCGGGCATCCGGTGTCCATCAACTGACGGAAGGCATAGGCCCACTGCCCTTTTTCCGCTACGGCCCGGTCGATAAGATTCATATCGAGGACCATATTCCCCGGGGTGACACAGAGGGCCAGGTTGAGCCTGCCGAGCCGCGCGATATCCTCGGGGCGGATCATCTGCACATGTTCGATACGATGGCGAAATGGCGGCAGCGGTGCATTGTTCTTGCCGCGCCGCGACTCCAGCTGCTCAAAAATATCGATCAGCTGGCGATTGGCCCGGTCACCGACGGCATGGACCATGACCGAGAGGCCGGCGTGATCGGCCTTGTCGATATCTCCGGCCAGCTCGGCCATGTCCATCAGCGGCATGCCGTATTCCGCGTCAAGATAGGGATCGATCATCCAGGCCGTGCGCGCGCCCATCCCGCCGTCGGAAAAGAACTTGACATGACCGAGACGCAGCCGGTCGCTGCCGAAACCGGAACGCAGGCCAAGACCGATAATCTCGTCGAGCCGATGGCCGGGCAGACTCATCCAGCAGCGAAGGTCGAGCAGCCCGTCTTCTTCGAGTTGTTGCAAACCCTGCAGCGACCGGGCGCCATCGGTGTCGGCCATCAGGCGGATATCGTGGATACCGGTTATTCCCAGGCGATGCAGGGCGGAAGCAGCATCCCTGAAGGCATCGATGACCTGGCCGGGTGTCGGCACGGTAATAGCCCGGCGGACCAGATTGATGGCCAGCTCGCGGAGGATGCCGGTGGGCTCTCCTGCTCCATCCCGTTCAATCTTTCCCTCGGGCGCGTCCGGAGTGGTTTTATCTATCCCGGCCAGGGCAAGGGCTGCCGAGTTGGCGACGGCCAGGTGCAGATCACAGCGCCACAGCAGCACCGGATGATCGGGCGCCGCCCGGTCCAGACTGTGACGGTCGGGCTGACGCGGTTCGGTCCAGTCGGTCTCGTTCCACCCTTGTCCGATGATCCACCGGCCGGGGGGAAGGGTGCCGGCGGTCGTTGCTATGCGGCTGTGCAGCTGGGCATAACTGTGCAGATCGTCCAGCTGCAGATCCCCTCGTTTCATGGCCCATTCGTAGAAATGGATATGGCTGTCGACAAATCCCGGTACCACCAGGCGGCCGTCAAGATCGATCTTTTGCGTCGCAGACCCGGCCAGATGGAGTATTTCGTCGTTTGTGCCAAGGGCGATAATGCGCCCTTCGGCGATGGCCAGGCCCTCGGCCGTCGGGAAAAGGGGATGGTCGATACCGCCGCTGGCCAGGCAGCCGTTATAGAGAACAATTTCAGGTTTTCGGTCTACTTTCATAGCAATCACAGTAAAAAACCCTGCTGGAAGGGATCCTTTGGGTCAATAACAAACTGATGATAGCCGGTGACAGTGGCGCTGCCTCTGATCCGGCCGACAATACCGCTCAATTCGCCAATAGTCAATTCTTCGACTATCCGTCCTTCGAAAATCGTGCCGAGAGGCCCGGCGTTCCTGTAGGTCTGCCCGGGGCGAAACCTGCCTCTGTTATGCAGCAGGGTCATTTTGGCGGTAGTGCCGGTACCACAGGGGGAGCGATCCATGTGTGATTCGCCGTAAATCACCACGCTGGTCCCGCTTTTTGTCGATACATCTGCCCGGTTGGCAGGATCCTCGGCATAGAATTCGGTGACATCAATACTGTTCACCTCCGGTCGCAGGGGATGATACACCGGCAGTTGCCGGTTGGCCGCATCGATTATAGCCATGCCGAGAGAGATAAGCTCCCTGCTGTTCTCTGCGGCAAGCTCAATGCCGACGGATGCGGCCGACACCATGGCGAAAAAACCGCCGACACAGACCAGATCGACAGGAATCTGACCAAAGCCAGGCACCTCCAGGGGGCAGCCTGTCTGCAGGACGAAGGACGGGACCATGTCGATGCCGACCGAGAGAACCCTGCCGTCGGCAATCCGGGTATGTGCCTGCAGGGGCCCGGACGGCGTATCGACGGTGATAAGGCTATCACCGTCTGGTGCCTGTATGGCCCCAATGTCGATAAGGGTGGTGACGGCGCCGATGGTCGCATGGCCGCAGAGATAGGGGTAGCGCCGGGAATCCATATAAATGAGGCCGAACTGCGCCTCCGGGCTGACCGGCTCAGTGACCACCGCGGCGAACATATCCCTGTGCCCCCGTGGCTCCCGGGTCAGCAGGAGGCGGAGATGATCATAGTGCGAGGCAAAATAGTGCCGTTTTTCCTCCATGGTCGCACTAGGCAAGGGACCGATCCCGCCTACCAGCAATCGCGTCGGTTCGCCCTGGGTATGGGAATCAATGGTCGTAATCCGCTCGGCATAGCGGTCGACAAATCCTTTGTGTACCTGGTCAAGTATGAGCATATAAATCCTCTTGTTACAACGACAAAACCTGAAAACAGGATGTCTTCAGGTTTATACATGTTGCACCGGGAGTCTGCTGGATATTGCTTCCTGGCGCAGTCAGTTTTCAACAGCGATCAAATGACAGTGATGCGGCGCCACCTGGACACTGACTTTTTCGCCGATCTCATAGATCCTTGTGCGCATCATGCTGATGATATGAATTTCCCTGTCCGCGGCCAGTTCGATGAAATAGCTGACCTCACCGCCCATATAGCTGCGGTCCTTGATCCGGCCCTCAAAGGAGTTCATTCCCGCTTCGGCGCTGAATTCCTCCGGGGAGAAAAGATCAAACCGCTGGGCGCGGACCACCAGTTCGACCTGGTCGCCCTTTTTGAAGGTGCCTTTGTTATCGGCAATGAGCAGGTCCCCGGTTTCAATCTTGACCTTGACATGCTCGTTGTTGACGTCGACGATCTCGCCCTTGATAAAGTTGGAATGGCCGAGAAAATCGGCGACAAAATGATTGACCGGCTCGTTATAGACGGTCTGCGGATCGCCTTCCTGCTGTTTGCGCCCGGCCTTCATCACCAGAATCTTATCCGACATGGACAGTGCTTCCCGCTGGTCATGGGTGACAAAAATGGTCGTGACGCCGAGCATCTGCTGCAGACTGTCCACTTCCCGGCGCATTTCTTCGCGCAGGTTTTCATCGAGGGCGGAGAGCGGTTCATCCATCAGCAGGACATCGGGTTCGATGATGATCGCCCGGGCCATGGCTATACGCTGCTGCTGTCCCCCGGACAGCTGGCTGGGCATGCGCTTCTCAACGTTCGGCAGGCGAACCATCTCCAGAGCCCGGGCGACCTTTTCACGAATCTCGTCCTTAGACACATTGCGGTATTTCAGGCCGAAGGCGACATTGTCAAAGATGGTCTTGTGGGGAAAGAGGGCGTAGTTCTGAAAGATCATGCCCAGATTACGTTTGTGGATCGGGGTGTCATTGATGCGCACTCCCTTGATAAAGATATCGCCCTCGGTCGGTTCTTCCAGCCCGGCGACCATGCGCAGCAGCGTGGTTTTGCCGCAGCCGGAAGGACCCAGCAGCGTCACCAGGCTGCCTTCCTCGATATCAAAATCCATTTTCTCCACGGCGATAACCTTGCCGTACTTCTTCATGATGCCTCTGAACTGTACAATGGGCTGCTTTTTAAGCTGCTTTTCAGGCTGTTTTTTAGCGGTTGCCAATGTAGTGTTTCTCCGTGTTCCTGATTATTGTTACCGGGCCGCTATCCTGCTTTCGCCAGGACTCCGGCCCTTGTGGTGCGACAAACCCCGATGCGTACGACAGGGCGTATCAGCTGCCCGCTTTAATGCGGTCCCACTGCTCCGTCCATTCGAGCTGGTTGGCGTTCCAGTAGGCCGGATCGGCAAAGAGGTAGCCATCGAGCTTGCCGGTGGGATCAAAGGCCGGCATTGCCTTGATCTTGTCGGTCAGGGTGACCTTGGTCGGATCAAGACTCGGCGGATAGTTCTGTCCTTCGGCAACAGCTATGGCGGCGGCAGGCTCAAGCATGAAATTAAGCAGCTTCTGGGCCACGTCGAGATCCGTCCCCTTGAGAACAAAGAGATATTCCATCCATGAATAGGTACCCTTGGGCGAGAGATAGCCGATGGGATGCCCTTCCTGCTGCAGCGCGGCAACCCTGCCGGACCAGGCGACGGTGGCATAAATTTCTTCATTGGCCAGCAGACTCATGAGTTCGGCACCGGAGCTCCAGTATTTTTTCATCAGGTCGCGCTGTTCGCGCAATGCCGCCCAGATGGCCTTGAGATCGGTCATATTATTCGGGCTCTGGCCGGTGTGCAGGGCGGCATACCACATATTGGTCCTGAAATCACCGCCCCAACTGCCCAGCTTGCCTTGCAATTCTTTGTCCCAGAGAAGTGCCACACCCAGTTTTTCGGCTTTCTCCTTGCTGATCTTGTTGGTGTTGTAGGCGATACCGGTCTGGCCGAGATCGTAGGGGACGGCAGACAGCGTCCCCTTGGTGATATCCCGCAGCGGCTTGATCATCGACGACATGACCTTGCTCAGATTAGGGATTTTTGCTTCATCCAGCACCGTTGCGAATCCCAGCTCGGCATAGCGGGCATAGTCAAAGACGGCACTGAGATGGGCAATATTGAATTCGCCGCCCGGCGGGTAAGAAGCCTTGACCCGGGTGAGATAGGAGTTCATGTCGCCGAATTCCCCCTCGATGACCTTGATGCCGGTGGCTTCGGTAAACGGTTTGAAGGCGTATTTGCGGAAGGCCTCGGAAGTCGAACCTCCCCAGCCGTCGAAGCGGATGGATTCGGCGGCAAAGGCATTGGTCACTGCGCCGGCAAAAGGGGAGCCGACAAGTCCCAGCGAGGCACCGGTCATGGCCAGATATTTGAGAAAATGACGACGACTGAGCCGGCCGCTTTTATAGGCGTCATACACCCTGTCCAGTTTTTCATTCGTGATGGTGGTCATTGGTTCTCCTTTTGTTGTTTTGGTTTGAGAGTAAAACTCTAGGCCTTTATTTGGGCAAACTTGCGCGACAGGTAGCCTGCCAGCAAGGGGGTGGCAACGGTCATGACGATCATCACAGTACCCAGGGCATTTATCTCCGGGCTGACCGAATTCCTCAGCATACTGAAGATCTTCACCGGAACGGTCTGGTTCTCGGCGGTGGCCCAGAACAGCGTTGCCGTGATGTCATCAAACGAGATGGTAAAGGCAAAAAGGGCACCGGCAAGAATGGCCGGCAGAAGCAGCGGAAAGGTCACTTCCATGAATGTCTGCAAGCCATTGGCCCCAAGAGACCTGGCCGCCTCTTCGTATTCTTTTTTTATACCGACCAGGCGGGCCTGGACAATGAGCAGCACGTAGGGCAGGGTCAGTACCACATGACCGATCAGCAGCAGGGCAAAACTCTTCGGCTGCTGGAGAAAGCGCAAAAAGAGCAGCAGGGCCACTCCCAGAACCACCTCGGGAATCATGATCGGTGAGAGCAGCAGGGTGTTGAGGGTATTTTTGCCCGGAAAATCAAAGCGGATAAAGGCCAGCGCCGCCATGATGCCGATAGCTGTCGAGACAACCGCCGTCAGGGAGCCGAGGATGAGAGAATTCTTAAAGGCGTCGATAATCGAATCATTCTGCGCCAGTTTGATAAACCAGCGAAAACTGAAGCCCTCCATCGGGAAAATGCCGAACTGTTTCGGGTTGAAGGCCAGGACGATGACCACGACGATCGGGGTAAACATAAAGATATAGACAAGGATCGTATGGAGTCTGATGAGTTTCCATCCAATTGAAGAATGTCGCATCGGTTAATTTCCCTGAAAGCTTTTGAAGATCTGGTTGATCCCCAGGTAACGGTTGTAGGTCCAGACAATAACAAAAAGTAATAACAGCAAAATAACGCTGATGGCCGAGCCGAAAGGCCAGTCGAGGGTGCCGATGACCCGTTTGAAAATAAGATTGGCGATCATGTCGTTGCCCGGACCACCGAGGATCATCGGCGGCAGGTAGGTACCCGCCGTCAGCACGAAGACCAGCAGACTGCCGGCGCTGAGACCGGGCAGGCTGAGCGGCAACGTCACTTCACGAAAAGCCTGCCATTCGGTGCAGCCCATGGAGCGGGCCGCTTCGAGCAAACTCTTGTCGATACCTTCGAGGCTAATATAAATGTTAAGGATCATAAACGGCAGCAGATACATGAGCAGCCCCATCAGCACGGTGAACTCATTGTAGAGCATGGAAATCGGGGTGTCGATAAAGCCGATTTTCAAGAGAAAATGGTTGATCAGCCCCGAATCGCCCATGATATTGATCCAGCTCATGGTGCGGATGATGAAGCTGACCCAGAAAGGCAGCATGATGAGCAGGAGGAAAATCTTTTTATGGCGACTGGTACTGCGATAAAAGAAATAGGCCGGGATATAGCCCATAATGATACAGAGGAAAACCGTCTCAAAGGAGATGCGAATGGTTCGAAAAAGAATTTTGGAATAAAAAAGGTCATCAAAAAACTTGGCATAATTGCCAAACTGGAAGGCCGGAATATCCGCGCCGCTTGGGGCACGAAGCCAGAAGCTGTAAACGATGATAAAGCAGACGGGGATGACCAGCAGTAAAAATACCGCGGTCATGGAAGGCGCCAGCAGCGCCCATGGTTTCCATTTGTCAGATTTCATGGGAGTGTGCCTGGATGTAGTGTTTGCTCTGGAGAAAACTTTTCGTAATAATTTTACTGGAGGAGATGCACAGCTTGGAGAGTATCTATCGGTGCTTTTTCACCGCAGGCAGCAGCTCGGATAGAATCGAGGCGGTCTGTTGAATCATTTCTCCATAGGTAGCCTGTATTGCGGTACCAGTATGCTGCAATACTGAAAAATCAAAGGATACCGCGCCGACTCCCATGCCGGTGATCGGGTCATAGAGGGGTGCGGCAATGGCCAGCACGCCGGGCAGATATTCTTCATCGGCCAGGGCGAAGCCACGTTCCTTGGTGATCTGTACTTCTTGTAAGAGTTTTGTTTTATCGACGATGGTTTTGGCGGTCTTGGCGACAAGTTCCATCGCGGCAATCTTTTCGGTCATCAGATGGTCCGGCAGGCTGGACAGATATGCCTTGCCCAGCGCCGTGTTATGCAGGCAGTTTTTCGAGAATTCCGGTAAACGGTACGTCAGCGTCTCTTCCGCTTCCTTATGATAGATACGTACCAGGGTGTCATCGACGGCGAAGGCCACATCGATACTGATATTATTTTCACGGTTGATCCGATCGACGACTTCCTTGATCATTTTAAGGTTATCGGTGGCCTGCATTAAATTCACACACATCAGCAGACAGTGCAGAGAAGGCCTGATTGCCTTGGTCTTGGTATCTTTCTCCAGATAGCCCATTTCCACCAGCGTATTGATATAGCGGTAGGTCGAGGTCATGTTGAGGTCCAGCGTCTTGGCGACCTCACTCTGGGTCAGAACCGGCGTATCTCTGTTAAAAAGTGCCAGTATCTTCAGCCCTTTTTCCAGCGACTTTGAAAAATAGTATTTTCCTTTTGACATTCCCATTTGGCATGAATTACTATCGCACTATAATAGCACATGAATTACTATTATAGTTAAAGTTCCAGACTTCTCAGTCAATGTCAACAACTAATTTTGACGAACTCGTAGGAGAACAGGGCATGGCCGCAGATGATACGATGGTAAAGATTGTTTTTTGCAACAGTGGAGAAGAAAACCAGGTGCCCCTTTCCGACCTGACGACCGCACTCACCGGCTTTCTTGACCACCTGGGCGTGCGCCCCCTGATAGATCGGCCCTTCTTTGAAGTCATCCAGGGCGGTGACGGCCGGACAAAGCTGGCCGGATTGCTCGAGGCCTGCGGATATCCCGATGATGCAGCCGGATTTTTTAAAGACATAGTACAACAGCTCGGTCAGGCCGACGGCACCGGAAAAATCATCGTCAACAACATCGACATGCCTCCCCTGCTGCTCATGGCCCTTCTCGAACTGCTGTTACCCGGCAATAGATTCATCTCCGTCAAAACCACCAAGCATCTGGAAGAACTGACCAATATCAGACTCAAGGAGAGTGACCGGGCCGCTATGCAGCAGGTGCTCGATACCTATCCGGTACGGCTGTCCATGCATACGCTTCGGCAGATGCGGGTCTCCCACAATGTGGCCTATCAATATCTGCCTTTTGTCGAGGAACTTGACACCATCGGCCACACCAACACCTGGATCGGCCAGTTCCACAAGGGCCTCCTCGAGCAGATGTACCAGAATCGGGTGATCTTTCTGCTGAATATGGCCTGCCCGGTCTATTGCCGGTTCTGCTTCCGCAAGCATAAGGAGGAACGAAACCAGACCAATCCCACCGCCGACGATGTCAGGGAGGCGGTCGAACTTGTGCAGAACTCTCCCCTGGTGAAAGAGATTGTCATTACCGGCGGCGATCCCTTCATGAACATGAAGAACATGGCCGCCGCCATTGACGGCCTGATGCAGGTGGAGCATGTCCAGACCCTGCGCCTGGCGACCCGTTCCATCGCCTATTACCCGCATATGTTTCTCGCCGATGATGCCTCGCTGCTCAACTATCTCAAGCGCAAAAATCTCGAACTGCAGGAACGGGGCAAGCGGATGGAGATAGCCACGCATTTTATTCACCCGGATGAAATTTCCCCGCAGTGTCTGATGATCATCTCCGAGTTGGTCAAGAACGGTATCGTCGTCTATGTCCAGACGCCTTTTCTGAAAGACTGCAATGACCAGGGTCCCGAGCTGGTGCGGCTCTTCAGCCTGCTGCGCGGCGCCGGAGCCGAACTGCACTATATCTACATCCCCTGCAGTCCGATTCACGGCAACAGTGTCTACTGGTCGCCCATTGCCAAAGGTCTGGAAGCCGGCAGCTACCTGCGGGCGCATCTCTCCGATCGGGTTGTGCCGAGAATCTGCACCGCCACCCCCATCGGCAAGATAGACTGGAACGCAAGCGGCTGGGCGGTTGAGCCGGTCGAGGACAACGACAATTTCATCTGGATCCGCAGCCCCTATACCCCGGACTATTTCAAGGAATTTGCCCCCATTGCCAATGAGCTGGAAAATATCCGGGTCAATGAAGAAGGGACCATAGATATCCAATATATGGCGAAAATGGGCGATGACGCCCTTTTTCTCGGTTCACGGCCGTTACGCCTCGGCGGCGGCATGACCGAGCCGGAAACCACCGAGGCGGTCATGGCCGCCATTGTCGAGGGCGAGAAAATCTCGCCCTCGGTGGTCGACACCAGGTCCCAGGTGGTTTCGAGGGTACATGAAACCCGAGTTGAGGTTGATGTCCGCTGCACCGAGGAGGATCTCTATTATATCCGCAGCGACGAGCGTATTACCGATGTGCTGCTCGTCTCGGAAAACGATGGCGTGGAGTCTCTTTTTCAGGTCACGAAAATTATCAGGTATCTCGATGACATCGCCCATGTCAACGCCATCCGTTTGCGCAGTCTCAAGTTCAACTACCAGCCGGAATGCTACACCGCCGAGGTTATCGACAAACTGGGCAGCCTCAATAAACTGTGCATTGCCAATCCGAAGCGGCTGGAAATAGAGACCCAGTTTCTCACGCCGGATGAGTTTCGGCCGGAACATGGTCGCCTGGCCCGGCTGCTGAGGAACAAGGGGATCACCGTCTACTCCAACACGCCTCTGCTCGGCAGGATCAACGATACCCCGGAGACCATCCACCTCATCGCCTATAACTGCCGTGAGGCCGGCATCGAGTTCCATCATCTCTATGTTGCCGGGCTGCCGATCCAACAGCTATGGAATGTTGATAATCCGGTAGCCCTCTACGATGTGGTGGACATTGCCACCCGGGTACGCCGCGACGGCAGCGGCAGGGAGATCCCCCGTTACATTATCCGCACGATTGTCGGCGAGGTCGACTTCGGCCTGTCTTCGGTCATCGGCGGGAGTGGTGCCGAGCTGTCCTTAAAACTGCTCCCCTATGATCTTTCTTACTTCAAAGGAATGTCTGTGGATTTTGCCTGGCCGGAAGGGGTTGTCGAGGAAGACGGTAAACCGGTCGTATCGCTTACGGGTCTGAAGAAAACGACAAATTTTGCTCTGTCCTGAGGGGGAGCCATGCACTATCCTTTCTTATTCTATAGCCGCAAGGTGAATCACCAGCCGCTCTTTCAGGGACTGTCCGGTGATCCCTTTATTGCCGATCTGACAGAAAACAGCCCGCTGCTCGCAGGTATCGACATGAGGGACCAGCGGCAATTCCAGCGGATCCTGCTGGCGAAGATGGGCACCGACCACAGCTGGGGGGTGGCGGCCTACCTGGAGAACAGAGCCGCCCTGCTCGCCGATTGCCCGCAGATGGTCGCCGAACAGCGCTTCATCCACCTCGGTCTGGATATCATTGTTCCCCTCGGCACCCCGCTCCATGCTCCGCTTGACAGCTGCGTTGCCGAAAGCGGTTACGAAAGCGGCGAGGGGAATTACGGCAGCTTTGTCCTGCTCCGACATGACAGCCCGCATTGTGCGACCTTCTATAGCTTTTATGGGCATCTGCGCCGCAGCAGCCTGCCCGGGCCCGGCCGCAGCCTTAAAGCGGGTGAACCCTTTGCCGAGATCGGCGATTTTCATGAAAACGGCAACTGGTTCCATCATACCCACCTGCAGATCATCACCAAAAAGGGTCTGGAGCTGGGCTATATCTCCAAAGGTTACTGCAGCGACAAGGATCTGGCGGCAATGGATGCAATCTGTCCCTCGCCCATTCCTCTGTTCAAGGTGTTTTAGTGTCGGTGGTATGATTCTAATTGACAATATGCATCTATATGCGGCATTCTTTCATGGTTTTCAAAACCTCTTTATAGACATCGGAAAACTTCAGCAGTCCGACAATCTGATCGCCCTCAAGAACAAAGAGAGCGTCATGCCGATTCATTACGAAGCGATGAAAACACTTGGCCAAAGGGTCATTCATGCCTACCGTCTGACCTTCGGAAGGACCTTTGAGAAAACTTTTCAAATGAACTTGTGTCGCTTTGCGGCACAGATCCCTGAAAGGAGTTTCCCATAAATTATAATCCTCCTGGAAGGACTTCCAGATATTCGAATAGCCGTAACTGGTCAGGACCTTTTCCGAATCGGCCCTGGTATAGTTTGTTTCCAGCCCCCGTAACAGGTCCATGGGACTGAGTTTTCCTATTATCTCTCCTTTTTCGCTCTCCACCAGAAGAATTCTTTCTCCGGTTTCTCCCGCAACATATTCGTTGTGCGCATTCTCCAGAGCCTGCAGTGCATCATAGAACCCGGCATTGACGGAAATCTTGGGAAAGTTGTCCACCGGAACCATCAGATCACGTACTTTCATTTTTTCCATTTGCCCATCTCCTTTGGTGAAATGCATTATCTTTTCAAGAAACTCACTCAGCATACAATATAGCAGGTTTCGGTACTTGGCAAAACAAGGGTGTAGCTGAGAGTCAATAGCGCAGGAAGTTGGCATCCATTTTATCGCATCGATGCCGGATTTCCCCGATATACCTCAAAATTCGCCTGGTATCTTTTTCCATCGATTGTATACTGTTTGACTGGTGATTCCTGCTGTCGTCCGGTATATCCAGACACCTTACAGCTCCCTTTTGCAACAGTACTGCAGTTATGCACCATGATAACCCGGCAATTCTTCAATTTATTAAATACGCTCTGGCCGGAGGACTTGCTGCGCTCACCCATATCACCCTCTTTCATCTCATCGGCTGGAAAATTTTTCCGGCACTGCAGGAAAGAGATCATTTCGTCCGCTTTTTCAAGATGTCCCTCGTGCCCATCAATGACGCCACCCGGGCACGCAACTCGATGATCTGCAACTACATCGCCTTTATCGTATCCAATATGGTGGCCTACATCGCCAACGTTCTCTGGGTTTTCCAGGGCGGAAAATATCATGTTATCATCGAGATTCTGCTCTTTTACACCGTCTCCGGCATCAGCACCTATCTCGGCACCCTGCTGATGATCGCCCTCATCAAACGGTTCGGCATCCTCACCACCTATGCTTTTGGCAGCAATATGGTGACTGCGGTGATGATCAACTATATCCTGCGTAAATTCTTTATTTTCTCCGGCTGAACTGTATGGCTATTTCTGACCGTCCCAAAACGTTTTTCCGGTATACGACCGTAATTTTTTCGCCTGATTTTTCCTTTTTCGGATCGGCAATGCACTTGCATGTTGCTATGAAATCAATTACGACATACTGTTCTTCGCTGTATCCTTAAATGCAATGCCGCAGCAATTTCCCGATGATGATTACTTTGACAAAGGCACGTACCACGACATATCTGGGCTTCTCTGTGCCGGCAGTGACAGGAATTCTCGTACTTTTCTTCACTCTTCTCTGTGCCTGTACGCCCATGACCGAGCGGCCGGCTGCACCGATCGATCTGCCGGTGAATTTCTCCATGCCGGGAATGGTGCCGTTTCAGGCCCAGTGGTGGCTCGACCTCCAGGACGACGCCCTCACTCTGCTCATAGACCAGGCGATAAGCGATAATTTTTCCCTGCAGGCCACCCGGGAAAAGATCAACGAGGCCAGGGCGATCGCCAGACAAGCCGGAGCCGCTCTTGTTCCTGGTCTTGATGGCCAGGGTGCCGCCGCCTCGACCAGAGATCACACAACCGCTTCCAGTCGAGAGGCTTTTTCCCTTGGTCTGGCGGCCTCCTACGAAATTGACCTCTGGGGCAGAGTCCGTAACCAGCGAAATGCCGCAGTCCTTGATGCCAAGGCCACGGAGGGTGATTACCATACCGCGGTCATCTCCCTGACCGCACAGGTCGCACTCACCTGGTACCAGCTGATCGAAGCTGACCTGCAGCTGGAACTGCTGCAGGAGCAGCAGGAAACCAATGCGAAGATTCTGCAGCTGATTTCTGCTCAATTCAGGGCGGGCAAGGTCGGCATCGCCGATGTACTGCAACAGCGCCAGCTGGTGGAAAGCACTAACGGCGGTCTGGCCGAACTGCGGGCCGAGAGAGACATATTGGCAAATCAGCTGGCCATCCTGCTGGGCGTCGCCCCGACTAGCGCGGCAACGGTGCAGCAAGTCCAGTTACCCACCCTGCCGCCTCTGCCCGAAACCGGTATCCCTCTTGACCTTCTCACCAGAAGGCCGGATATCGACAGCAGCCTGCAGAGACTGCAGGCCGCGGACAAGCGTGTGGCCGCAGCGGTGGCCGATCGGTTGCCCAGGCTGAGCATTTCGGCGGACCTGTCCACCTCCGGGGAAAACTCCGGAGATCTTTTCAACAACTGGTTCTCTACCCTTGGGGCCAACCTCTTTTCGCCCCTTTTTGACGGGGGGCGGCGCGAAGCGGAAGTGGCAAGAAATGAATCGATTGCCGGACAGCTGTACTACAGACATGGACAGATTATTCTGGAGGCCATCGCCGAGGTGGAAAACAGTCTCGTCAGAGAAAAGGAACAGCAGGTCATCCTCGGTAGCCTTGAGACACAGCTGCAATATGCCGCGAACACCATTGATAACGTCACAACCCGTTACCGGCAGGGGGCGGAAAACTACCAGAGGGTGCTGCTCGCCCTCCTCTCCCACCAGAACCTACAACGCTCGATTCTCACCAGCAGACGCCAGTTGATAACTTTCCGTATATCGCTCTATCGGGCACTGAGTGGGCGTCTTCCGCTGGCCGACAGTGAACCGGTGGCCGCAAAAAGTTCTGCAATCTCCGCATCCTTAGACCACCCCAGCATGAGGCAGTAAACAATGAAATCGGCAGACAATCCTGCTCCGGAAGAAGCCCCAAAGAAGAAACGGTTCCTCACCGTTTTTCTGCAGTTTTTGCTGACAATCGTCGTTCTCGCCTGCGGTCTGGCGCTTGCCACCTACTACGTGAAGACCGGGCCCGAGGCGAAACCGAGCAAACGCGAACCAAGCCCGCCGCTGGTTGAGGTGCAGCAGATCAGCTCCGGCAACCATCGCCTTATTATCAGTGGCATGGGTACGGTGCTGGCCGCCAGAGAGATCAACCTGACCCCCGGCGTCGGCGGAGAGATCATCAAGATGAGCGACGAGATGGTTCCCGGAGGCTTTTTTACCAAGGACGAGTTGCTGGTGAACATCGACCCGGCCGATTACCAGCTGGCGATCATGCGACTGAAAAGTGAGGTTGCCAAGGCGCAATACAATCTTGAACTGGAGATGGGCAACCAGCGTGTCGCACAAGAGGAATTTGACATTCTCGGACAGCAAGTAAGCGCGATCGAAAAAAAACTTATGCTGCGCGAACCCCAACTCGAAATTCAGAAAGCCACCCTGGACGGGGTCAAGGCGACACTGGCCCAGGCGGAACTCGATTTAACCCGAACCCAGGTCAAGGCGCCTTTTAACGGCGTCGTCCTGTCCAGATCGGTCAACCTGGGCGCGAGAATCTCCCAGGCAACCGTCCTGGCCAGACTGGTCGGCACGGATGAATTCTGGCTGAAACTGGCCATCCCGACAGCCCAGCTGCGCTGGATAACTTTTCCATCCGGCGGCAAGGAGGGTTCAGAGGTGCGCATTTTTCTTCAGGAAAAAACCGGTGATGGACCATTTCGCACCGGCCGGGTTATCCGGCTGGCCGCCGATATTGAAGAACAGGGCCGAATGGCTGCGGTCTATGTGGCCGTCAAGGATCCCCTCAACCGGCTGCCGGAAAACAGCACAAAGCCGCAACTCCTGCTCGGTTCTTTTGTCCGGGCGGAGATTACCGGAAGTGAACTGTCCGGCGTCGTGCCGATCAAGCGCGACCACCTGCGCGAAGGAGACAGCGTCTGGCTGCTCGGCGACGACCAGACGCTGGAAATCCGCCAGGTGGACATTGTTGCCAAGACCAGCGAGCAGATTTTTATCGGCTCGGGGCTGGCCGATGGAGAAAAACTGATTGTCTCCAACCTTACCGCACCGGTAGCCGGTATTCCGGTAAAACTGCTGCCGGAGGGCAAAAACAGCCTGGGCAATACCGTAGTCGACGATTCGCGGACGAAAAAACGTGAGGTTAGCCAGTGAAAGACTCCGCACAGGCGAAAGAGCAGGGCATCATCTCGTGGATGATATACAACCGGGTCACGCCAAACCTCCTCATGATCGTGCTGCTCCTCGGCGGTTTCTACATGAGCTCGAAGATCAAGCGTGAGGTGTTTCCCGAATTTGAGCTGAACACGGTGTCCATCAGCGTGGCCTATCCCGGATCCAGCCCGGAAGAGGTTGAACAGGGCATCGTGCTGGCGGTGGAGGAGGCCATCCGGGGTACTGACGGCATTAAGCAAGTCGATGCCACCGCCAGCGAAGGCAGCGCCCGCATCGTTGCCGAACTCCGTGACGATGCCGACGCGCAAAAGGCCTTCCAGGACATCCAACAGGAAGTAGACAGGATAACGACCTTCCCGGTCGATGCCGAAGATCCGATCATCACACTCGATGCCATAAAGCGTCAGGTTCTCCGCCTCAACCTCTACGGCGACGTGCCGGAACGTTCCCTGCGTGAAGTGGTGGAACAGGTACGGGACCGGCTCCTGTTGACCGATGGTATAAGCCAGGTCGACCTGATGGCTGGTCGTGATTACGAAATCGAGGTCGCCATTCCTCTGGAGAATTTACGTAAATACAATCTGACCCTGGCGCAAGTAGCCAGGATACTTGACGAGGCATCGGTGGAGATCCCCGGTGGAAAACTGGAAACAGCCGGCGGAGAAGTCTTGTTACGCGTGAAAGACCGCAGGAACTGGGCTGAGGACTTTGCCGCAATCCCGATAATTACCACCCCGAACGGTTCGATCGTCCATCTGGAGGATATTGCCGAGGTGCGGGAGGGTTTCGAGGATGCCACCCGTTTCGCCACCTTTAACAGAAAACCCTCCATGCAGTTACTGGTATACCGGGTCGGCAACCAGACCCCTCTCGGGGTGTCCGAGGCTACCCAGCAGGCAATGGCGGATATAGAGGTTGATCTGCCGCCGACAGTCGGCTGGGCCATCTCCAGTGATCGATCGGAGATATATAAGCAGCGACTTGATCTCCTGTTAAAAAACGCCTTCCTCGGTCTCATTCTGGTTCTTGTCCTGCTCGGTGCCTTTCTTGAGCTGAAACTGGCCTTCTGGGTGACGATGGGCATCCCCATCTCTTTTCTCGGCTGCTTACTGTTTCTGCCTTTTTTCGATGTTTCCATCAATGTTATCTCGATGTTCGCTTTTATCATCGCTCTCGGCATTGTCGTCGATGACGCCATCATTGCCGGGGAAAATATCTACGAGTATCGGCAGCAGGGCCTGAACCGGATCGATGCCGCCATTCAGGGGGCAAAGGACGTGGCGACGCCGATTGCCTTCAGCATCCTGACCAACATCGTCGCATTTTCCCCGCTCGCCCTGGTGCCGGGCGTCATGGGCAAGGTCTGGCGGGTCATTCCGGTGGTGGTCATCCTGGTCTTTCTCTTCTCGTGGCTTGAATCGCTGCTCATTCTGCCGGCGCATCTGGCGCACAGCCGAAAAAACGGCAGTAACCCGGTCACCAGATTTCTCGGCGGTCTGCAGCAGGCATTCGGCCGCAAGGTTCTCTATGGTATTCATCATGGTTATGGACCGCTGCTCGAAAAAACCCTGCAGTTTCGCTATCTGACAGCCGCCCTGCTGCTTGCCGTGCTCATCACCACCGCCGGCTATGTAAAAAGCGGCCGGATTCGCATGATTCTCTCGCCCCGGGTTGAATCGGACCAGACCGTGGCCACGGCAACGCTGCCCTACGGCAGCCCGACTGCGGAAATGGAGCGGGTTCGTGACCAGCTGCTTGACGGTCTTGAAAAAATTGCCGCCGACAACGGCAAGGAACAACTGCTGGAAGCCGTCTACGCCCTCATCAACGGCAACATCGTCGAGATATACGGTTATCTCATGCCCCCGGCCATACGGCCGCTGAGCACCGATGCAGTCACCCAGCTCTGGCGTCAGGCAACCGGACCGATTGTCGGCATCGAAGCCCTGCGCTATGAATCCGATCGAGGCGGTCCCGGCAGCGGGGCGTCACTTGCCATAGAACTCAGCCACCGTGATATTGCCATCCTTGACCAGGCCAGCTCTCTTCTGGCCGCAAGACTCGAAGATTTTTCTCCGGTGAAAGATGTCGATGACGGCTATACGCCGGGAAAAATCCAGATCAACTATAAGGTGAATAAATGGGGGGAGAGCCTGGGCTTGACCACAATCGAGGTCGGCAGACAGCTGCGCAACGCCTACCAGGGGGCCGTCGCCCTCAGACAGCAGCGCGGTAACAATGAAGTAACCGTCAGGGTTCGTCTGCCGGAGGAGCAGCGTATCAGCGAATTCAACATAGAATCCCTGCTTATCACCACCCCCGCCGGAGTCTTCGTCCCACTGCAGGAAGTAGCCACCGTTGAACGGGGCCGGGCCTACACCAGCATCACCAGGCGTGACGGTCGACGAACCGTCACCGTATCGGCCGATGTCGCCCCCATCGGCGAATCGCCGATCATCATGGAGGCGCTGAACAAAACGGTACTGCCGGAACTCGCCGCGACCTTTCCGGGCCTGAGTTACAGTTATACCGGACGCCAGGCGGATCGTCAGGAAAGTATGGACAGCCTGTATTCCGGATTTCTGTTCGCCCTGGGCGGCATCTACTTCCTGCTGGCCATTCCGTTTCGCAGTTACCTGCAGCCGCTTATGGTCATGATCGCCATTCCTTTCGGTATGATCGGCGCCGTATTCGGCCATATGATCATGGGCTACAACCTGAGCATCATGAGTATGATGGGCATGGTTGCCCTGACCGGGGTGGTGGTCAACGACTCACTGGTGCTGGTCGACTTCGCCAACAAACAGCAGCGCAAAGGGGATTCTCCGGCACAGGCAATTCGCGCGGCGGGAGTTCGTCGATTTCGACCGGTGCTGCTGACCACCCTCACCACCTTCGGCGGCCTGGCCCCGATGATCTTTGAGACGTCGAGACAGGCCAGATTTATGATCCCCATGGCCCTGTCTCTGGGATTCGGTATCGTCTTTGCGACGGTCATCACCCTGGCGCTGGTCCCCTGCCTCTACCTTATCATCGAAGATATAAAACGCATCTCCGCACGCTCTCTCTGGCAGCCTTGACTATCGGAAAACTAGGCACAGCCGCCACTTCGGCAAAGCTGGTACTTCTTCATTTTCATAGTACTCAGGACGGCACATCCTGCTTCAAGTATATCCTTCCTGCTATCAAATAGATACCAACGGAGCAAAGAATAAGATAGCCAAACATGTGCACGCTTTTGGTTTTCAGGATGAAGGCGATGGTGACAATAATCAATGCACTGAGCAGAATAAACAGCGGCTTAGGGATCTGCTTGAGGATAACTCGTCCGAAATGGGCAAAGCGTATATGGCTCACCATCAAGACAACGGACAGTGTTGCAATCAGCCAGAGCAGATTCGGCTGAAAAACTAATGCGGCCCCAAGAACAATCAATGCACCGGCCGGGCTGGGCAGACCATTGAAGATACCTTCGGGTAGATCATTTTGTTTTTTATCGACAGTAACAAAGCGGATAAGGCGATAGGCCACCCCGCTGAAAAAAATCAAGCCGAAGATCCACGCCAAGGAACCACCGGATTGAAATATGATATAGGCAGGAGAAAGCCCGAAGCTGACAAAATCGGCAATATCATCTAAATACGGTCCATAGACGGTACCGCCATGCTTTTCCGCCATCCGGCCATCAAAAAGATCAAACAACTGTCCGAGTATGATGACAAAAATTGCCCAGGCAAAACGGTGATGATAGGTATAATAGAGGCTGGTAAGGCCGCAGATAAAATTGAGCGTCGAGAGAATATCCGCATACAGCCTGTTGGGGATAAATTTAAAAACGACCGAGGCTGACGAGAGGACAATGCTGGCCAGCAGAATTGCGTCACCGATATTGATAACGCCGGGGTTCTCGTCGAGTAATGCACAAAAAATGACCAGGCCAAAGCAGATAATCGCCTTGATTTTGCCGAAATTGTTCGCCGCCACCGAATAACTCAACAGAGACAGAATCCTTCTGGCGAAAAACTGGCCAAACAGTTCCACCGCCACCAGAATCCACACCAGCTTTATCGAAAGTATTCCGGTATAGGCAAAACCAATCAAAGGGGGCAGGTAGGTCAACTTATCACACAATGGATCCAGCCACTCACCCCACTCCGTGACCATATCGCAATTTCTCGCCACGATGCCGTCTACCCCGTCCAGAATTGCGGCAAAGGTAAATATTATTATGGCAAAGGCTTGATACCCGGAAAAGAAATAGAGAACAAAACCGATCAACGCCATCGCCGTCCGCCAGTAGCAGATGGCATTGGGATGCAGCAGCCACAGATGTGAATTTATAAATTCCTGCATCGATTCTTTATGAACCATCCGGGAAAACCAGTAATAAAAACCGGTTCCAATCAAAGCAGCGAAAGCTATAACAAGTAATCTTTCCATATTTCTCTGTCGTTAAAAGAAGTAAATTTCGGCAATACGCGCTCCTCGCGCCGACAACAACCTGCCCATCTCAGGCCTCTTTAGCATTTTACCAAGGAAAAGTCTATTTTCGAACGACACAACGAGGATTCGACAGAGGAATAAAACCAAGAAAACCACCTGGAAAAAATCGACGCAAAACGATTCGCTGCTGATAGCAAGAGTTCCCGGGTTGTTTCCCGTTAGCCGGGGTTAGTAAAACATGCAAATGATCTTTCTGAGGGGAACCATAGCTCTACATTAATAATCTACCGCCACGGTTTGCTGGTTTACCGCTGGAGATGATTGTCCGGAATCCGCTCCAGATCTTAAGCGTTGCGCCTGCCAGAATTTTTTTTGCCAGTAGGCATTGTTAAGACTGGAAATCATCACCCCTTTTGAAAAGGATGCGTGAAAAAAAAGATCTTCTTCCAGATAGACACCTACATGTCTTTGAAAAGCGCCCGTCTTAAAGAAGACAAGATCTCCTGGCTGTAAAGCTGCCTTTGAGATTTTTGTGCCTTCTTCTGCCTGCTCTCGAACGGTTCTTGGCAGATCTTTTCCAAACAATTCCTTATAAGTAAGCAGGGTTAAACCGGAACAATCCACGCCTTTGCGGGAAAGTCCACCAAGGCTGTAGCGGGTCCCCTGCCAGCTGGCAAAATATTGCCGCAGAGCCTCGGTTACCTCTTGATTTTGATCAGCAGGTGATTTTTTCGCAGAATTTTTTTGTTGGGGAAAGTAGGTAACCGTGCTCTTACTCATACAACCGCAGAAAGCAAAGAGAAAAGCAATGAGGAGCAACACCAAGGGCAGGCGACTGGTGCTTGGCAGCTCCATTTTCACATTCAGATCACTCAAGCGGTCGTTCTCCGCGCATCGGATAATATTCAGTGCAGGAGCTCTTACCCCGTTTACCGGGGACAGCAAAAAAGACAGCGCCTAGCCCTCATCCTGCACTCCCCTAACAGTTACTTCTCTTGATATTATAAAATAAATACTATAATTTCAAGAGAACCAGACATATTCCCGTAAAAAAATACCAAAAAGCGTCAAGGTGCCCCACTCACTCTCGGAGGAGATACCATGAAAGCAGTTTTTCTCGATACCGAAGGACTTGATGATCTGTTCCTCGACAACCTCGAAAAAGAATGCAGTATACTGCGGTTATTCCCCACCACCGCCCCCGGCGAGGTCGCCGAAAGAATTGCCGGCGCCGATCTAGTCGTCCTCAACAAGGTGAAAATATCACGGCAGCATCTTGCCGCGGCCCCCTCCGTCCGACTGATCTGCATCGTTGCCACCGGCACCGATGTCGTCGATCTGAGTGGTGCGTCCGACCTTGGGGTAACCGTATGCAACTGTCAGGCCTACGGCACCGATTCGGTGGTGCAGCACGTCTTCTCGATGATCCTCGCCCTGCACACCAACCTGCTTGCCTACCATGCCGCGGTGCAGGCCGGGCGCTGGCAGACGGCCAGTCAGTTCTGCTTTCTCGATTATCCCATCGTTGAGCTGAAAGGCAAGACCCTGGGCATAGTCGGCTACGGTAATCTTGGCCATGGCATCGCAACGGTCGCCCGGGCATTCGGCATGAGGGTGGTCATTGCCCGCAGACCCGGAAATCCAGCGGATGACCGCCCGCCGCTGGCGAAGATGCTTGGCGACATCGACGTCCTGACCCTGCACTGCCCCCTCACCAACCAGACAAGAAACCTGATAAATGCAGCAGCCTTCGCGCTGATGAAACCGACGTCCTTTCTCATTAACTGTGCCCGCGGCGGCATTGTCGACGAGGCGGCTCTGCTGCAGGCCCTGCAGGCAAAACAAATCGCCGGTGCGGCCATCGATGTCCTGAGCGTCGAACCACCAAAAGATTCCCATCCACTGCTGGAGGCAAAGCTGCCCAACCTGATCATCACGCCGCATATCGCCTGGGCCAGTCGCGAAGCACGGCAGCGAATTATCGACCAGACGGTGGAAAACATCCGCGCCTTTAAGACAGGCCAGCCCATACGGACGGTGCAGGCCGCCTTTCGTGTTTCATTGTGAACGTTCGGCAGCCTCATGATTTCTGCATCGGGGCAAAACCCGGCAGGGTAAACTTGAGCGTTACCTCTCCGGTTTTTTTATCAAGCGTCACCATTTTTTCAGCGCCTTCGGCAACACCCAGCTTCTTGCCGGTGGCCATCTCCAGAAGCCCACTGATAAAGCCCATCCCCTGGTTGAGAACCTCTTCCATCTGCTCGGCGGACCGGCCGTCGGGCTCCTCCGGAGTTTCCTCCGGCAAGGGCTCGTCCAGGGAGGAAACATCCTCTTCGCCGATAAAATCAACCTCTTTCTTGAGCACCTCGGGATTAAGAAAATGTGGTGTGTCTTCGGCAAGTTCTTCGACAGGCATCGACTCCGGCCGTAACATCTCGGCGTCTTCCCCCATCATCTCGCGCAGCTGGTTGACCAGTTCCTGACGTTTTTGCCGATCGAGCATCACCTCATCCTCGCCGCCGTCAAAAACCCCATCAAAGAGCTCTCCCTTTAATTTGATCCCGGCCATGATCCGCTCTTCAATGCTGTACTTTGCTATCAAATTGATCACATTGATACATGTGCTTTTCTGACCGATTCGGTTAACCCTGCCGATCCGCTGATTCAGCTTGGCCGGATTCCAGGGCAGCTCAAAATTCACCACACAATCGGCAGCCTGCAGATTCAAACCGGTCCCTCCGGCATCGGTGGACAAAAATACCTTGCAGTCCGGGTTCGTATTGAATTCATCGATCAGGGCCTGGCGCTTGACAACCGGCACCTTGCCGGACAGCTCCACAAAGGGAATGGCCGCCCGGGAAAGGTGTTTGCCGATGAGCATGGTCATGGTGGTCCATTCACTGAAAATTACCACCTTGCGCCCATTTTGCATGATCAGTTCGTCAAGGATATTGGCGAGCTCATCGAGCTTGGGTGAGATATTTGTCTGCCGGTCTATCAAGTAGGTAGAATCGCAGGTCTGGCGCATTTTCAGCAGGAGCGCCTGAATACGCAGCAAATCCATCGGCGTGAGAAATTTTTTGTTCAACAAAGGCAGAAGCGACTTGGAGTAGCCGGCATGGATTTCCGCTTGTTCTTGATGCAGATCGATATAATAATCGTTGACGATCAACTCGGGCAGTTGCTCGAGCACTTCTTCCTTGCGGCGGCGAATGACCAGGGTTGTTAATTTTTCATGCAGATTATGCAGCTTGACATAACCGAGAATGTCGCCCTTTTTACGACGACTGAGAAGAAAATGTTCGGCGGCAAACTGCCAGAGAGGGCTGAGCCGTTCCGGGTCGAGAAACTGCACCAGAGAATAGACGTCTTCCAGCTTGTTCTCCAGGGGCGTTCCGGTCAGAATAATCGCATGTTGCCGCGGCAGACTCTTCACCGCCTCGGCGGTTTTCGTTGCAAAATTTTTAATACGCTGTGCTTCATCTAAAACGATCACATCCGGTTTGAGGCGGGAAATTACCGTCACATCCCGGAGAACCGCTTCATAATTGGTAATCTTGAACAGGCTGGTATCCGTGCGATACTGTTCTTTTCTTTTTTGCGCATTACCGGCAATTATACAGGCCTTTTCATCGCTGAACCGCTCAATTTCCCGCTGCCACTGCTGCTTTAACGAACTCATGGTGACAACCAAAACCTTCCGAAAACCAAAAACATTTTTTTTACAGATGCACAGGCCAATGGCCTGCAGGGTCTTGCCGAGACCCATCTCATCACCGATCAACACGGCCTTTTTGTAGAGTCCGAAGGCAATACCTTCTTGTTGATAGGCATAAGGCGTCACCTGCAAACAGCTGTTAATATCAGCGGCTGGTCCAGATGCGGCATGGGTCAATTCGTTGTCTGTAGCGGCATTGGTCAGCTTGCGCATGACCGGCTCCTGAACACGAACCTGTTTAAAGCGCTCCAGCCTGTGTAGATACGGAATAAAATTAACAATATCATCTTGGCGAAAGAGGTTATTCTCATCAAATATTTCCGTCAGCAGACCGGTCAGTTCTTCGCCGTTATCCTTATTGTCCTGTTCATGAAAAAGCCGTGGTTTGCCAACGGCACTGTCCCAAAATATATCGATATAAGGGAAGGTTTCCCGAGCAAGCCGAGCAGTAAATCCCTTTTGTTCTTTCAGACAGGTGCTGAGAAAAATCAGATGCTTACACGTTGACAATTTATTAGAATAGAAATCAGGACAGGAACAATGACCAGTGCCGGTCGCCGGATTATGCAGCGTTACCTGATACTGCCGTCCCTTTGCCGTCGTTACCAGGTGATCGCCTTTGAGCATATCCCCCTGAGATATGGTCAAGGCCTCTTGTTTTGCCCGCCGGTGACGATCTTCAAGAGCCTGCTGTTTGATCTCCTCGTAGGAAAGGTAGTGCGGTTGCTGGTCGAAAGAATCAAGCGACAGCCCTGCCGAGTCGCCCTGGTGATCGAATAACTCCAGCAGTATCGCCACGATATGCTTGCAACCCGGCCCAGGATAGGGGCAGTCACAATGGCCGATAACCCCGCCGTTTAAGATAACCTCGGTGCGGTAATTGCCATAATTGCCATCAACCTCATACACATACCGGCCTTCTCCGCTTTGTTCGGCGATACGGCGAAAGGCGCCGTTTTTCTGCAGGAACTCCCCGCGTTTGAAAATTATCGGGGAATCAGCAAGTTGCCGGATGGTATCGATCTGCAGCGTAACCATGAGCAATCCTTTGTTATTTCTATAATTACATTGAGTACTTTAAAGAAGGCCGGTGTTTTCGGTCAAGACGGTCAAGACGAGCCGTGCAGGTGCGCCAAGGTCAAAAATTGACCACACCAAAGATATTTTTGCAAGCGGCAATCTTTTTTTACCAGTCCATCATTCTTTTCATTTTACCAACGTTTAAGCAAGACATTGCCGTGATATCATTTCATGATCTCCTTGCTCTGCTTCTGCCGGTAATGTAGGTTTATCGTGACAAACACAACAGCTATTGAAATCCAACCTTTTTAATGACGCTATGAACAATCCCTGACACCCTGATCGAATAGAAATGAATTTTTTGCATGTACGTTCAATAAAAAATAAATTGGTGCTGCTGATACTGTTTGCCGTTACGCCCTGCCTCGCCATTCTTTTATATTCCGGCATAGAGCAGCGACGAGAACGTATTGAAAAGGCCAGATCGGATGTTTCGCTCTTAACCCGGACCATGGCCGAAGCGCAAAAAGGAATCACCCAGTCGACAAAACAGATACTTTCTACCCTGTCACTGCTCCCGGCAATTCAGACCGGAGACCCCAGCGAATGCAATCCTCTCCTCAGTGCTATGCTGGAGCAGAATCCTAACTTTAGTAATATCACGCTCATTGACCTCAGCGGGCAAGTCATCGCTTCGGGCAAACCTTTTACCGAAACCAATCTTGCGGATCGCAAGCACGTCAAAGAGGCCCTGAAGAAAAAAGATTTTGCGGTTGGCGAATATATTATCACCAGGGTAGGGACAGCAAGTCCAGCATTCGCATTTGCCTATCCGGTACTCGACAAGGAAAATACCCCCAGGGCTCTTTTGACCGCTGCCATCAAGCTCGATGTTTTTGCCCGTTTCTATGACGTGACAACACTGCCTGAGAAATCGTTTTTAGCCGTAACCGACCATAATGGCATCCGGATGTTTTATTATCCCGCACGGAAAAATACCAATCCCATCGGCCGGCCCATTCAGGCCAAGCCATGGACCATTGCCATTAACGGTGCAAAGGAAGGACTCTTCTTCGCTACCGGGTCAGACGGCCTGCGTCGAATACTTGCCTATGAAAAAATTCAACTCAGGGATGAAAACACTCCTTATCTGCATGTCTGGGCTGGTATTCCCGAAGACCATATCCTCCAACCCGCCAACGCAGCCTTGACCAGAAATGTCTTGCTCCTGCTTCTGACCACGGTGGTGTCTCTGCTTATCTCCTGGGTGATTGGCCGGAAAACAGTGATTTCTCCGATACAGCGTCTTGTGACATTGACACGAAAATTTGCCCAGGGGAACCTCGAAGCCCGCGTTGAATGCAACCCGCAAACCGGAGAGATTGCCATACTGACCGAGGCGTTTCATGATATGGCCGCAACCCTGGCAGAAAAAATTCAGCTGGAGGAACAATATCGTCAGACGCAAAAAATGGAAGCTATCGGCCAGTTGGCGGGTGGTGTGGCGCACGACTTCAACAATATGCTCGGAGTGATCCTTGGTTACGCAGAACTGGCCCTGGAGGAGGTAGACCAGTCTCATCCACTCTCTAATAAACTTAAAGAAATCCAAAAAGCCGCGCTTCGCTCTGCTGATATTACCAGACAACTTCTTGCCTTTGCCCGCAAACAGACAATCGAACCCAGGGTGCTCGATCTGAACGAAACCGTGGAAGGAATGCTCAAAATGCTTCGGCGGCTCATCGGCGAGGACATCAATCTCACCTGGCTCCCCGGCGCTGGTTTATGGCCGGTGAAGATTGACCCGTCGCAGATCGATCTCATACTGGTGAACCTCTGTATCAATGGCCGGGATGCCATCGCCGGCATCGGCCAGATGACCGTGCAAACGGACAACAGCATCCTGGATGAGGGCTACTGTGCCGCACACGCCGAATGGGTTCCCGGAGAGTATGTGCGCATGACCGTGACCGACAGCGGCTGCGGCATCGATAAACCGGCTTTGTCACAAATTTTTGAGCCTTTCTTCACCACGAAAGATATCGGCAAGGGAACCGGCCTTGGACTGGCCACCGTGTTCGGTACCGTGAAACAGAACAATGGTTTTATTAATGTCTCCAGCGAAGTAGGGTTGGGAACCAGTTTTACCATTTACCTGCCCCGTCATCACGGCGATACCAGGCAGGGAAAAAAAGAATTGGCGCCACCGGTCATGCGTGGCAATGCAACCATCCTGCTTGTTGAGGACGAGACGACTATTCTGAGCATGACCATGACCATGCTGGAAAGTCTTGGCTATGTTGTCCTGCCTGCCGGTTCGCCAGAGGAGGCAATGCGCCGTGCTGCTGATTTCGCCGGGGAAATTGACATGCTCATCACCGATGTGGTCATGCCCGGCCTAAACGGCCGAGACCTTGCCGACGTGCTGCTGGAAGAGTACCCACAGATGAGATGCCTGTTCATGTCTGGCTACACCGCCGATATCATCACCAACCACGGGGTATTAGACAAGGATGTGTATTTTATCCAGAAGCCCTTTGCCAAAAATGATCTGGCCGTTAAAATTCGTCAAGTGCTGGAGAATCACCCGGTATGACGAAGAAGCGAGAACTTTGTAGCACTTGATTTCTAACAAACAAAGGAATATGTAAATTGTATATGCACTCTTAATACTGCCAATTAAACGACCTCTACGCAAAGGAATATTCCAATGAAAGAGGAAGACAGGTTTTGCCGAATGTATTTTTTGCAGCCTCCGATGGAACACTCGTTTCCGTTGGAGGTTTTCTGCTTTCAGGAGGACAGAGACAGCATTGTGGCTGCCAACAGAAAAGAGGAGACACGCTATGAAACTGTGCATAACCGCCAGCAATAATACCCTGGATGCCAAGGTGGACAACGCCTTCGGCAGGGCGCTCTATTTTCAGATCATTGATACGGAAAGTATGGCAAGGGAAGTGATCCACAATTCGGCGGCCACCGGCGGCGAGGGGGCTGGTATTACCGCAGCCCGGCAAATCGCCGATAAGGGAACACATGCCGTCTTGACCGGGGTGGTCGGAGTAAATGCCTTAAACGCCCTGCGCAATAGCAATATCAGAGTGTATGAGGGAGCTTCCAAT
The DNA here is from genome assembly GCF_054657295.1 of Desulfocastanea catecholica. Classification (NCBI taxonomy): domain Bacteria; kingdom Pseudomonadati; phylum Thermodesulfobacteriota; class Desulfobulbia; order Desulfobulbales; family Desulfobulbaceae; genus Desulfocastanea; species Desulfocastanea catecholica. The sequence goes on from NZ_BAAHYZ010000001.1 coordinate 156,267, forward strand.
ACAGATACCGTGCAGCAGGCGCTGGACAAATTCTTGCGAGGTGAATTCAAGGAAACTTCAGGAACACCGGCGAGGGGAAATTCCCGCCCCGGCCCGGGTCAAGGCCGCGGCAGAGGTCTCGGCAGAGGAGGTCGATTTCGCGGCCAGCAGGGCAGATGAACCGGATTTGTCTATTCGAAGAAATACAGTTTTGTTGCCCTCGGCGGCGGGATCCTCGTCGCCGTGATAATTGTTTTATCCAAGACGTAGCAGTGTTGGGAACACTGTTGCCGCCTTCGGGTGAATACAGTGCAGGAACCCACGGGAATGAGTCGGGGGAGGAGGCGAACATGAGTGCAATAACGGAGAAAGGCGGCGGTACCTTTCAGGGTATCAAACTGCTGCTGTGCGAAAACCCGCTGCCGCCGATAGACAAGGCGATTGCCGCCGCCCAGGCCGAGGCCCCGCACAGCAACTATTACACCGAGCCGTATTCAGCGCCGTTGCGCGAGCTCATCGCCCGGCAGCTCGACGTGGCCGAACGGCTCATCCATATCAACGCCGGCTCCGAGCTCATTCTGCGGCAACTGTTCGACCGCTTCGGCCGGCAGGTGCATTTGCTGACGCCAACTTATGTGCTGTTTCCGGAGATAGCCGGACAGTATACGGAGACAAGGCTTCCGCCGGATAAAGACTTCGCCTTCGACCTGTCCGAGCTGGTTATTCCTGAAAATTCGACACTCATGGTCATTGTCAACCCGAATAACCCCAACGGTGGTATCTTCGACATGTCACCCCTGCCGGGTCTCCTGCAGCGTTACCGGCAAACATACTTCCTGGTCGACGAGGCGTTCATCGGCATGGCCGGGCAATCGGTGACCCATCTCGTGCCCGAGCACCCCAACCTGCTCGTCACCCGCACCCTGTCCAAGGCCCATAGTCTGGCCGGCTTTCGTGTGGGCTACGGCATTTTTCCCGAAGCCATCGCTGATGACCTGAACAGCCGCAATGACACCTACCCGCTCGCCCGTCCCAGTCAGGCGGCCGCCATCGCCACGCTGCAGCATGAAGAGCAGATTTATGCCCGCGCAGTGCGACTGCACACCTGGACCGAGGCGCTGGCGGCAGAGCTACGCAAGCTCGGCGTACGCACTTATCCAACCCGGACCTATTTCTTCCTCGCCGATTTTTCACCGCACAATGCGACCTATATTGCCGAACAGCTGCGCCATCGCGACATCCACATCAAACCACTCAATGACCCGGAGCTCGGCTCAGGTTTCATGCGCATCACCACGGCATTGCCCGAGGACAACCGCCGCTTTGTCGCCATGTTGCGGGAGGTATTGTCATGTCCGGAGTGAGCCCTTTCGAGAAGCACCATCCCCGCTATGAGGCGTGGTTCGACAAGAATGCGGCGGCCTATATTTCTGAGCTGCTGGCCCTGCGCCCCTTTGTGCCCTGGGAAGGGCGGGGCATCGAAATCGGCGTGGGGAGCGGTCGTTTCGCCGCACCGCTCGGCATAGAGGTGGGCATTGATCCGTCTCCGGCAATGCTTGCCTACGCGGCTGCACGGGGCGTCAAGACCATAGAGGCGGCGGCCGAAAATCTGCCTTTCAAGGACGGGAGTTTCGACCACGCGCTGGTGGTGACGACCATCTGTTTTGTTGATTCCCCTGCACACATGCTTGCCGAAACCTGCAGAGTGCTCAAGCCGGACGGCCGTCTCGTCATCGGCTTCATTGATCGAGCAAGCGACTTGGGTCAAGACTACCTGGCGCATCAGGCGGAAAGTGTCTTTTACCGCGCCGCCACTTTTTATTCCGCAACCGAGGTCAGCCGGCTTATTCGGCAAGCAGGTTTTTCGATTCACGCCTGGGGCCAGACACTGGCGCATCCGCTGCGCGAGACACGGCAGATCGAATGCCTGAGGCCGGGATACGGCCAATGTGTCTTTGTCGTCGTCGCGGCAACGAAGGCAAGCTGAGCGGACGAGAAAGCGCCAATGATCTCAACTCATCAATCGACAAGCTTGATGCCGTCGGGGGCGATGATGATACGTCTTTTTTTATACAGGCCGCCAATGGCTTTTTTGAAAACCTTTTTACTCACCCCGAACAAGGCGTAGATCTCTTCCGGCGGGCTTTTGTCGGTGACGGCAACCAGACCGCCGCGATCCTTGAGCGTATCCAGAATGGTCTGAGAAATAGTATCGATTTGCCGGTAGCCTGTCTGCTGCAGTCTCAGATCTATTTTACGGTCCTCACGTATTTTTTTTACGTAGCCCTGCAGCCGCTGCCCTATGACCAGCTTTTGAAAAACTTCGTTCTCATAAATCATGCCGCTATGGCAACTGTTGACCACTGCACTGTACCCCAGGTCAGTCCGGGCAAAGACCAGAAGATCAACCTCTTCTCCCTCTGCATAGGGTGGCGGCTGCAGATCAAGGAACTTATCCAGCTTGGAAGAGGCGGTAATACGGTTGTGTTTTTCACTGAGGAAGATAAAGACAACATATGACTTACCCTTCCTCATGTTGTCCTGTTGCTCACTTTTCGGCACAAACAGATCATTTTCAAGCCCCCAGTCCATAAAGGCGCCTGCCGCGCTGTTGGTCACCACCCGCAACAGGGCAAATTCGCCGACCATGGCCATGGGTTTCTGTGTCGTTGCCACCAGGCGCTGTTCTCTGTCGACATAAACAAAGGCATCGATTTCATCCCCGGCCTGGTATTTTTCAGCAGCAAACTTATCCCGCAGAAGAATATCCCCCGCCGCACCACCATCAAGATGAATACCGTATGCCTGCGTGCCTTTTACCGATAGCCTGTTCATCTTGCCTATCTGTATCATCTTTCCCCCTGCATACCCTTTGCTTGGCCGAATTTACAACTGCCGCTGCCCTCACCGTCCGGCAAGCTGCTTTATTATCGATGCATCATACTTTCAGATGACGGTTTAATCACTTATAATCAGGAGCGCATCCGACTTGCAAACGGTAATGCATATAAGTATGCTGACACCTGACAGGATTTTTTTGTGTCTACTACTCTGTACGATATCGACCAAACCAGCACCAAAGGAGCAATCTCTCTGGAAACTCTTGAACATCTTCAAAGACAGCTTTGCCGGCGCAACAGCCAGCTCGAACAAGCCAGGCAGCAGCTCGATCAGGAAATTGCCGGGCGAAAACGCGCAGAGCAGATAACCCATACCCTCTTTCGCATCGCTAATGCCGTCAACACCGCGAAAGATCTCGGGGAGCTTTATGCCTCTATTCATCGTATACTCGGGGAAATCATCGATCTGAGTAATTTTTACATTGCCATCTACCACAAACAGACACGGCGGATTTCATTTCCCTACTTTGTTGACCAATTTGATTGTGAGAATACCTATTCCGACCGGTTCAGTGAAGAAAACTCCCTGACCGGAGAGGTTCTTCTCGCCGAAACGCCGCTTTTTTTGAACCAGGCCGACCTGCAGCAAAGAGCTGCACAGCGCCGCATTATCGGCACAGTACCAATTATCTGGCTCGGTGTTCCATTAAAAATAAAGGAAGAAGTCATTGGCGTTATGGCCACCCAGAGCTACCATGATGCACAGCATTTTGATCGGATCGATCTGAATGTCCTGCACTCCGTTTCCGCCCAGGTCGCCCTGGCCATCGAACGAAAGAGATACGAACAGGCTATAATTGCCAGTGAGAGAAGATACCGCAATATTATCCAGAGCATAGAAGACGGCTATTATGAAATAGATGTGCGCGGTAGTCTGACGCTGGTCAATCAGGCGATGTGCCATATGCTTGGCTATAGCGAGTCGGATCTGCTCGGCAAAAATATTGCCGACAGCCTGGATCCCCAGACCGCCCGTACCATCCATGCAGGATTGCCGGATATCCTTACCACGGAAAAACTCGGCAAGACGCTGGAGCTGAAATTTCAGCGCCATGATGGCAGGGTGCGATACGCCGAGACGATTATCTCGGTCATTCGCAGCGAGGATGGTGAGCTCACCGGTTACCGAGGCATTGCCCGGGACATAACCGACCGCAAGGCCGCCGAAAAATCCCGCCAGGCCCTTGAGGAACACCTGCAGCAATCGCAGCGCCTCGAATCCCTTGGCACCCTTGCCGGTGGTATAGCCCACGATTTCAATAACCTGCTCATGGGCATAGGGGGCAGAACCGCGCTTATGCTCAATGAACTGGCCGTCAGCCATCCGCACTACGCTCAACTGAAAACTATTGAAGCATACGTGGCCAGCGCGGCGAATTTAACCACCAGACTGCTCGGCTTTGCCCGGGGTGGAAAATACGAAGTTCGGCCGGTCGACCTGAATCTGCTGGTCGAAAAAAGCCTCGAGATGTTTGGCCGGACCAAAAAAGAAATTTCCATTGCCACCGCTCTCCAAAGCGACCTCTGGTCGATCGAGGCGGATGCCAACCAGATCGAACAGGTTCTCCTCAACCTGCTGGTCAATGCCGGTCAAGCCATGCCCGGAGGAGGATTTATCAGCATTGCCACCAGCCGGATAGTGCTGGCCGAACGTGACGTTGGATTTTATGGTATCGTTCCGGGCAAGTATGTGCAGTTGACGCTGTCCGACACCGGCGAAGGCATGGATGACGAGACGATGCAGAAGATCTTCGATCCCTTCTTCACCACCAAAGCCATCGGCCATGGCACCGGTCTCGGCCTGGCCATGGTCTACGGAATTATCCGCAATCATGCGGGTGGCATTTCCGTCAAAAGCGCCTTGAACAAAGGGACCATCTTCACCATTTTCCTCCCGGCAACCGATAAAAAAGTCATGCCTGAAATCCGCACGACCGCCACTGTGCAAAAAGGCTCGGAGACTGTTCTTCTGGTTGATGACGAGCCGATGATTATCGAGATCGGTCAAGAGATTCTTAGCCTGCTTGGCTACAAAGTGCTGACAGCAGCATCGGGCCGGGAAGCTCTTGAGGTGTACAGCGCGAACCGGAACCGGATTGATCTGGTTATCATTGATATGATCATGCCCGAGATGGGGGGCGGGGAACTCTATGACCGATTGAAACAACGAGATCCAGCCGTCCGGGTGCTGCTGTGCAGCGGCTACAGTATTGATGGGCAGGCACGAGAAATTCTCAACCGGGGCTGTAAAGGTTTTATTCAAAAACCGTTTAACGTCTCCCAGCTCTCCGTTAAGGTAAGAGAGATATTGCACTGAGGCCGCTGGAAAATACGATAATTTTCTAAAAAAATTCTCAAGCAGCCCCAACCTGTAGTATACTAAAAGAAATGATGTAATAAACCTATCTTGCCAGGTGTCTTGCGGTACTCGTACAGGTGTTCATCACCGGTAAGGCGTTGTCAAAAAATAACATGGCCGAAAGAATGCTCGGAACGCCACTCTTTTCAGTACCCCCTTGAGGGGTATAAGGATCCGTAACGAAATGGATATAAATGGCCGGGTTATTTCTTAACGGCTCCTAAAGTTCTATCCTATCGAAACCATGACTGATTATATTGAAAAAAAGTGTCCGGAATGCGGCCAGCGGTTACGATTTCCAACGAATATCGGCGGCATGCTTATGGCCTGTCCCTCATGCGGCAAGAAGTTTTATTCCGACTTCAAGCTGGGTACGGCTGGAAAAAGCGGCCTGCGCGAAAAAGCGATCAATGTCTTTGAGATGCCCTCTAAAATTATAGATCGCCTTGGTCGATATTTTTATTCTTGACGACGATAAACAAGTAACCTTGGGTAATTTCTCAATCTACGCAAAACTCTCTCCAGTTAGATTTCATGGATATTTTACTCACTGACGACGAAGTCCGGGTGCTTGGCTGTTTGCTGGAAAAGGAAATGGCCACACCTGACTACTACCCTCTCACGCTGAATGCCCTAATCAATGCCTGCAACCAGAAATCCAACCGCGACCCGGTGGTCTCTTTTGACGAAGAAACAGTTGTTTATGCGTTAAATGGCCTGCGAGAACGCAACCTGATCAGACAGAGCAACATCAGCCGGGCGGCAAAATATGAACAGATTTTCGCCGAAAATTTAAAGCTGGTGACGAGGGAACGGGCAATTATCTGTATTCTCTTGCTGCGCGGGCCGCAAACCGTTGGCGAAATCCGTACCCGCACCGAACGTCTGTATGCTTTTTCCAGCCTTGACGAGGTCCAGACAAGTATAGCCAACCTTGAAGACATGCAACTGGTCACCAGGCTGCCCCGGCAACCGGGGCGCAAAGAGTCTCGCTACGCGCATCTTTTGAGCGGCGAGCCGGAGGAGAAGGGTGCGGAAACGATTCTTCGCGTTAAAAAAGCTGGCCCCGAGGTCGATCGCACAGGCGAACTGCAGCAACAGATAGACGAACTGCGCCGGGAAATGCAAAGTCTGCGCGAGGAGATGGCCATTTTCCGATCACAGTTTGAATAATCACTCCATCCAGCGAGGATAACCAGGAATTAATAGAGATAGATCTACAGGAAATAATTGAAAATAGCGATCCCATGCATATTATTTAAAATACGTTCTTACCCTTTGACGAATTGTATCGATTGCTTACTATAGTCGGCAATGTAGTCGGCAATGTAGTGGGCAAAGGAATCATTAAAGGAATTATCTATGGGTCGAAAACATCTCACTCTGCCAAACAATATAGAGTACCTCTCCATACTCGACGAAAACCACAACCTCGATACCGCACTGGAACCGGATATCTCCGAGCAAGTCCACCGCAAAATGTTTCGGGCGGCACTGCTCGGGCGACGGTTCGATGAACGGTTGCTCGACCTGCAGCGCCAGGGTCGCATCGGCACCTTTCCTCCGATCAAAGGACAGGAAGCATCGCAGATCGGCTCGGTTGTCCTGCTCCGCGACAGCGACTGGCTGGTCCCCGCCTTTCGAGAAACCGCAGCGGAGATCATGCGCGGCCGATCGATGGAAAGTGTCCTGCTCTACTATAACGGGTACAACGAAGGGACCATAATTCCAGCCGGCCAGCGGGATTTACCGATGGCAGTGCCGGTGGCCTCGCAGACCCTGCACGCCGTCGGTCTTGGCCTGGCGGCAAAATACCGCAAGACTGATGAGGTGATCATGACCTTCTTCGGCGACGGCGCCACCTCGGAGGGCGACTTCCACGAGGCAATGAACTGCGCTGCGGTCTATCAATGCCCCGTGGTCTTCGTCTGCCAGAACAACCAGTGGGCAATTTCCGTGCCGCTCGCCAAACAGACCCACACGGCAACCCTGGCACAAAAAGCCCTGGCCTACGGCATGCCGGGCATCCAGGTCGACGGCAACGATATCCTGGCGGTCTATACAGCGACCGCCGAAGCAGTCGATCGTGCGCGAAACGGCGACGGTCCGACCTTGATCGAATGCATCACCTACCGGATCATGATGCACACCACCGCCGACGACCCAAAAAAATACCGCTCGGAGGAAGAAGTCGAACTCTGGCGACAAAAAGATCCTCTGCTTCGCTACGAAAAGTATCTGCTGAAAAAAAACATTCTTACCGAAAGTGACCGTACCGCTCTTGAGGAAAAGGTGAAAGAGGAGATCCAGACCGCTATCGATACGGCCGAACAACGGATGCAAGAACTTAACAATCCGCTTGATATGTTTGACCATCTTTACGCCGAACTGCCGCCCCGCCTGCAGGCGCAGAAAGCAGCCCTGGCCCATGAGCTTGACGACCGTGACCGGGAGGACCACCATGGCTAAGATGACGATGGTCGAGGCGCTCAATCTGGCGCTGCGCCAGGAGATGGCACAAGACGATTCGGTAGTTCTGCTCGGCCAGGATATCGGTCGTGACGGCGGGGTATTCCGGGTGACCGATCGGCTGATAGACCAGTTCGGTGATGAGCGGGTCATCGATACGCCGCTGGCCGAATCGGCCATTGTCGGCATGTCGGTGGGCATGGCCATCTACGGCCTGAAACCGGTCTGCGAAATTCAGTTTTCCGGCTTTTCCTACCATAATTTTCATCAGCTGGAAAACCACGCGGCCCGCATGCGCTGGCGCACCCGGGGACGACTCACCGTGCCGATGGTCATGCGCGCCCCCTACGGCGGCGGGGTCCGGGCCCTGGAACATCATGCCGAAAGTCGGGAAACGTATTGGGCACACACCCCGGGACTGAAAATGGTCATCCCGTCCGGGCCGCGCAACGCGCGAGCCCTGCTGGTCAGTGCCATCCGCGACCCCGATCCGGTGATTTTCTATGAAGGCAAGGCCTTATACCGCGCCTTTCGCGAGGAAGTGCCGGAGGCAGAGGAAACCATGCCCATCGGCCAGGCGAATATTGTCCGCACCGGCGACGACCTGACCATCATCGCCTACGGCGCCATGCTGCGCCCGGCCCTGGAAGCCGCGGAAGAATTGCAGCAAAAAGACCGGATTGAGGCGGAGGTTATCGATCTGCTGACGCTTTCCCCTTTAGATGAGCGCCTGATGATCGCCTCGGTGCAGAAGACCGGCCGGGCGGTGATCGTCCACGAGGCACCCGGCAGTTTCGGCCCCGGGGCGGAGATCGCCACAAGGCTGATGGAGGGCGCTTTCTACTTTCTCGAGGCCCCGATCGAAAGGGTCACCGGTTTTGATGTCATCATCCCCTACTTCAGTCGGGAAAAAAGCTATCTGCCCAGTGGCCCGCGGATAGCCGCCGCCGCGCGCAAGACGCTGCAGAAATAAACAGAAAAGGCAAGACCAAATCAACAAGAACCACAATATGAAGCTCAACACGGAGCAATTATGACCACATCCTTTCGGTTGCCGGATCTCGGCGAAGGTGTTCATGAAGCAGAAATACTCGCCCTGCCGGTCGTCATTGGCCAGGCTGTCCGGGAAGGCGATATTATCATGGAAATTGAGACCGACAAGGCCGCCGTGGAGATCCCCTCCCCCTTTACCGGAACAGTACAGGAGATTCTTGTGCAGGTCGGCGATATGGCCCGAGTCGGCGACGTGTTGATGACCTTTACCTCCGCGGCGACGGCGGTCGATGACCGGCCACCTGAGCCGCCGAAGGCCGAGACAACGGTTGCGCCGCAAGGACCGCAACAGCCGCACCCGCCGGAACAAAAACGCAGACCGGTGCCCGCCTCGCCGTCGACCAGGCGGCTGGCCCGGGAGCTGGGCGTCGACCTGCATGACGTGAAACCGACCGGCTCGGGCGGCATCGTCACCAAGGAGGATGTTGCACAGTATGCCGAAAAGCTCCACGCAGCCGAGCCGGCAACGGTGCAGCCTCAGACCTCGCAAGCCACTCAAACCCGGCAAACCTCTGCCACCGCACCAAGGCCCCGGCAGCCGGCAGCCGCGACCGGGGAACTGCCGGATTTCAGTAAATGGGGTGAGATAGAACGGCTGCCGTTTCGTTCCATCAGGCGGGCGACGGCCCGGCAGATGAGCAGATCATGGGCCGAGATCCCGCATGTGCAGTGCCAGGACAATGTCGATATCACCAGGCTTGAAGCCTTCCGGCAACGGCATAAGAGCGACATCGAGGCGGCAGGCGGCAGGCTGACCATGACAATTTTTGCCATGAAGGCGGTGGCCACCGCCCTGAAAAATTATCCTGGCTTCAATGCCAGCCTCGATGTACAGGCGCAGCAGATCATCATCAAGCGTTATTTCAACCTCGGCATCGCCGTCGATACCGAAAAGGGCCTGATGGTCCCGGTGATCCGCGACGTTGACCGCAAGAGCATCAAGGAGCTGGCCGTGGAATTAACCAGCGCCGCGAGCAGAGTCCGCAGCGGAACGCACAGTCCGGAAGATATGCAGGGCGGCACCTTTACCATCACCAACACCGGCCCCCTTGGCGGCAGCCACTTTTCCGCCATCATCAATTACCCGGAGGTAGCCATCCTCGGCCTGGGCCAGGGACGGATGCAGCCCGCCGTCGTCACCGACGAACGCGGCAGACATGAGATCGTCCCCCGGCTGCTCATGCCGATTGTCCTCTGTTTCGACCACCGGGTGATCGATGGCGCCAACGCCATTCGCTTTCTGCGGCTGATCATCGATGCCCTGGAGGACCCGGACGAGCTGCTGATTACCATGATTTAGGAGCACACTATGGTAATGGGCGATATGGAAATGAACACCGACCTGCTGGTCATCGGCGGCGGCCCCGGAGGCTACGCCAGCGCCTTTCGGGCGGCCGATCTGGGCCTGGATGTGATAATGGTCGATACCAACCCGCGCCCCGGCGGAGTCTGCCTGCATACCGGCTGCATTCCCTCGAAAACCTTGCTGCAGCTCGCCGAACTGCTCCTAGATGCCGGACAGGCAAAGAGCAGAGGGATCAGTTTTGGCAAGCCGCAACTTGACCTTGCGGTCATGCGCGCCTGGCAGGAACAGGTGATCGACACCATGGCCGAGGGTCTGGTGGGCCTGGCCGGACATCGGGGCATCCTGCTCGTGCAGGGCTTGGCGCGCTTTGCCAGTGCCACGACCGTGCGGCTCGAAGGCGCCGAAATCAGCCGGATACGTTTTAAAAAGGCCATAATCGCCACCGGTTCCCGGCCGCTTGAGCTGCCGGGGGTTGCATTTGTTCCGGGCGGGCGGATCATGGACGCCGCCGCCGCGTTACGCCTGGCCGATATTCCACAGACCTTGCTGGTGATCGGCGGCGGCTATGTCGGCCTGGAACTTGGTTCGATCTATGCGGCACTGGGCAGCCAGGTAACCGTGATGGAACGGGAAAACCGGTTGCTGGCCCAGGTTGATCCTGATCTGGTTCAACCGCTCCACCGACGACTCGCCACCTTGTTTGCCGACATTCTCCTCAATATAAAGATTGATGGTCTCATCGAAGAAAATGGCGCGGTGCAGGTCAGCTTCGAACACAACGGTAAAAAGGAGCAGCGCCGTTTCGACCGGGCCCTGGTAGCCATCGGTCGGGTGCCCAACAGCGGCGGGCTCGGCCTGGAACACACGGCCGTCACCCTCGATAGCCGGGGGTTCATCTCGATCAATGAGCGACAGGAGACCGCCGATGCGCATCTTTTTGCGGTTGGTGACGTCGCCGGCGGCGTCATGCTGGCGCACAAGGCCAGCCGTGAAGGACGGGTGGCGGCGGAGGTGATCAGCGGCAAAAATAGTGCTTTCGATGCCCGGACAATTCCAGCGGTGGTCTATACCGATCCGCAGATCAGCTGGTGCGGCCTTACCGAGCAGCAGGCCATTGCCGACAATATCCCCTATGGGGTACAGAAATTCCCGTGGAAATATTCCGGCCGGGCGCAGACCATGGCCATGACCGACGGTCTGACCAAACTGCTGACCGAGCCGAAAACCGGCAGAATCCATGGCGTCGGTATCACCGGCCGCCATGCCGAAGAGGTAATCAGTGAAGCGGCCCTGGCTATCGAAATGGGTGCCCTGGCCGAAGATCTGGCCCTGACCATCCATCCGCACCCGACCCTGTCGGAAACCATGGCGGAGGCGGCGGAAATTTTTCTGGGCAGCCCGACGCATCTCCTGCCCTCCCGGAAAAAATCCGGGTGATGGATGGCCGACAAAAAATAGTCCGCGGCTGGGCATTGTTGTTATGGTATATTACAAATGAAGAAGGTGTATTTTTTCCCTGAAAGTTCACAGAGTATCATGGAAGAGCGGCGCGCAGACAGCTTTTCCAACATCTTGACCTACGGAGGCGGAGTATGAAGATTGTCATTGTCGGAGGTGGTGCAATCGGGAGGCTTTTTGGTTATTTCCTGGTCAAGGGCGGCAATGAAATCACCCTGATCGATATTGACCGAAAAACCCTGGGGGCCCTGCAGGAAAAAGGGATCGGTCTCATTGAGGATGGCAACCAGCACCCCGAGGAAGCACAGTCTTTTCCGGTCCGTGCCATGTTCTCGGCCGACTCTCTCACGGAAGCGGACCTGGTCCTTCTCCTGGTGAAGTCCCAGGCCACCCTGGCAGCGGTAAAAGACGTCGCTCATCTGATCAGCGATGCCTGCCCGCTTCTTTGTCTGCAGACCGGGCTCGGCAATATGGAAGTTGCCTCCAAGATCGTCCCGCGGGAAAATATCCTCCTCGGCATCACCTTTATGTCGGGAACCGCGCTCAGCGATGCCCGGGTCAGACAGGGCGGCCTGGCGAAAACCTATATCGGCGAATTGAACGGCACATTTTCCAAACGCCTGGAGAACATCAATCATGTGTTCAACCGATGCGGCATCGAGACCCAGATGGTGAAAAGCATCATCGGCAGGCTCTGGTGCAAGGTGATCACCTATTCGGCCATCAACCCGGTGTCGGCGATTCTCCAGGTGCCGAACGGCTCGCTCACCTCGAAGATGGAGTCCATCACCCTGATGAAACGGCTCCTCGATGAAGGCCGGGCGGTGGCGGACAGCTGCTCCATCGTACTGGTCTATCCCGATCTCTATGAACTGCTCTTTGACGCCTGTGAAAAAAGCGCCAACAACCTCTCTTCCATGCTGCAGGATATCCTCAATGAACAGCCGACCGAAATCGACGCACAAAACGGGGCAATCTGCCGTTACGCCGAGGAACACGGGGTGAAGGTACCCACCCACCAGACCATGCTGGAACTGATTAAGCTGCTGGAATGCTGGAAACCAGGAGTTGAACAACAATGATGTAAAAGAAAGGGCCACCATGTAACTTCAGACAGGGGGGATGCTATGGCCGATTGGAACAATATTCTTATTGCTGTCGACGAGATGGAATCCTCACTCCGGGCGGTCAAGTATGTTGGACAGGTCGCCGGCAAGGCAGCAGCAGTGTCAATTTGTCTCTTACATGTTTATCCTGAGCCGCCGCCTGATTTTGCCCAGAAAGGCGGCGTGCTGGAAGAATACCAGGCCCAGCGCATCGTCAAGGCCGAGCATATCTTCGGCAGATGCCTGGAAATTCTCGTACGTGCCGACATTATCCGCGATGCCATCTACTGCACCACCCATATGGCAGAGGGGAAAACCATCAGCGAAACCGTCCTTGAGGTGCGGCGAAACGGCAATTTTGGTACGGTGGTTACCGGCAAACGGGGCGTCTCCAAGGCCGAAGAATTCCTCTTTGGTTCTATCTCCAACGCCCTGGCCAGACACTGCAACGATTTCACCACCTGGATAGTGGGGTGAACCATGGTCGACTGGAGCCTCTTCCCGCCGCACATCCTCCCCCTGCTGCAAAGCCACAACGCCGTGAAAAATACCCGCAGGCAGCCGACGATCTTTACCGATACCAGTGATTTCACGCGCATAGATTATGGCGATATCATCCATGTCGACAACAGGTATTTCCTGGTGGTCGGGTACACCAAAGAAGGCCGATTCGGCATTGAAGAACAGCCGAAACAGTGGGTGCCGAAGGTCTATGATCTGGAATCAGGGGAGAGGAAAATTCTCAAACTGGTCTTCCATGAAACGTTTACCCTGGCCCTGGGACCGCTGACGGTAACATGTTATCGCCGACCGGAAAAGGAAGGACGAGTACTCGATCTGGTCCACGGCAATTCAATGTTTATGCAGGGCTACTCGGCTCTTGATGAAGCCGGCAATCTCGTGCGAATTCTCGATATCATCTCCGGCACACGGCTGGATAACGCCATCGGCCGCATTGACTGCAGCCAGGTGGACTATCTGACAAAACATGTCGAAGGTATCCTGCGCCGTTTTCTCAAAGCGGTGGAAGCGATTATCCTCCTCCACCGGCACGGTTTCAAGCACGGGGACATCAGAAGAGACCATATCCTCATCGACCGGGAGGACGGCCACTATCGCTGGATTGATTTCGATTATGACTTCTATCTGCCCGAACGTCCCTTCGCCCTTGACCTGATCGGTCTCGGCAACATCCTGCTGTATATTCTCGGTCGAAAAAACTGGCGGCCGATCGATGTCCTGCAGCATCCGGAAATGGGCGAAAAGATCTTTGCCACCCTGGACAGGAACGATCTCTCACTGCTCTCCCAGGACAGGGTCTTTAACCTGAGAAAACTCTTTCCCCACGTACCTCGATGCTTCAACGATATTCTCCTCCATTTCAGCACCGGTACCACCGTCATGTATGACACCGTTACCGAGTTTTATGATGATCTGGCGGCAAGTATCCAGCAGGTCTACGGCTGATTGCGCGACCAAAACGCTGATCGACAAACCGTTCTTTCATGGCTACTTTTTGTGCTGGGCAAGAGGTCTTGACGCACGGAGAGTTGCGCACCACTTGATTTCATTTATCTACAGACAACAGCAAAGGAAAATTATATGAATTCACAAGAAATATTCGCCGCGGCATTACAATACGAAGAAAAAATCAGGGATCTTTATCGCGAGGCCGACAAAATAATCGATGATGAACGCGGCAGGGCAATCTTCCGGGCTCTGGCCGACGATGAACAGTCCCATGTCGATTTTTTACTCTACAGCCTCGAGCAGCTGAAAACAAAGGGGGCTATCGATATTAACCGGCTGGTGACCTCCATCCCGACCGTCAAGCAGCTTGAATCGAAGATCGAGAAACTGAAGGCGAAAATCCCGCAGCGAATGCTGGGAGATATCAAATCGGTGCTGGCCGGCGCGTTGAAGCTTGAAAAAGAAACGTCGGCCTTCTACCGCGATGCCTGCAAAAAAACAGAGGGAGAGATTCACGCCATCTTTGAAAAATTCCTTGAAATTGAAGAACGCCACGTCGATGTTGTGCAGATCGAACTGGATCATGCGCAACACAACGGGATGTGGTTTAATTTCATGGAAGTGGATTTAGAGGCATATTGAGCCTGTCCGAAAATGCCATTTTGCCCAAACTCTTCGTTGTTTAGGGAAAATAATGCTCGGAATATTAGCTATATGCCTGTGCTTATTTTCCCTAAACGCCTCGATTTTGAACAAAATGCCTATTTTCGGACAAGCTCCTGATGCATGGACTCCGGCATGCGTACTGCGACCACCCGCCCCTTGGCGGTAACGATATTGTCGACCGACACCGTGGCGAGAAGGATTGTTTTTCTCCCTTTGATCTCGGCGACCCTGGCCCGCAGTTCAATGGGCGGTCCAAGCGGGGTTGGCTTGAGATAATCCACCTGCAGCGAGCCGGTAACATACCTGAATGGCGGAAGAGAACCAAGTTCCCGCCCCTCTTCTTTATATGCCGCAGCTGCCGCGGTGCCGACACAGTGGCAGTCGATCAGGGACGCGATCAGCCCGCCATAGACATAGCCGGGAAAAGCCAGATGGAACTGTCTCGGATGAAAGGTGGCGACTGCTTCATCGCCGTCCCAGAAACTGCTGATATGCAGGCCATGAACATTCTTCGTGCCGCAGCCGTAACAATGGCTGAAAGATTCCGGATAGTAGTCCTGAAAAGATTTTTCGCTCATAATGATTTCTTTTGTCACTCCTTATTTTTCTGTTTTTTCTTTTGAGGTTATCCTCTCAGCAGGACAGCACCTCAGCCCTGCCACAAATCCGGTACATGCGGCATACCACCCTGCTGCGTACAGACATAGGCGGCAATTCTGTTTGCCTGTTCATTGATTTCATCCAGGGGCAGCCCCTGCAGATAGCCTATGGTTGCCGCCGCGGTGAAGGAATCTCCGGCACCGATGGTATCCTCAATATGGGTGATAATCCCCGGATGATCCGAGGATTCCGTCGGGGTCAAGAGCAGGCTGCCGCTGCCGCCTCTGGAAAGTATGGCCATCTGCAGACGATATCGTTGCATGATCGCGAAAAGCCATGCGTCGTCCGGCCCCTTCAGCTCCAGCAGCCTGGCGAGAACCGGCAATTCCTCCTCGTTTAACTTCAGAATATCCGTGCGCTGTAATGAGGCTTCAATGACCTGTCTGGTAAAAAAATCCTGCCGAAGGTTGATATCAAAGACCTTTATCGTCTTGGGGCCAAGAGAGTCAAGATAGCCATGGATGGTTCGGCGCGAGTGCTCGGACCGCTGGGCCAGGGAGCCGAAACATATCGCATCGAGGCTGCTTCGCAGATTTTCGGCAAACTCATTTATCTGCAGATGGTCCCAGGCGACCTCCTCGGGAAAACTATAGGCGGCTTTGCCCTCTTCATCCAGGGTGGCAAGAACATAGCCGGTGGGAAAATCTTCCGTAATCGAGATTGCCGAGATATCGACGCCCCGCTCCTGTAATTCGGCAAGGGCCTTTTCACCGCGAGGATCATTGCCGACGATCGAGATAGGGATGCCTCTTGCCCCGAGCGCCGTAACGTGATAGGCAAAGTTTACCGGCGCCCCGCCAATGACCTCGGCATCCGGCAAAACATCCCAGAGCAGCTCACCAATACCGGCAATGGTAAATTTTTTCATGTAATGCTCCGTTGTTGAAAGACTTGCTATTCTAAAGTATTTATAATGTGTGATATTCAGCGATTTATTCACGACACGACGGTAACGGGTCATATCGTAAAATTATAACATAGACACTTTCATCGGCCATTTCACCCATTGTTTCTCCTCGGCAGGGATGGCTGTCCGCAACTTTCGGTGGTCAAATGAAGAATTTCGTCCTGTCAGCTCTTGTCGTCCCGCTTGGCAGAGGTATACCCAATGCTGATATTTTCCTCCGTCTGCAAGCTGAACAACAAGTCGGCCAGGAGGCGATAAACATCAACCGGGAACGGTTCAATTCGGCTGTCACCTTATCGAGGCATATGGTATGACATTTATCGAAGACAAACTGCAACAAAAGCAGCTGGTACTCCTTGATGGCGCCACCGGCACGGAACTGGAAAAAAGTGGGGTGCCGATGAACAGCAAGGCGTGGTCGGCCGAAGCGATTCTCTCCCATCCGCACATAGTCCAGGCGATTCACGAAGATTATATCGACGCCGGGGTCGATATCATTACCGTGAATTCCTTTTCGACAGCAAGGCATATGCTGCTGCCCGCCGGGCTGATGGGACAGTTCCGGCATCTCAACACAGAAGCCGTCAAACTGGCCGTCCGGGCAAGGGGAAAAGCAGCAACCCGCCCGGTGGCAATCGCCGGTTCACTAGCCCCGACCACCTTCTGCAGCGATCCGACAAAATGTTATCCGC
Organism: Desulfocastanea catecholica; assembly: GCF_054657295.1. Classification (NCBI taxonomy): domain Bacteria; kingdom Pseudomonadati; phylum Thermodesulfobacteriota; class Desulfobulbia; order Desulfobulbales; family Desulfobulbaceae; genus Desulfocastanea; species Desulfocastanea catecholica. Next base: position 173,292 of record NZ_BAAHYZ010000001.1, read on the forward strand.
CACTCACCGAGGCATTGTCCTGGTATGTCGAGCAGGCGGAACTTCTTGCCGAATCGGGCGTCGACCTGCTGCTTATAGAAATGATCGAAGATATCGAGCAGGGATCCCTCGCCGTGCAGGCCGCCGGCACGACCGGGCTGCCGGTCTGGCTTGGTTTTAGCTGCAGACGCAACGATGCCGGCAACATTATGTTGTGGGAACGAGAACAGACCCTCATCGAGGGGGTCAACGCAATTTCCCGAATTGGCGGTTCCGCCGCCTTCATCATGCATACCGACGTTGCCGAAGCGACGGAGGCGCTTTCCCTGCTCAAGACCTGCTGGCAGGGTACGCTGGGGGTATACGCCCATTCCGGACGCTTTGTCATGCCGAACTGGGAGTTCAACGGCATTATTTCCCCCGAGGAATATGCCGTTGAAGCAGGGCGTTGGATCAAAATGGGTGCGCAGATAATCGGTGGCTGCTGCGGCATCGGCCCGGCACATATCAGAGAGCTCAAAAAGCGGTACTGCTCGACAGACCCCCCATCCTGAAAAAATGACCGCTCCACCAGCGACAGGAAAACTAATTTATAATATATTCATACACTTTTCAACACATCCTGACTATTTTATGGTCGCGCAAAAAAGCTGCCGAAAACCATTGCCCAGCAGAGAAATACAATTAATTCAGGGCCTGATAAAAAAATAATTGTATTCCTGAAATTTTCGTTTATATAGTCGTTTTTATCCTCCCTCAATCCTGTTCTCGGGATTGCAGGTTTTTCTCAATCTCTTATTATCTGGAGTCCCCCCAATGTTATATCCCCCTGAACTAGGCGATGATCCACTGTTTCCTCGTGCTGAGGATTTTTCCATTGTTTTCAAAGACGAGATGACCGGCATGGGAGTAATCACCTACCGGTCTTTTAAGAAAGGCACGATTATGGCCAGAATAGCCAAACAGGCGGTGCCCGATATTAGACAGCATACCCTGCAGTTGTCCACAACAAGTCACAACTTCGATCCTTATTTTTCCGGTTATTTCCTGCACTCCTGCGCACCAAACGTTTCGGTCGATATGCAAAAACTGACCGTGACGGCACTGCAGGATATAGCAGCCAACAGTTACCTGTACATGGATTATGCAGAGACGGAAGATTATCTTTTCAAGCAGTTTCCCTGCTCCTGCGGGGCGGAAAACTGCCGCGGCTGGATCACCGGCAGACTGGAATTACCCTATCAAAAACCTGCACCTTCAGATACTGACATCATCCTCCCCGAACCTGTCGGCTTGTCCGTTGTTATCTAATGCACGCCGGACAGACTCCTGACTGGTGGCAAAGAGCCGATCTTTGCTACCAGCAGCAACATCTTTATTTTGCCGGGCAGAGGGTCGCCGATCTTGCCCGGCAGTTCGGCACCCCTTCGTTTGTCTACTCCGCCCAACGGGTCAGAGAAAATATTACCCGGGTAAAAAACGCCTTGCTGACTGTCGGTCAACAACAGAACCACCGATTGTTCTACGCCATGAAAGCCAACCGTTTTGCCCCCCTGTTGACTTTTTTGAAACAGACCGGGCTCTGCGGCATAGATGCCTGTTCCCCTGCGGAAGTTGAGCATGCTCTGGGGTGCGGCTTTACCCCTCAGGACATTTCCTTTACCGCAACGAGTCTGTCACAGCAGGATTTTGACCAGCTGGCACGCTACGAGGGCTTGCTGTTTAACGCCGATTCCCTGCAGGCGATCGGCGAATGGGGCAAAAGGCGGCCGGGATCGGAGATAGGTATTCGTATCAATCCCGCGGCGGGCGTCAGTCGGGCGAGTAACCAGTTACTGCAGTACGCCGGCCCGACCACCACCAAGTTCGGCATTTACCGGGAGCAGTTCCCTGAGGCCCTGGCCCTGGCAGCATCGCTAGGTCTGACGGTTCGAAGGATTCATTTCCATACCGGCTGCGGCTATCTCACCGGTCAACTGGCGGAGTGGCAGGCTGTTGTCGGGAAATGTCTGTGGTTTGTCGAGCAACTGCCAACCGTGCAAAGGATCAATATCGGGGGGGGACTCGGCGTGCCCCATGTCGCCTCGGACCAGCCTCTCAATCTTGGCACATGGGCAGAAATCATCAAAAAACATTTCACGGCGCGTGATCTGGTGATCGATGTGGAACCCGGCGATTATCTGGTCAAGGATGCCGGACTGCTGCTGCTTGGCATAACGTACCTGGAGAAAAAGCAACAGACACATTTTCTCGGAGTCGACGGTGGTTTTAATATCGCACCCGAGCCGGCCTACTACAACTTGCCTTTTCAGCCGGTGCCTTTGTTTTTCAGCGCTGCCGGGAAGCGTGCGCCTTTTCATGTGGTTGGCCACATCAACGAAGCGCTTGACGTCTGGGCCGAACAGAGCATGCTGCCGGATATGACCGGACAAAAATACCTTGCGCTGATTAACGCCGGGGCCTATTCTTCCTCGATGGCCTCCAATCACTGCATGCGCGGGGCCTTCAAGGAATTTCTGCTGTTGCCGTAAATCCCGGATGCCGCATGCATGCAAACTGTCACTGCTTTGCCTCTTTGCTTTTAAGCAGGTTCATGCTTACTTTCATCCACTCATATGGCTTAGCATCCTGAACAGCTGCCGACGGACAAACTCATTGAAAACATTGACCGTTACTGCTACTCTCAGGTGAAAGAACGAGAGACGTATTTCAACTAGGAGGCAGAGATGAAACTCAGGTACTTTTCGCATTCTTCATTTCAAATCACCACGGATGACGGTCATGTCGTTCTCATTGATCCTTTTCTTGACGACAACCCGACCTCACCGGTCAAATCGGCAGACGTGGGCGCCGATTTTATTGTGCTGACCCATGGACACGGCGATCATGTTGGCGATGCCTTCAAGATCGCCAAACGGACCGACCCGCTGTTTATCTGTGTCAACGAACTGGCCAACTACTGCATCGGCAAAGGGTTCCGGGCCCATAATATGCACATTGGCGGCGCCCACCTCTTCGAGTTCGGCAGGCTGAAATTTACCATTGCCCACCATGGCTCGATGACACCGGACAATACGTATGGCGGCGAGCCTGCCGGCGTGGTATTGACCATCGACGGCAAGTCACTGTATCACACCGGCGATACAGGTCTGTTTTACGACATGAAACTGATCGGCGAGATGACTCCGCTCGACTTTATGCTCTTACCGATTGGCGATAATTTTACCATGGGCATAACGGATGCGGTGAAAGCCGTGCAACTTGCCGCACCTGGGGTGGCTATTCCCATGCATTACAATACCTTTCCAATCATCGAAGCGGATCCAAACGAATTTAAAAAACAGCTTGAGGCGATCGGCAAGAAGGCCATGGTCATGGAATTTGGCCAGGAAATTGAGTTATAGAGCCTCAAAAAACAATAGTATTGGCAGAGATAACTTCCTGTTGGTGCAGTAACCCCATGGTGCAAAGGCTTCGATCGCTACCAAAAAGGCAGTCCGTTGGAAACTAAAAGCAATGTCTTGTCCCCTCACGGGCTGCCCCTTGGCGCATCGTTGTTCACCATCTTTCTGTGTGGTCTGTTTGGCGCCAATGGGGTGGCCATAAAAATCAGTCTGACCGGACTGGGAGTCTTTACCACCGCGGGAGTGCGCTTCGGCATTGCCGCAGTGGTGATTTTTTTATATGCAACATGCACCGGCAGGCCTCTGGCCGTGCGGAAAAATCAAGTTCCTCAGCTCATCATTCTTGCCCTGTTCTTTTTTGTCCAGCTGTCGCTCTTTTACATTGGCCAGAACAAGACAACGGCTTCTCACGCCACCCTGATTGCCAACGTGCTTCCTTTTTTCGTCATGATCCTGGCGCACTACTTCATTCCCGGCGACACCATCAATCTGAAAAAAATCTCCGGTCTTGTTCTCGGTTTTGCTGGAGTGCTGCTGCTTTTTTTTGACAATGTCGCTTTAACCGGCGATGTTCTGCGGGGAGATCTGCTCATTCTTCTTGCGGTCCTTGTCTGGAGCTGTCATGTTGTTTACATAAAAACTATTATTGACGGCTTCCACCCGCTCCAGATCACCCTCTACCCGATATCCCTGGCGACACCGTTTTTTCTGCTGAGCGGCTATCTCTGGGATGGTGAAATGGTTCGATTTATCGATGCTTCGATTATCAAGGCTATGTTCTACCAGACATTTATCACGGCATCGTTCGGCATGGTTGCCTGGAATACCTTGATTCGCAGGTTCGGCCCCACAGCACTGCACTCCTTTGTCTTCATCATGCCGATTTCAGGAGTATTTCTCGGTGTTACCATGCTGAATGAACCACTGACCACCAACCTCATCGGTGCTATTCTTCTTGTTGTGACAGGACTCATTGTGGTGAACAGAAGGGGTGCCCGTCAACCATGATACTCCTATAAAAAAATTGATTCTTGAGAAACCGTATGCCACCTCGAAGAAAAAAAATTCGTCGCGTTGCCTCTGCAAAGGGCATGAAAAAATCAACTCTCTTCCTGACCCTTTTGCTCATTTTTGCAGCCGCCTGCCTGCTGCTCGCTGTGCCGTATATACAAAAACTCGACAAACAGATCACCAGTCGTTTTGAGGGAAGGCGCTGGGAGCTGCCGGCACGGATTTATGCCCGGCCTCTGGAGTTGTATGTCGGTAAAACAATCTCGGTTGACACCTTGAAGAAAGAACTGACCCAGCTGCGCTACAGCCGACGAAACGTCCCTGAAAAGCCTGGAGAGTACGGCATAGCAGGCAGCAGGATCACCATCTACAGCCGGACTTTTCCTTTTCCAGATGCCCTGCAGCCGGCGACTCTTGTGCAGCTGACGATCCATAACCAGAGCATTGCCACCCTGGTGGATGTCAACAGCAAAGAAGCGCTGGGCATGTTTCGCCTGGAACCGGTACAATTCGCCTCCATATACCCAAACCATAACGAAGACAGACTGCTTATTAAACTGGACAACACCCCGGAACTGCTGCTCAGCACGCTGCTCCTGGTTGAGGACAGAAAATTTTACAGCCACCAGGGAATCAGACCCACGGCAATCATCAGGGCCGGCCTTGCCAACCTGCGGGCGGGCAGGACTGTCCAGGGCGGCAGCACACTGACCCAGCAGCTGGTAAAAAACCTCTTCCTCAGCAGTGAGCGGACCCTGCTCCGCAAGGCCAACGAGGCTGTCATGGCCCTGTTGCTTGAATACCACTACAGTAAGGACGAGATTCTGCAGACCTATTTGAACGAAGTCTACCTCGGTCAGGACGGCAAACGGGCTATCCACGGTTTTGCCATGGCCAGCCGCTTCTATTTCGCTCGAGATCTTGCTGAATTAGAGCCGGACCAGGTCGCCTTGCTGGTCGGAATCGTCAAAGGCGCATCCTATTATAATCCGCGACATCACGCAGAACGGGCAAAATCTCGGCGCAATCAGGTTCTTGACCGCCTCGCATTTGGCCAATTGATCAACCCGGAGAAAAGAGACCAACTGAAAAATAAACCTCTCGGCGTAACCGAGGAAATTCCCTCCGGCGTAACTCCCTACCCGGCATTTCTGCAGCTGGTGCGCAGTCAGCTGGCACGAGACTACAAAGACGAGGATTTACGCAGCGAAGGGCTGTCCATTTTCACTACCCTTGACCCGATTATCCAGCAAAAAGCCGAGGCCAGCCTTGTCGGCGAACTCACCGCCATTGAAAAACGTCGCGGGATCAAAGCGGCGAACACCCTGCAGGGAGCCCTGGTCATCGCCTCGGTAGATCAGGGGGAGGTGGTCGCGGTCGTCGGAGATCGGGTGGCCCACGAGAATGGATTCAACCGCGCCCTGGACATGAAACGACCGATCGGCTCGGTGATTAAACCGGCCGTTTTCCTCACCGCCCTGGCCCGACCTGAGACATACAACCTCCTGACCACCGTCTATGACACCCCGATTAACCTGCCGCTTGCCGGAGGGAAAACCTGGCGACCGGAAAATTATGATCACATTTTTCACGGCGCCCTGCCCCTGAGGCAGGCATTGATACATTCCTACAATGCCGCCACGGTGCAACTGGGCATGGAGCTGGGACTGGATGCGGTGATTGCTATGCTGCATAATCTCGGCATACGGGAAAATATCCAGGCCTATCCATCCCTGCTGCTCGGCGCCATTGAACTGCCGCCCATCGATGTTTTACAGATGTACCAGACTCTTGCGGCCGGCGGCTACCAAACCCCTTTACGGGCTATTCTTGCCGTTACCGATCAGGCAAACAACACCCTGCAGCGCTACCCATTGACCGTGCAGCAGGCAGTCGACCCGGCCGCAGTGTTCTGCCTGACCAACGCCCTGCAGGGTGTGACAACCACCGGGACAGCAGGCTCGTTGCAGCGCCTCCTGCCGGCAGGGCTTACCGTTGCAGGAAAAACCGGGACAACCGATAATTTGCGTGATTCCTGGTTTGCCGGTTTCAGTGGTATGCATGTTGCCGTGGCCTGGGTGGGACGAGACGATAACACACCAACCGGTCTCACCGGGGCAACCGGGGCTCTGGGGGTGTGGGCATCGGCCATGGCGGCAATCGGCACCAGCCCACTGCAGCCGTTACCGCCCGATACGATCGACTGGTACTACGCAGATATTGCCACTGGAAGGATTTTCAGCGAAAAATGCACGACCAACCAGGCAACACTGCTGCCTTTTATGCGCGACGGCTCGCTGCCGGCAGTGGTCTCTTGCGGTCTGCCGGACAACAACACCAGTAACACCAGCAACACCAGCAACACCAACAGCAATAGCCTGGAAAAAACCTTGCATAAAGGCTTGAAAAATATTTTTGATGTCTTCCGGTGAAAGCTCCTGCCAGGCCTGCCGGTCACATTGCAACATATTACAAAAAATCTACCCTAAACAAAGCCATGAACAACGCAACGAAAACACCATCTCTCCTGTTATTCCTCGCCTTTTCGGCTACCCTGCTCTTCCAGGGTTGTACCGTCTCTCCCAAACAACCTGTCTATTATCCGCCACCGCCGGCCGCAACGAAGCCGGAGGTAACAAAACCGCCGGTAACAAAGCCGCTGGTGCCGCAGGTGCAACCAGTTAAACCGCCACCGCCAAAGCAGACCAGCGCTATCGCCGCTGATTTCAGCCGACAGGCAGAGCAGGCGACGCTTCAGGGCAGACCTGATCTTGCCATAGCAATTCTGGAGAGAGGCCTGCGCGCAGCACCTAAAGAGGCCATGCTCTGGACGCAAATGGCCGAGGTCAAACTGCAGCAGCAGCAATATGAGCAGGCCCGGGCTCTCGCTGCAAAATCGAACTCCCTGGCGGGATCAGACACCGCAATTCTCCAAAAAAACCATTGGATTATACAGGAGTCTTTGAAAAAAGCCGCCGGCCGATAACAGGTTGCAACGGCATAAAGGTACTTATTAACCGTGATCAAATAACATCCCGGCGGCGGACAGGAGATAGCTCGAGTCCATACTGCCCTCCCACCCATGGATCAGCACGACAATGTTTTCCCTGCTGTCAGCTCGGCAACTGTAGGAACCGAGCAGTCGGACCCCCTTGCCGCAATCGAGAATCCGTTCTTTTGCCTGGCGAAGAAGATTGTCCGCCCGTCTGCCGATGAAATATCTTCTGGGACGCAAACTGGCAAGCATGGTCTGGAGATGCGGATTGCGCAGGAGATATGGCGGAGTAAAGGTGTCGGGCATAGGCTTCTGCAGAAACGATGTAATTGTCTTACCTTATCTACGCATAGAAATATCAAGAGGGCCGTGATTGACCACTGGAGATTTGACAGTATGCCAAACTCCCCTCATCAATACGGCCCCCTGTATCCCCTTCCCTGGTTGCAGAATTTTCAGGAAGAGGTCTGGAAGAAATGCCGCTTAGTCGGAAAGAAGTTTAAAAGAAAGCTTCACCCGTGCCCGAAAGGCAGCCGGTTTCCCTTCATCAATTTTCATATCCAGAGTGACGACCTCGGCGATACGCAGGTCGCGAAGGCTCATTCCAGCGGATGAAACAGCGTTCTTGGTAGCTTCTTCCCATGATACGGGGCTCGATCCAACCATTTCGATAATTTTATACACACTCTCAGACATAGGGATTCTCCTTGGTTAAGGTTTTCAGTAGAATCTACTGATTTTCGATGAAGTACAGGTAATACCTGCACAACATCACTTGCTCAGAAGTAATTCCATACTGTTATTGGCGACCGCACTGCATTCTGAAAGTAAACCGGTCTGGTGCAGAGATATCAAAATCGTTATTTTGAACAGGGGCAGGTCGAAACGGGCATAATGCAACAAACCGTTATGTTACTATAACGCTTTGTTGAAGAAATTTGAAGGCCAAATTCCACGACTTGAGGTAGATTGTCAAACAAAAGTAGTTTCCCGCCTTGACCCTTTGGGTAAAACCGGCGGAAAAAAATAAATGCCGCAGCAACAAATTTTCCAGCTGGGCAGAGACCAACACCACCAAACAGCAAAGCAGCAGTTTTCAGCAAAGGAAATACTTGTGAAGAATAACGATATCTTACGCCGCATCCGATTTACCTTCAACTTTACCGACTCGAAAATGATTGCTCTTTTTGCCCTGGCCGGCTACCCGGTCACTCGAACGCAAATCAGTGAGTGGCTGAAAAAAGATGATGATCCCGCCGGCAAAAACTGCAGTGACACGCAATTGGCTGCCTTTCTTAACGGCTTGATCAATGACAAACGAGGCCAGCGTGAGGGGCCACAACCCAAGCCGGAACAACGTTTGAATAACAATATTATTTTCAGAAAATTAAAAATCGCCTTAAACCTCCAGGACGATGATATACTGAAGATTTTGCAGCTGGCCGCCTTACCGATGAGCAAGCACGAACTCAGTGCTTTTTTCCGTAAACCGGATCACAAAAACTATCGGAGCTGCAAAGACCAGATTCTCCGCAATTTCCTGCAGGGGTTGCAAATACAATATCGCCCCGACATTGAGCCGGAAGCGGAGTTCAAATGGAAATGAGCCCCACTTGCACCTCAAATAACTCTTTAGTTTTTTATTTCCTTGCACAATGTTTAAAAGCAGGTATAATAGCCTTCATTGAATCAAATTAAGTAGGAGCACATCCCCTTCAGGTAGTCCTCGTTAACCTCGTTGTTTCCCAAGCGTCGTTCGTTGCCGTCGAAGCACATGCTGATTACTTAAAACAGTATGAATCTTTTTGTCGGAATTCTCACTTACACCAGGACCGAAGACCGAAACTGATTTTGGCACCCTTTCAAGCCGCACGGCACAGTTTTGCACATCAAAGCTCGCCCGAGATCAGACTTCTCATCAAACAAAAAGTTTCAATTATGTGTAGATGGTGGACAGCAGTGTCCATTACCAATACCAATACACGTTAAGTACCTTGGAGATTCTTTTCTTTTTACAGGAAAGTATCTACTGCAGGTGCGTACCCCCCGCAAAGCAGCGATAAAAACGTCGCTTGTCGGGGTTTAACATTACAGATTAACCAGCGGATCGAACAAGATGCGCAGATCGAGAAACCAGGGAAGAACCCCGGTATCTCACCACGAAATATATTGGAGTATTAATGAGTTTTAATGAATTTCAGTTTCATCCCAAGGTAAACGCCGGCATTGCTGCCTGCGGCTATACCGCCCCCACCCCCATCCAGAAAGATGCTATCCCCCCAATCCTTGCCGGCCGTGACATGCTTGGCCTGGCGCAGACCGGTACCGGAAAGACAGCGGCATTTGTTCTGCCCCTGCTGCAGCGACTCCTGGAAGGTCCCCGCAAAACAGTGCGGGCGCTGATCGTCGCGCCGACCAGAGAACTGGCGGAACAGATCCATGACAATATCGAAAAGATGGGAGTAAATACGGGATTGCGCAGCGTTGTCGTTTACGGCGGCGTCGGCAAACAGCCGCAGATAAAAGGCATCCGCTCCGGTGCGGAAATTATTGTTGCCTGTCCCGGTCGCCTACTCGACCTGCTGAGCGAGAACGCCTTCAACCTGAGAGCCGTTGAAGTGCTGGTCTTAGATGAGGCCGACCATATGTTTGACAAGGGCTTCCTGCCGGACATTCGACGAATAATCAAGCAACTGCCGACGAAACGTCAAACCCTGGTCTTTTCCGCTACCATGCCGCAGGAAATCCGTCACCTGGCCGAAGAGATTCTCTACAAGCCGGTGACCGTGCAGATCAATCATACGCTGCCGGCCCCGACGATCTCCCATCGGCTGTATCAGGTAGCCAAAGCGCGCAAGACCTCCTTGCTGAAAAGTATTATCGACGAGGGAGAAATGACCTGTACGCTCATCTTCACCCGCACCAAATACAAGGCGAAAAGCCTGGCCCTGGTGCTCGAGCATGCCGGCTACAGCGCGACTTCGCTGCAGGGTAACCTGTCGCAACAGAAACGGCAGCAGGCTATGGATGGTTTTCGCGACGGCACCTTTAAAATCCTCGTCGCCACCGACATCGCCGCCCGCGGCATTGATGTCCTTGGCATTTCCCATGTCATCAATTATGATGTGCCGGACACGGCCGAAACGTATACACACCGCACCGGACGGACCGGTCGCGCCACACGGTTCGGTCAGGCGGTAACATTTGCCGATCGGGATGACGGAAAGATGATATCACTCATCGAACGGAATCTCGGCAAAAAAATGAGCCGTGAAGTGACCCCGCCGGCCTGTGTCTCTCCCAGGGCAGACGAGGAAACGAGCAGAGGAGAAAAAAGAGAAAATTTTTCTCGACCAACGCCGAGAGGCAACAAAGCGGCGACAGCCACCCGTGGCAAAAGCCGACGCAGTAAGGCGTGCTCTTTTGATTTCGGAACGAGCAAACCTGGACAAAGATAATCTGATTTGTCTGGACATCCAGACTTCCAGTCGAAGTATCGAAGTGATGGTTCGGCTATATAAAAAAGGGTTCCAGCGGAACCCAGTAAAAAGGAGTAGTACAAGATGGCTGAAGGAACAGTAAAGTGGTTTAACGATTCAAAAGGTTTCGGTTTTATTGAGCAAGATGGCGGCAACGACGTATTTGTTCATCATTCCGCAATTCAGGCTCAGGGCTTCAAATCTCTTGAAGAAGGCGCACGAGTGACCTTCGAGGTTGTCGATGGCCCCAAAGGTCCTGCTGCTGCAAATGTTGTCCAGCAGTAAGAACTGAGTTCGACCACAAAAAGCCCCCGCTCTCAGCGGGGGCTTTTTTTATGATCATCAATTTTATGCCGACACGAACCAACATAAAGGAGAGAGTCTTGGCCAAACCAAACTATTCATACGAAAAACGACAGAAAGAAATAGCTAAGAAAAAGAAAAAGGAAGAAAAAAAGCTGCGCAAACAGGAAAAACCGACGGACCCTGTCGAGGCAATCATCGACGAAACGGCCCCCCCTGTTCCTGCGGAAGATTAACTTTGTAACACCCTGCATTTCTTTTCAAAGAACACTCTAGGCCATGGGATGTATCCTTTTGGCTTTTACCTGAGGACACAACCATGATTACCGCATCGAATATTGCACTCTCCTATGGCAAGAGAATTATTTTCCAAGATGTCAATATTAAATTTACCCCCGGCAACTGCTATGGACTGATCGGCGCAAACGGTGCCGGCAAGTCGACCTTTCTCAAGATCCTCGCAGGAAAACTTGATGCCGATCGAGGTGAAATATTCAAAGGTCCTGGGCAGCGCATCGCCATGCTCAGCCAGGATCAGTTCGCCTTTGACGAACACACCGTGTTCAATACCGTGATCATGGGCCATAAGAAGCTCTACAAGGTTATGGCCGCCCGTGAAGCCCTGTACGCCAAAGCGGATTTTACCGAGGAAGACGGTATCCTCTCCGGGGAACTGGAAGTGAAGTTCGGCGAAATGAACGGCTACGAGGCGGAGGCGGAGGCCTCAGTGCTACTCAAAGGCCTCGGTATCCCCGAAGAGATGCGCCAGAAAAAAATGAAGGAACTCGATGGGAGCGACAAGGTACGGGTGCTGCTGGCCCAGGCCCTGTTCGGCAACCCGGATATCCTGCTCCTCGACGAACCGACCAACCAGCTCGACCTGAAGACGATCAACTGGCTGGAAGAATTTCTTTCCCGCTTCAACAACACCGTGATCATCGTCTCCCATGACCGGCATTTCCTCAATCAGGTCTGCACCCATATGGCCGATATTGATTTTGGCAAAATCGAGATCTACGTCGGCAACTATGATTTCTGGTACGAAGCCAGTCAGCTGCATTTCCGCCAGAAGGAAACCGAGAGCAAGAAGGTCAAGGCCAAGGCGGAAGAACTCAAGGAATTTATCCGCCGTTTCAGCTCCAATGCCTCGAAGGCCAAGCAGGCGACGTCACGTAAAAAACTGCTGGAAAAACTCACCATCGACAACATGCCAAACTCGTCACGAAAATATCCCTACATTGTCTTCAAACCGGAACGCCCCTGTGGGGATATCATCCTCGAGATCAAGGGACTCAGTAAAGAGATCGAAGGGATTTCCATGTTTAAAGACTTCAACCTGACCGTCAACAATGGTGACAAAATTGCCTTTGTCGGCCCAAACAGTCTGGCGAAAACGACCCTGTTCCAGATTCTCGCGGGAGAACTCCAACCGGATGCAGGCACTTTCCGCTGGGGTGTAACGATCAGCAGCGCCTATTTTCCCAAGGAAAATACGGCTTATTTTGATAATGACCAGCTCGATCTGGTTGGCTGGCTACGCCAGTTTGCTCCACCCAAGCAGGACGAGAGCTTTATCCGCGGTTTCCTCGGAAAAATGCTTTTTTCCGGAGAAGAGGCAACCAAAAAAACTTCCGTTCTCTCCGGCGGCGAGCGGGTACGGTGCATGCTGTCGAAAATGATGCTCGCCGATGCCAATGTGCTGATCCTCGATGAACCAACCAACCACCTCGATCTTGAATCCATCACCTCGCTCAACAACGGCCTGATGGCTTTCCCGGAGGTTGTCCTCTTTGCCTCCCATGACCATCAGTTTGTCTCCACCGTGGCCAACAGAATTATCGAAATCACGCCAGACGGGATACTTGACGTGCTGATGAATTTTGATCAGTTCCTGGAAATGAAGGAAGGCAGTCTGTCAGAAGAAAATGGTTATCTCGAAAAGCAGGCGGCGTAACAACACCGGCGGCTGTGTAGCTCAACAGACACGACCGGTACGCCGACAGGCAGTTTCTGTACCTATTTTCCTGATGAATAACTATAAGTAGCGGTTATCCATCAGGAAAAACAACTGCAGCGGCGCAGAAAAAAGCGCAACCGGTCTGCGTTGGCTTCACCTTGCTACTTTTTCTTGTCCTTCTTCTCTTTTTTTCCCTTCTTCTCTTTCTTGTCTTTTTTGTCCTTCTTGTCCTTTTTGTCCTTTTTGTCCTTTTTGTTGTCTTTTGTTACACAGACAGTTTCTCCACAACACGTACTTTTGGAATCTTTTTCCTTTTTCACTTTCTTTTCCTTCTTCTCTTTTTTCTCTTTCTTTTCCGACATTCTGTTTCTCCTTTCTTTGAATGACTCAACGACAACCTGTACCTGTTGAAAACACTAGAAAATCCTCTGCTAGTGCTGTTCTTCTATCATCATCAAACAACACGTTGTCAAGAAATCTTTCATATTATTTCAATAAGATACAACTTCACCTGGTAGTACTGCAATTTTGCAGACCTCCATTTTGCTGATTTTCTTTTACCGTTGTCTCGAAGAAAGAAAATAACGCAAAGAAACCTCCAGCTACATTGCACATTGATATATGGCCAAAAATTGTCTACCCTATACATGCAGGTATTGAAATGTCTAACTCTTTTCTCGTCAGCCCACGTCGGGAGGCAATATCCTCACGCTTTTTTGTCAACATCCTACACCAGAAGGAGGTTCTGATGCCGATCATTACCATTTCCCGAGGGAGTTACTATCACGGTAAATCAATCGCCGAAAAGCTGGCAAAAAGATTAGGCTATTCCTGTTTATCCCGGGACCAGGTTATTGAGAATCTCGACAAATTCCACCTGCCGGAAATTAAACTGATACGCGGGCTGGATAATGCTTTTTCCGTCCTTGATCGTTTCCCCCACGGAAATAAACGTTTTAAAGCGGCGATACGATCAGCAATCCTGCAACATTTTCTGACCGGTAACGTCGTATACCACGGTCTTGTTGGCCACTATTTTGTCCATAATATCTCGCACGTATTGAAAGTACGCATTATTGCCGACACCGAACAAAGGGTGGCCGACGAGATGGCCAGGGAAAACATTTCCGAGGAAAAGGCCCATTATATTCTCAAAAAGGACGATGAAGAACGGCGCAAGTGGGGTATGTTTCTCTATGGTATAGACATAATGGACCCTTCGTCATATAACCTGACCATACGAGTCGGCCATTTGTCAGAGGACGAGGCTGTCGATATCATTGCCAACGCGGTTGGACTGCACGCCTTTCAGGAAACAGCCGAGTCACAGGCAGCCCTTGCCGATTCAGCCCTGCACGCCCTGGTCAGCGAAAAACTGCTTGACTATCCCAATGCAGTTGCAGCAGCAAAAAATGGTCGGGTGGCAATTTCCCTGAAGGTCCCCGAAGAACAGCAGGCAGTTATTCATGACCGCATCACCCGGATACTCGCCGAGGTTACCGGCATAACGGAATTGGTCATACGCTTCGACCCTTATTTTTAATTTTTACGGCAAGCATTCGCCAGCCAGTTACCGTCCGGTGAGCAGGTAGCGGTTGACGTTGTTTTGATGGTTGGTTGGTTACAATACAATCAAATTTGACAACTAAAAAGGAGGAGCCATGAAAAGAATTCTCGGTATAGGGATGCTTTGCTTCGCCCTTATCCTGCTACTTGCCGTCAACGGCTATAGCGAGGGAGGGCCCAAGCCAAAACCGCCACCGAAAGCAAAGACCATCAAGGAGCTGGCGGCACGCTATGACTCGAGCAAATGCATGGAGTGCCATGAAGAAGCCCATGACCAGTGGAGTAATTCTCTGCACGCCCGCTCGATCCTCGGAACGCCGCGGACCGCGCCGACAATACTCACTGCCATTGACATCGGCCTAAAAAATTTCGCTTTTTCCGGCGTGAAGGAGGATAAGGATCTCAAGGTGGAACACCTGATGCTCTGCGCCAAGTGTCATCTGCCGCAGCTCGATGAGGCCACCGACGAGGTCGCCCAGGAGATCGTCGCCACTATTCGCGCCTGGCAGAAAGCCGGTAAAGCTGGGGATGAGGACAAGGCCGAACAGCTGGAAGAAACAATAGCCAGCCTGAATATCGGTTGCATGGTCTGTCACAACAAGGTCGCCCTGATCCACAAATACGCCGATGGCTATCCTCAGCCGGATACAGTGTACGGTGCGCAGGACGGCGACCATGACTCCGAGGAATTTCCGAAAATGGCTGTCGCGCCGGCGATAAGCGAATCTATTCTCTGCGGCCAATGTCACGGCCTCGGTCCGAATCTGGAATTTGAGCACCCATCCCAGTGCGCCACGCTCTACGGCAGTTATCTTTTTGCCTATGTGGCCCACGGCGGCAGCGAAACCTGCCAGGAATGTCATATGGTAAAATCCGAACTGGGCCACGATATTCAGGCCTATAAGGATGAGGCCATGATAGCCATGGCCGTCGATGTCAATGTCGAAGGCAGATCGCTTTTCTGGCGTAAGAACAAGGCAGAAGGCGTCGTGCCCATCGGCGTTATCGATGTAGAAATTTACAATAAAACCGGTCATGTCATTCCCGACGGCTGACCCACCCCAAACCGGCTGGTCCTGGAAGTGACCGCGAATACACTGGATGGGAAAGAAGTCTATAAAGATCAAAAAATCTACATGCCGTTCCCCGGGCGCTTAGGCAGGGGGAAAGAAATGGGCCGTGGCCCGTATGAAAAGAGTGGACTGCTGCGGGAAACAAGCCTGGCACCTCGGGCTCGCGTCCATGAGCATTTCGAGATCACCTATCCCTTTGCCGAAGTGAAAACAGGGGATGTCACCCAGCGTGAGCTGACGAGTGATGAGTTGAAGGTTACCGTGAAACTCTGGTATCTGCCGTTTGGCGAGTTTGACGGCTATGCAGTTACCTGGTTTGAGGAGGAAAAAAATCTCGACCTGAAGACGGAGTGGGTCTGGCACTAAGCCGCTCCTTTTTTCGACAATTGCCCCGCTCACCCATTGTCGAAAAATTTTATATGCAGCACAGAGGCGGTCGTTGCACCAGCGACCGCCTCTTTTTTGTCAATCCGACATGGCTTTTGGCAAACCGTTATCCTTCTTCTCTTTAAACACATGAAACTCATTGATTTAACACATCCGATTACACCTAACATGCCGGTTTATCCAGGGACACAACCGCCGGTATTCATAACCGGCTGTTCTCTTGACGAGGCAGGATTTCTTGAAAAGAAAATAACCTTCTATTCCCATACAGGGACACATATCGACGCCCCCGCTCACCTGCTCAAAGGCCACAACACTCTGGACATGCTGGCTCTAGACCATTTTTTTGGAGCAGCCATGCTGCTCAATTTCAGTACCTTAACAGGCAAAACGATTGGTGTGCAGGAATTGGCACCGCACCAGGAGACACTCAGGCAGGTGCAGTTTCTTTTACTGCATACCGGCTGGAGCCGATATTGGGGTTCAGAAAAGTACTTTATCAATTATCCGGTACTGTCTCTCGAGGCGGCAAACTGGTTAAGCCGCTTTGACATCAAGGGATTCGGCCTGGATACTATTTCAGCTGATACCACGGACACAAAAGAGTACCCTGTACACAAGGCCCTGCTACAGCACAATATTATCATCATCGAAAACTTGACCAACCTGGCGAATCTGCCCGCCAATCAATTTGAATTTTCCTGTTTTCCCCTAAGCTTTGCCGATGCTGACGGCTCTCCGGTTCGAGCAGTTGCATATATAGCTTAACTGCACTGCACCTGTGACAATTTTCCAGCGGAAACCTCAGCGGTGTGCTCCGGCATAGTATATAGGCACGGATTGTCCTCTCGCACTCTGACCCATTTTACATATATATAAACACTGCTTATTTTTACAGTATTGTTTCGTGGAACCGGATCATTCTCACCCACCGATTGAACTGGTGAAACGTACACCAGGAGACAAATCATGGTTAAATTAGCACTATTCGTCCGTCTTGAAGCGAAGCCCGGGAAAGAGAAGGAAGTCGAACATTTGCTTGTCGCTGGCCTTCCCTTTGTCCTGGACGAACCTGGTACAACGGCGTGGTTTGGCCTTCGCCTTGGTCCAGCCACCTTTGGCATATTTGCGGCCTTCCCGGACGAGCTGGGTCGGCAGGAACATCTGTCCAGGAAACTGGCAACGACGCTCATGGCAAAGGCCGGCGAACTTTTTTCGCAGCCGCCGTCAATTGAAAAAGCTGATATCCTGGAGACAAAACTGCCGGGAAATACGTTGGTTCCTTGATCGACGATGTATTAAACATCCAACTCGCCGCTTCTCTCTGCACCACCGAAATATTTGCCTGCAGGGCCACTGAACAGCCTTGGCTCAGATAAGCACAAAAAAGGGAACACCGGTAATACATCCTTGCGGCTGAAATCCGTGCTTGCACCGCTCACTGAGGCCGGAGCCGAGACGGAACTGGTTGAACTGGCAGGGACTGAAATACGCGGGTGTATGGTCTGCTATGTTTGTTTTTTGTGAACGAAAATAATCTGCAAGGCACCAGAAGGCAACCAGGCCGCAGCCCCGAGTACCACCAGGGCGTACAGCACCCAGTGGGGAACTCTGAACAACAAACGCGCCACGAGGTGGAAGATGTCACCTTTGATGGCCATCTTTGAAGCCCGGGCGGAGTATTTGACGAACTTTATAGCCCCGACCTTATCCAGCACGCGCAGGCCGCTCCGGCCAAAGGTCGCGGCCAGCTGGATGGTATCTTTGCCTAGTGTTTCGGCATGGTGTGCGGTATTGACAACCAGATCGCCGCCAAGACGATACAACGTGGCGCTGTTGAAAGAGAATATTTCGGCAAAGATGGCCATGCGTTTGAGTGAGACGGCATCCCTGGTCGTGCTCAGCAGCGTGAAACCGCCGCGCGTTTTAGCCAGCATATTGACATCCCCGAGGAGGTCGGTGACGGCACCGAGGCTTTTGGTTTCCCTGGTGGTTTTGCCGGCTTTGATGATCGTCTTGCCAAGCCAGGGCGGCAATTTACCGAGTCTGCAAGCGGTCTTAAGGACCACAAGGCCGCTTTTTGCCGCTGTGGTACCGGCTACGGTCGGCGCGGCTGCGCCTCCGGTTGCAACCGTCCCCACCCCGCTGGCTATCTGCGCACCGGTGGCTATAACACCAAGGGAGGCCAGGGCAACCATCACTTTGTCGGTTTCCTCGCCTTGAGCGAGCTTACCGCCCTGCACCGCCAGATCGCGTAGATCACCGATAACCAAAAAATCGCTCATCACCCCCGCCACTTGCCCAATGGTCTCGTCGCTCGTACCGGCGAACAGCCCCTCGGCGAGTTTGCCGGCTTGATAGTCAAACTTTCCGCGTCTCTTTGCTATCTGTTGATGAAGCGCCTGGGCCTCGGGGTTCTCATTGATGTATGCATAATCCATGAAAAAGCCAAGGTAGTCGGCGGCCTCGGCATAGTGTTCTTCGGCGATCATTGCGCGGACATCCGGCAGCGGATCCGTGCGGTTTAAGGCGAGCACGGCGAGTTGCGACTGTTGCAGGAGTACAGCCGCAGCAACAGCGGCAAGCAACAGGATGCCGAGTTTAATGGAAAGTTTGATCATTGATCATTCAAACATTATATCGACCGACCTGAAAGCATTCCAAAATACCTCCGGAGCGCCATTTCTGATTTTGATCGGATAATCGGGTTGGCAGGCTGCTCTTCTTCGCAGTCTTTAACCAGCCACAGGGGCTGCACGGCTACTCCTTTTCCTGCTCCATCCAGATACAAAACACCTTGTAGCAGATAGAGAGTACCACGGCTCCGGTGAACAGGCCGATGATGCCCGAGGCGACCATCCCGCCTATAGCACCGATCAGGATAACCGGCATGGGAATATCCAGGCCCCGGCCCATAAACAGCGGTTTGAGGAGGTTGTCGCTCAGCCCAGATAGTAACATCCATACAGTGAAGATCACGGCCGGCGTCGTTTCGTAACTGGTGAATGCATAGAGTATGAGAGGAAGTACAACGAGCACTGCGGGGAGCTGGGCGATTGCCAGGAAGAGTATTACGGCAGACCAGATGGCAGCACCGGGAATGCCCAAGGCAAAAATGCCTATGGCACACAGCGTCGCCTGTATGAGAGCTACACCCACCACGCCCTGCAGCACATTTCGCACCGTGGCAACGCAGAGGGAGTCCCACTCACCGCCGGGTTTTTCTCCGGCCAATCGCACAAACAGGCGATGAGCTCCGCGGCTGGAAGCCTCTGCGTAGGTCATGAACACCCCGGCGATAATCAGTGAAACAATAAACATCAAGATGCCGACCAAGCCATTTCCCAGGGTAGAAGCAGCATTGGCGGCCACTGACTTAAGACGGGGGGCGACCTGTTGCAGGGTTTCCTGAAAATTTTCGTGAGCGAGCGACCAGCTCGCATAGACCTTGTCACCCACCAGTGGCCAGTCTGCGACTGATTCATCAGGGCTTGGTATCTGCAGCCCTCCGCTCTGGATTTGATCGCTGACAGATTTTGCGGCTTTCAGTAAGGATTCGGTAATCTGGTAGCAGGGCACGACCAGGACAAGGATCATGAACAGAGTCAGCAGAGTTGCCGCCAGCCCCCGGCGCCCTCCCAAAAATCCCTCGATTCGTTTGGTCAGTGGGAAGGCCGCAATAGCAATGATGCCGCCCCAGACCAACGGAATTATGAATGGCCGAATGATGTTATACGTCAGCGCAAGCAGGACGAATATAAGGCCAATACGCAGGGCAGATTCCACCATATTGCGCACAAACAGCTTGTCGAAGCCGATATCCTTTGCTTCCATGTCCATCGCGTTATTCTCCTGCAAATAAGTAAGAAGCCAATTAAAACAAATAGTATCAACCGGTATTGTCAGGAAATAACGGATATTTTTCTTAACATGCTTTTACAGGGAGAAGACGTCGGCCAAAAACGACCGGTTAATGATCATAGGTAACCTCTCGCACCTTTCGTGTCTTCTCCGCTGCCTCGAAAACCTCTGCAATTTCCGGTTCGCTGAGAGGGAGTGCGTAGAACTTAAGACCGTCCGGCATGCCAACCACCGGCGACTGTATTATTGCATCACAATGCGAACAGATTACCACGGAAACAAGGTGGCCATCCATCAATTTAATTTGGAAACCCGCACCAAAGTAATGCTCGTACTCCATTGATTTTTGCTTCCAGGATTCAAGACATTGCGAGGGGGGAACAAAAGCCTCCAGATATGGAGCAACTACTTCCGGACGCAATCTGGCGAATGAAACAGGCGATGCTTCTGCACCCAATTTGACCAATGTCCGCATAACACGGGAGGGGTGTAAGCACCGGACGACAAGCGAGTGGGGGAGGAAGTGTCGTCCTCCGGTGTTACACCCGGCAGGGTATTTCTCTGCTCAGCTCTTCTCGCTGCCGATAAAACGGTAGATTACAGCGCCAAGGATACCGCCAATGATTGGAGCCACCCAGAAAAGCCACAGCTGGGTAATTGCCCAATCTCCAGCAAACACGGCAACCGCCGTACTACGCGCAGGATTCACCGAGGTGTTTGTAACCGGGATGCTGATCAAGTGGATGAGAGTCAGGCATAAGCCAATTGCAATAGGCGCGAACCCTTGTGGCGCACGGTGGTCGGTGGCGCCAAGAATGACCAGAAGAAACATCATGGTCATGACCACTTCGGTAATCAATGCGGCCAGCAGACTATATCCGCCCGGAGAATGAGCACCGTAGCCGTTTGAGGCAAAACCTGCTGATACCTCAAAGCCCACCTTGCCACTGGCAATGAGATACAGCACCCCCCCTGCTGCGACACCGCCGAGGACCTGGGCAACGATGTAGGGGAGCAGCTCTTTTGCCGGAAAACGACCGCCGGCCCAGAGACCAAAAGAAACTGCCGGGTTGAGGTGGCAGCCTGAGATGTGGCCGATGGCGAAGGCCATGGTCAGCACGGTCAGGCCAAATGCCAGTGATACACCAAGAAGCCCGATCCCAACCTCTGGAAACGCAGCAGCTAAAACCGCACTGCCGCAACCTCCTAGAACCAGCCAGAACGTTCCGAAAAACTCTGCACCATACTTGTTCATAACTTTCTCCTTTGATTGGTTATTATCATGATTTCTTGTTTTTTAGGAATGAATTTCGTGAAGGTACTTATCCCGGCTTATTTCCCGTTTACCGGGGTTAGGCCGCATTGCCCTCAGAACTCAGAGAGTTTCCGGCCCCTCCCCCCTCGCCGGATCGGTCGAAAGTGATCTGCAGCTTATATTCTCCGCCTTCGACTCCGCTGTCGATGGTGAAGCCAATTTTTTCGCCCAGGGCGAGCATATTTATATTCTCCTGCAGGACAATGCCATGGACCTGTTCAAAACCACGTTGTTCAGCAATAAGCAGGCATTTTTGCAGCAGGGCGGAACCAATGCCTTTACCCTGCCAGGCGTCACTGACCAGCACGGCAAATTCCCCCTTCCTGCGGTCCGGATCACCAATAATCCTCGCCACCCCAAGAATTCTTTCATTTCCCTTATCCTCATCAATGGCCACCAGGGCAATTTCCCGGTCGTAATCAATCTGGGTAAAACTTGCCAGCATCTCCGATGGCAGCTCTTTCATGACGCCGAAAAATCTATAATAAATACTCGTCGGCGACAATTCCTTGAACAGATTGATAAACAGCGGTGCATCTTCCGGTTTCACCGGCCGGACGAAAAGAGGAACGCCGCTTTCGGTGACCAGGTGGTATTCATTTTCGCCGGGATAGGGGCTGATCACCAGATGCAATGGCGAAGAAACCGTTGTTACCGACACCAGCAGGCGGGCATCAACCACCATGGGGTTGCCATCTTTGATCATGACCGGATTCATGTCCAGTTCGGCAAGCTGCGGAAAATCAATCAACAGCTGTGACAAACGGATGATCATCTCCTCAAGTTGTTCGAAATCAGCCGGAGGACGGTTTCGATACCCCTGCAGCAGCCCATAGGCCTTCGTTTCCTGCATCAGCCGCCGGGCAAGCAGCCTGTTCATCGGCGGCAATCCGAGTGCACGGTCCTGGAGGATTTCGGTGAAAATTCCCCCGAGACCGAAAAGGATCACCGGGCCAAAATCGGCGTCCCGTTTTGCCCCGAGCAAAATTTCAAAATCACCATTGGCCAGGTAAGGTTGAATCGTCACCCCCTCGATTCGGGCATGTGGCTTATATTGCCGGGCAGAGGCGATAATCTGCTGAAACGCTCGGCGAACCTCCGCATCGTTTCTCAGATCGAGACAGACCCCCCCGGCATCGGTCTTATGGCTGATATCCGGGGAGCAGAGTTTCATAACCACGGGATAGCCCATATCGCCGCTCAATCGCGATGCCGCCTCTTCAGTTTCCGCCAGCCGGGTGTTGATCATCGGCAGACCGTAGGCGGCTAGCAGGGCATAAACGTCCGAGTGGGCGAGAAATCCTTCCTCGGGCAGCGCGGCCAGAATCTTTTTTGCTTGGTCGTGGTCTACGGCCATATTCCGGGTCAATTTCGGCGGTACCTCCAGCAGAATTTCCTGATTTCTGGCAAAGATCACCAAATACAGAAAGGCGAGGATTGCCCTTTCCGGTGTTGCAAAGGTCGGAATGTCAAACCCATTGAGAATTTCCACCGCATGTTCAATACTTTTTCCGCCCATCCAACAGGAAAACATCGGCAATTGCGCACCTTTCAGCGCTTCGACCAGAGCGCCGGCAACCGTCATTGCGTCAGCCAGCGCCTGGGGAGCAAGAATGACCAGAATCGCATCAAAATTTCGCGAACGGATGCAGATATCCAGCACCTGACGAAATCTCTTCGCCGGGGCATCGCCGAGGATGTCGATGGGATTACTCCTGCTCCAATACGAAGGCAGGATGGTATCCAGCGCTTTCACGGTTTCCGGATAAAGCGGGACGGGCTCATGGCCATGGGAGGCAAGAAAATCGGCCGCCATCACCCCCGGTCCGCCGCCATTGGTAATTATTGCCAACCGCTGACCGCGGGGACGGGGCTGCTTGGCCATCAGCTCGGCACAATCAAAGAGCGCCTCGATGGTGTCCACCCGAACGACACCCGCCCGCTTGAATGCAGCGTCATAGACGGCGTCTTCTCCGGCCATGGCCCCGGTATGCGAAGCAGCGGCCTTGGCTCCAGCCGAACTCTTGCCCGCCTTGAGGACGATAATTGGTTTCACCCGAGACACGGCACGGGCCGCACTCATGAATTTTCGGAAATTTGTTACATTCTCGATATAGAGCAGGATACTTTTTACCGAAGGATCATTGCCGAAATAATTAATAATATCGCCGAAATCAACATCGACCATGGAGCCGGTACTGACAAAACTGCTGAAACCGATACGTTCCTTGAACGCCAGATCAAGAAGCGCGGAACAGATTGCCCCACTCTGCGAGACAAAGGCCAGACTGCCCACCGGAGGCATCCCCGAGACGAAGGACGCATTGAGTTTTTCCTTCGGCCGTATCATGCCGAGGCAATTCGGTCCGATAATACGAAAGCCGGTAGCACGAACCAGGGCATCGATTTTCTTTTCAATCTCTATGCCCGATTCGCCAACCTCTTTTCCACCGGCGGAGATGACGATCGCCCCGCCTATCTTTCTCTCCACACACTCCTCGATAATCTCGGGTACACTATGAATCGGGGTGGCAATGATCGCCAGGTCGACGCCGCTGTCCAATTCGGCCACGGACCTGTATGCCGGATAGCCGTAAACATTGCGGTGTTTCATATTCACCGGAAAAATCCGGCCGGGAAACCCGCCGTGAAGAAGGTTCACCATCAAGGCATTGCCGATTGATCCCGTTCTTTCACTTGCACCGACCACCGCCACCTGCCGCGGCTTCATGATACGGTCCAGATTATATTGTCCCATGTGGCGACTCCTTTTACAGATCACTTTTTTTCCAGAAAATTCTCCTTCGAAGCTGGGTTCCTTCTAACAATACCGCTAGCGCATAAGTATGCCTGCCCTTCCTGGAAAAAAATCGTTTATCACTGTGTAAATTATCCTGACACCTGTTGCACACCCTGCGCTTGATGAAGCAGTCCAGCGGAGGGGTATTTTCCTGTTAATTCCTTAAAATTGCACATACATGCAAGTAATGCGCTCATCGAAAAAGGTTTGGCAAAAAAAGAGTCGGCCCCCCGGCGGCGGGCTTCAACCTCACATTCCGCATCACAACTGCCTGTCATCATTATTATTTTAGTCTTACGATTACATTTTTTCACTTTTTCAATAACATCGAATCCGCTTGTCCGTCCCATCTGTAGATCGGTGATAACCAGATGAAAATCCTGCGTATCCAACACCTTGGCAGCCTGACTTCCATCAGTTGCCCGGGTAACATTGTAACCGCATCTATCAAGGAATATTTCTAATAAATCCAGCATCATTTGATCATCATCGACTATCAGGATTTCCGGTACCATATTTTTCCGCCCCCTCTTTTTTTCGTCAAAGTACAATTGCACCAATTGTTTCTGTCGCCGGTAAGAGAGTAGCAAGAAGCGTGCCCCAGTAAATCATAACAATCAAAGGAATTATACCTTGTTTCAAAAAAGAGAGACAATATAATAGTAGAAGGACAAATATTAGGACAGGGCCAATCGGATAATTTTTCAAGGGGGCGGTTGTATAAAGATGCCTCACCTAATCCGGTAAGATGGCAATAAGCCAGGATTTTTTTCAAAATGTCCGCGGAGGATGTGTTATGACGCAAAAAAAAATAGTCGTCGCGGTTGATGGTTCAAAACATTCCGACAAGGTCATTGACACGGCAATAGAATATGCAAAACTGCTGACGGCGAAGGTGATACTTGTCCATTGCCATAAAAAATTTCCCACTATTGTAGGGGAACCCCTGCGCAACGAGGCCATTGTCAGCACCCTGCGTAAAGCCGAGACTACGATTGCCCCCTATACCAAACGCCTGAGCGAAGCAGACATTGATTATGAAGAACGATTAATGGAAGAACCAGCCGGATCGGTCATCCCCGATGTGGCCAGGATTGAAAAATGTGACTTGATCATCGTCGGCTCCAGAGGACGCACCAACCTTGAAGGACTTCTTCTCGGCAGTGTCACAAACCGGGTACTGCATACAACCTCCTGCTCGGTTCTGGTGGTGAAGTAAATGTAAACGTTCTCCGGCACGGCAGCTACTTGAGGTTGAGAGGGCCGAAATGGCGCATCTGCCCGATTATCCAGTCAATGCGACTGCGAATGTAGGAACTTGGCGGATGTGCCCGGTATTCGCGCGGGTTGGGCAACACAGCGGCAAGAGCTGCCGCCTGTGTTTTGGAAAGATTTTTGGCGTTCTTGTTAAAATAATGCTGCGAGGCTGCTTCAGCGCCATAAATGCCGTTGCCCATTTCGATACTGTTCAGATACACCTCGAGAATGCGTTCTTTACTCCAGGCAAGTTCGATAAGAACGGTAAAATAGACCTCTAGACCTTTACGCAGCCAGCTCCTGCCTGGCCACAGAAAAACATTTTTTGCAGTCTGCTGAGAAATAGTGCTGGCGCCCCGCAGCCGTTTTGTACCTTTCTGGGCAGCGTCAAGCGAACGTTCGATAGCCTTGAAGTCAAAGCCGAAATGATCCATGAAATTCTGATCTTCACTGCAAATGACCGCCAGAGAGAGATTTTTGGAAATTGCCTCAATCGATACCCAGCTGTGCTGCAATTGCAGCTTCTTCCCTGCCGCCAGCTGCTCTGCCGCACGGATCAGCATCAGCGGGGTAACATAGACCGGAAAAAACCGGAATAACAGGACAAAACAAAGAGATACGCCCAAAAATACCCCGGCACATTTCCACAGAAAGCGATATATTTTTTTCCCCACCGTCATTTTCCGACCCGATCAAACGAAGAAAGCTTCTTTGAGGTGAGTGGTCTGTTCCTGGTTGTCCACCAGCCAATCAAACCAACCGGTTATGGCCTTGTTTTTCAAGGGAACAGCAAAACCATGCCAGCAGGCCTGAACATCAGGAAGAGAGGTATGCACTGCCGTCAAGATATCATTTTCTTCAAGTAAATCCTGGTTGCAGCCGTAAAACGACAACACATCGGCAAGCTGGATAACCTGGGCAAACGCTTTCTCGCTTCCCGCCTCGCCAGGACGATGATGGTAGGCAACCGCCGAGATGAGGTTTTCCGGGAACAACCATTTTCTTAAAAGTCGACCACCGAGCATATCATGGGTGAAGGAAAACATCCGCAGCTCTTCGTCGAGACTGTCTTCATTGCTCAAGGTAGTCATCCAACGTTCCGGTGCATACTCATCGGCAAAGGTTTGCAACATGATCAGTTTACCAAGGTCATGCAGCAGCCCTCCCATGAAGGCGACGTCGGGGTTCATCCGTTGATCCCGGGCGATATTCCCGGCGACCAGGGCGCAGACAAAAGATTGCTGCCAGAATCGGCCAATCACCGGTCTGTGCCGCCCGGCTAACTTGCTGAAGGAGTTGATGAGTGCCTTGGACAGGGCAATTCTCTGCACTTCGTTAAAGCCGAGGGCTACCACTGCCATCTTTATGCAATCAATCTTCCGGGGACGCCCGAACAGGACGGAGTTGGCGATCTTAAGCACCGTCAGGCACAGCGACTGGTCGAAGTGAAGGGTCTCGACAACATCCTGCACGGAACATTCAGGGTCGCTGGTAATGCGCATTAAGCGCGTTACCGTTGCCGGGAGAACCGGAAAGGAGTCAATATGTTGGTTGATCAGTTCGGATCTTGTCGGTTGCATCTGCTGGTCTCAAAAGAAGTTTCTCTTGGCAAAACCCACGACAGGCCTTCCTCTTCCCAAGACACTGATGGTACACCACCTGCAATATGCACACTACAACAATCAACGCGCCTTTGTCTGATGGCCTGCAAAAAATCGGCGTCGGGAGAATTCCAAGGCCAACTGACGGTCAGGCTGCCCGTCGACCCACCGGGGGGCAGGGAAACATAGGTTTATCCGGCGGTTGTTCATGGTCATCCGGCAGACAAGGAATCTGCGGCGTGGTTAAGGCGAGTATTATACCAACCTTCAGCAAGGCCTGCCGCAGAGCCATGTTTATCGGCAGGCGCACTGTCCCCAACGCCGGATGCAGGGTAGTTATGCGCAAACCGGCATCAACGAAAAGGGGCATGGGGCTTTCGGTAGCATCGATTTTCACAGTGGCCGGCCCACCACTGGCCTGTTCCTTCATGACCCGACACCTTGCCAGCCGGGGTATTCCCTGACGATCGGGGTTGCCGGCAAAACCAAAGAGTCGGCAGACCACCGGCCGACACCGATACTGGGTACATCCCCAGAGTTTCGCCTCGGTGTAGTCGGGGCGGTAGAGGACACAGCCTCTTTCCAGGCCGGTTTTCTCGATCCGTTTCAGAATCAGTTCGGCCTGCAGGGAACGAAACAACGCAAATGCCAGGGGAATACACTCCAGCACCGTTGCCTCCACCTGTTCAGACAAACAGCAATGACCGCAGCCCTCCGGACAACACAGCCCAGTCCGGGCGGCAAATCCCGCCACCGCCGTATCCAAAACCCGATACACCTCCAGAACCTGGAACTCCAACTCCTGCAGCATAGATATGTCAACCGTTGCAAAGGTAAATTGTGAAAAAGCCCCGAAGATTTTCGGGAAAGAATGTCTGACACATGGCGTCAGAGAAGAGGGGTGGATGATAACATGGTTCCAGCGAAAAACACAAGACCAATCGCAGCCTCGGCATCGACACATCCGGCAGCACATTTTTTTGTTACTGTATGAATAAATGCTGGTTTTTCCCTGGCAGTATTGTAAATGAGACTCTATCAATTAAACAAAAGGACCAGGTTATGGCGAACAGTACGAATGAGACAACCAACCAGACATTTCAGACCGGCCGGGTAATGCTGTTGTCAATTTGTCATTTTATCCATGACATTTATTCAAGCTTTCTCGCGCCCCTGTTGCCTTTTATCATTGAAAAATTCTCGCTGTCGCTGACCCAGGCAGGGCTGCTTTCCACCGTCATGCAGATACCTGCGCTGCTCAATCCGTACATTGGCCAGCTCGCTGATCGCATCAGCGTCAGATACTTCATCATCCTGGCCCCGATGCTCACCGCCGTGCCCATGTCGCTTCTTGGCCTTGCGCCGCATTACGGCGTGGTGATGGTCCTGCTTTTTTTTACCGGCATCAGTGTGTCTCTGTTTCACGTGCCCGCCCCGGTGATGGTGTACCGCGTGGCCGGGAACAAAACAGGCAGGGGAATGAGTTTTTATATGACCGGGGGCGAACTCGCCCGGACTATCGGACCGATTGTCATCATCGCCGTGGTTTCCCTGTTGGGCTTTGATGGCTACTACCCGGTAATGCTCATTGGTATTCTTGCGTCGGTGGTGATGTTTATCAAATTTAAAGATATCCCTCTGGCGGTAAAACAGCGTGAAACCCCGTCCATCCGGAAAACCTGTCGGGAAATGAAAGGAGTACTCGGTCCCCTCTCGGCAATTGTCTTTTTCCGCGGCTTCATGCATGCGTCTCTCGGCACTTTTCTTCCTTTGTACATTATCCAAACGACCAACGATCTCTGGCTTGCAGGAATTTCTCTCTCTGTCTACGAAGCGGCCGGGGTCGCTGGAATCTTGACAATCGGCACACTCAGCGATCATTTCGGCAGGAAAAAAATGCTGCTCTTTTGTCTGGTTGTCGCGCCGATCGCCCTTTTACTCTTTATCCACACCTCCGGTTGGCTCCAGTTCCCGTTCCTGATTCTCACCGGCTTTTCCCTGCTTTCGACAACACCGGTAATGCTGGCCATGATACAGGAATTTTCAGAGAATGGTTCTTCCTCGGCAAATGGCCTATTTATGATGATAAGCTTTCTCGCCCGATCGGCAGTCGTCGTCCTGGTCGGTTTTGTCGCCGACCAGATCGGTCTTGAAAAAACCTACACCCTCTGTGCCATAGTCGGTTTTCTCGGTATCCCCTTCGTTTTGACGATCAAGAAAGGGAACAGCGAAAAGCTGATAAAAGAACCCCAGACGTTGCCTTAATGTGTTGTTTTCAGCCTTGCAGCAATCCACCGAACCTTGGACCGTCACCGGTCAGCCCCTCGGCGAAGGTGATGGTTTTCCCTGTTGCCACGCCTTCATTATAGGTGCCACCGTAGACCTTCGGTCCAGGTCTTGATATCTTTCTCAGTCTGGGAAAGCGCAGGCCGACGAAAATTTCCAGCCGCTTTTCCTCAGCGACAATGAGATCGCCCACCCTGGGCTCAATGCGCGGATCCTCCTTGCCCATTTTCTGCTCCTGCAGTTTCTGGTGAAAGCCGCGCAGCAGGCCAAGATAGTAGCTGTTTTTCTCGGTTCTGACCGACCCTTTGAACCGTTTTCTGTTCAAGGACCAGAGCGAGGCCAGTCGATTTTCCAGGAAATGATAGCAATATTCGGCAATGGCCACATTTTCTCTCGTGCCTAAAAGCTCAATGGTCTTATAGGTATCATTGGCGAGCGGATCATACAGACTGGACAACACCACCCTGACAAAGAAAAAATCATGCAGGATCGTGCAGATACGCCGATGATAGCCCTCTATTCGTTTTCTTTTCCGATTGATTATAGCAAAACCATAACGGTGCTGCTGTTCGCAGTCGAGCTCCCGGATATGGTATTTCTCCAGCAGCTCATTGGCCTTCTGCATGGCCAGTGCGGCCTCGTGTTCATTGGACGACTGGGAAAGGGCCAGGAGTTTTTCCACCCGGGCCAGACATTCCCGTCCTTCTGCGGAGATTTTTCCTCCTCCGCCGGCCTGCTCCACCGTCTCGACCATGACCACGCCCGCACGACGATATTCCGGCAGCACACCGAGGAGCTCACAGGCCTGCTGGAAAGCCTCCCCATGGGGAGCACTGACAATGCCGAACTGTTCGCTGCAGAGCTGGTGGGCCATTTCATGCTTTAACACCTGCATGGTCACCGCCCAGGAATAATTAAGGATCAAATGACGACTGAGACGCAGGGTTCGCAGGTCAGGACTCCAGGCGCCCAGCTCTTTTTTCGTCTCGGAGATCTCAAAGACCGGCATGCGTAACCGCAGGCCATAACTCATGCAGATTTCTTCAAACTCAAGCTGCAGCTGCTGCAGCCAGAGGTGCTGCAGTTTTTCCATGTTTATATTGCCGCTCATAGATGTCCTTTGTTGGTGGCCAATATCTGTGGTGAAAATTAATCAGCAGCACCATAGCGCCCATTTGCGCCGGTGACAAGTCCATCCATTCGGTTTTGCTGATATTGGCTTGCTATTACCCTTGTTGCCGCTATAGTAGATGTATTAAAATAATTTTGTCGTTTATGACCATTTGATCTTATAATCTATCTGTTATACGGGACAATTTCTTGACATACTACTCCTGACCAGACTGTTTTCACCCAAAGGTTTCACAATGAAAAAGCTCTTTATCCTCTTAGTTCTGTTGACCCTGTCGGCCTGTGCCACCAGCCCCACCGGGCGCTCGCAGCTGATGCTCGTTTCCCCCGAACAGGCTATCAGCTCTTCCCGCGAGGCATATGTGCAAACCCTTCTGCCTCTGGAAAAAGAAGGTAAGATCGACTCCAACCCGATAACCTCGAAACGGATCAGACTCATCACCGGGCGGATCATCGCCCAGGCGATACAAATCTATCCGCATACACGGAACTGGGATTGGAGTATCAAGGTTATCGATGATCCGGAAATGGTCAATGCCTGGTGTATGGCCGGAGGCAAGATGGCAATTTATACCGGACTGATTGAAAAGCTGCAGGCCACCGACGATGAGATCGCCCAGGTTATGGGCCATGAAATATCCCACGCGCTGGCCAATCATACCGCGGAACGGATGTCCGTTGCCCTTGCCACGCAGCTTGGCCTTTCCGGGGTGGCTATTGCCACTGGAAATAATCAATACAAAGGCGCCATCCTGAGCGGCACCTCCCTGGCCGCGGCAACAGCCATAACCCTGCCAAACAGCAGAAGCTCCGAAACCGAAGCAGACCGGATGGGTATCGAGCTGGCGGCGCGGGCCGGCTATGATCCCCGTGCCGCGGCAACACTGTGGCAGAAAATGGCCAAGGTCGGTGGCAGCGGGCCGCCACAATTCCTCAGCACCCACCCCTCTCCGGCAAATCGCCAGGGAACACTCAATGCACTCGCCGGACAGATGATGAGCTATTACCTCGATCCATCGCCGCGTCCGGTCTATCAACTGCAATAATTGCAGTTACCAAACCTTTAATGTGTTGGTAGGAACTCGATTTTCATCACCTTCGATCTCTTCGTGTAATGCATATAGCAACAACCCACAAAAACACCGACTTCGACGGCCTGGCCTCGGTTATCGCCGCAACTCTTCTCTATCCCGGCTGCATTGGCGTGGTCCCAAAAATGACCAACAGGAATGTCGAACAATTTCTTTCCACACATAAGACGGCCTTCAATCTCATTTTGCCCCACGAAGTGGTGCACGACGAGGTAAAAAAGTTGATCGTCGTTGATACCAACCAGTGGCAGCGACTCGATCGACTGGAAAAACTGGCTGCTCGGCACGACCTGGAGATTGATCTCTGGGACCACCATATGATGGGGAACAGCGACATCAAGGCAACCTGGTCCTGCAGGGAACAGATCGGCTCAACGGTGACGCTTCTCATTCGCGAGATGCAAAGGCGCGGCATGACACTCACCCCGCTCGACTCCACCGTCATGCTCATCGGGCTTTACGAGGACACAGGGCATCTCTCCTACCCTTCAACGACTGCGGAAGATGCCCGGGCTGCGGCCTATCTCCTCGACAATCGGGCGGACCTGAATGTTGCCGCTTTCTTCCTCAACCCGCCCTATGAAGAGAACCAAAAGGAAATTCTCTTTGAGATGATGAAGGAGACGGACAAAGTTACCATCAACGGCAACACCGTCGGCTTCAACTGTATCGATCTGGATAAAAAAGTAACCGATCTGGCGGCAATCGTCAGTATGTACCGGAAGATTGTCAATGTCGATGCTCTTTTTGTTATTTTTACCAGTGACAACAGGAATACCATCATTGGTCGCAGCGGTTCGGAAAAGATCCATATCGGCGCGGCGCTGGCCGGCCTCGGTGGCGGTGGACATGCCGGCGCCGGCTCGGCAACGGTAAAAACCAGCGCCATGTCAACGCAGCAGATCAAGGAACGAATTGTTGCCGCCCTCATGGCCGACAGGACGGAAAGCATCCGCATCTCCGATATCATGTCCTTTCCGGTCATCTCCGTGCCGCCGGTAACGCCTATGCGAGACGTGCAGAACTTGATGGCCAAAAAAAAGATTCGCGGAATTATGGTCATGGAAGATGATACAATCCATGGCATAATTGTCCTGTGGGATCTCAAACGGATAAAAAAGCAAGAGCATTGGGACAGCCCGGTCAAAGCCTTCATGTCCAGAAACATTATTACCATCGAACCGGGCGCCGCCCCATCGATTGCCGCCGGGCTGATGATTGAAAATGATATCGGTTATCTTCCCGTGGTCGAAAACAACAAAGTGATCGGTATTGTTACCCGGACGGATATTCTTACCTACTATTACGATCTGCTGCCGGAGTAGTCTGAACAGCGGTTCTGCACCCGCAGGAATATCGACCGCGAGGGCAGAACTGTTCAATGCGCGAAGAAGGGAGCAAAAAAAATATTGACTTCGGCGGGACGTTCTGCTAAAAAACACTTCCTTTCAAGAATAAATGAGCGGGAATAACTCAGTGGTAGAGTGCAACCTTGCCAAGGTTGACGTCGCGAGTTCGAATCTCGTTTCCCGCTCCATTTTTTCTTTCCTTCCTTTGCAAATCCATTAACTCACCTGTTTGAAACAGATACGTTTCACTTCCTCGAAGGTCGAAACAAAGTGCGGGGTAATGCCTTCCTTGATATGCTCAGGGAGCATGTCGAAATCTTCCTGATTATCCTTAGGCAAAATAACATCCTGCACCTTGGCCCGTTTCGAGGCGATCATCTTTTCCTTTACCCCGCCGATCGGCATAACCAGGCCACTGAGCGTCAACTCCCCGGTCATGGCGATGTTCGGCCGTATCGCCTGATTCATGACCATTGAGTAGATCGAGCAGGCCATGGTGATCCCGGCCGACGGCCCATCTTTCGGCGTTGCCCCGGCCGGCACATGCAGATGCACGAGGTTCTTGTTGAAGAACTCAATTCCCTTGCTGTTTTCTTTCATCAGGGACCGGACATAACTATAGGCGATTTCAGACGATTCTACCATAACCTTGCCCAGCTGACCGGTCTGTTTGAAGCCGGCCTGCCCCGTGGGAATGGCGATAGATTCAATATGCAAGGTTGTTCCGCCCATGCTGGTAAAGGCAAGTCCGGTGATAACCCCGACTCGAGGTTTGGTGAAGGCCTGTTCTTCGGAGAAGACCCGCTTACCGAGCAGCTCCTTCAATTCATCTTTGTGAATACGGATATTCTGCTCCGGATTTTCAATGATCTTGTTCACCGATTTTCTGAGAATTTTTTTGATACAATTCTCCAGACCACGCACTCCCGCCTCACGGGCATAGCCATCGGCGATTGCCCCGATCAGCCCTTTTGACAGGGTGATCTGTTTCGAGGTCAAACCATGTTCTTTCAGTTGCTTCGGGATAAGATGCCTCCTGGCAATTTCCACCTTTTCTTCAAGAATATAACCCGGCAACTCAATACTCTCCATTCTGTCCATCAGCGGCGGAGGGATGGTGTCCAGCTGGTTGGCCGTACAGATAAAGAAGATTTTCGACAGATCAAAACGCACATCGAGATAATGATCAAGAAAATCACGATTCTGTTCCGGGTCGAGCACCTCGAGGAGGGCCGAAGCGGGATCACCGTGAAAGCTGGCGCCGATCTTATCGATCTCATCGAGCATGATAACCGGGTTGGCCGTCTTACAGGTTTTTATGGCCTGGATGAATTTTCCGGGCATGGCGCCGATGTAGGTTCGACGATGCCCTTTTATTTCCGCCTCATCGCGCATGCCGCCAAGGGAAAAGCGAAAAAATTCCCGCCCGAGACTCTGCGCAACCGACCTGCCTATCGAGGTCTTGCCGACACCCGGTGGGCCCTGCAGGAGCAGTATTGTTCCGGACAAATCCCCTTTTATCACGCCGACGGAGATCAGTTCCAGAATCCGATTTTTGACATCTTCAAGACCATAATGGTCCCGGTCAAGAATTCTCGCCGCCTTCTTCTGATCATAACTGTCCTTTGAGTAGACGCCCCAGGGAAGAATGGTCAGCCAGTCGAGATAGGTCCGTGTGACGTTAAATTCCGGGGAAGAAGTGCCAAGAAGCTTCAGCTTTTCCATCTCCTCCTCTATCTTGGCTCTCGTTTCATCCGGAAGGACAAGTTTTTTCAGCCGGTTTTGATATTTTTCCAGTTCAGCCTGAGTATCATCTTTTGCCAGGCCCAGCTCTTTTTTTATCTCCTGCAGTTGCTGCTTCAGGAAAAACTCCCGTTGCTGCTTGGACAATTGCTCCTCAATCCGCTTGGATATCTTGGCCTTCAATTTGGAAATTTCCACCTCGTTTTTCAGGAGAATCAGTACTCTTTCCAGCCGTTCGCGTATCTTCTGTGTCTCGAGAATTTTTTGGATTTCCGTCCCGGAAGAGGTGGTCATCGATGCGGCAAAATCGGCCAAGGATCCGGGATCACTGAGATTGATCCGCTCAATGAGCAGACTCAGACCCTCTTTAAACAAGGGGTTCATATTGACCAACTCCTTGATGCAATCGATAATCGCCACCGAATAGGCTTTCAGTTCATCGGTGTTTTCCTCTATATTCTCAAACCAGTAGTTCACCTCGGCAGTAAAAATGGAATCGGTTTTCATCATGGCGATGATATCGAATCGTTCCAGAGCCTGCACCAGTACCTGCAGGGGCTCCCCTGGTTTGAAAGGTGACACCTGGATCACTCTGGCTACTGACCCTATCTTAAAAAAATCGTCGCCACTCTCTGCGGCATGGGCAAGACCATCTTCTTTCGGCTTTTGCAGGACAAGGCCAAAATAGAGCGGGGTATTCTGGTTGACGTGTTTCATTACCGCCTGCTGCAGAACCATGTCGTCAATAATCACCGGCCCCATCATCTTCGGAAACATCGGCCGGTCATGCAGCGGAATGATCATCAACCTCTCCGGCAACAGATCTTTCGCCAATACTAACGATTTTGAAGATTCATTTTCCTTTTCATCCCCGGGAGATTCTATGCCGTCAGGGGTCAAAACAGTTGTTTCTTCTGCCATTCTTTCTCTCCTGTTATTTTTTAGCTGGATTAAAAAAAATCTTTCTACAGCATAATCATTGATTGAGCTTCAGTGAGCGTACATTCGTACCTTTCAGATTATTTTCTATCATTTCTTCATTAAATGATAAAGACAATCATTAGCACCTTAAAGCAAGTAATTTTCCTTACTATTCGGGGTAATAATCTAGGTCGACTGACGACAGGAGTCAATCCGCCCCATCGATCATTGATCTCTGAGAAAGCGGTATTATTCTAGTCAGAGATGCTCTGATGCCACCTGTCGCCGGGAAAACGATGTCGAGTCCGGTGCACAGAAATATTTCCCAACCTCTTTGCAGAAAGAAAAACAACGACATAACTTTTCATAAACCCGTAAAAAACAGGATTTCACGATGACGTACCCAATCCATAAAGTGACACTCGAGGAAGAATTTAAAATCTGCCCCCTGTGCAATTACCCAGACGGCTTTCATTCGATGCTGCAACGCGACGGGGAGGAGACGCGGTGGTTATTCATCTGTCCCTCCTGCCATGAAGTTTTCGATATCGGCCGTACCCTGAAAGAAAACTGACCGAGGTGTAATGGATATAATAGATGCCCTCTGCCTGCGTAAATCCACCCGGGCCTTTCTCGATAAACCGGTCAGCAAGGAGAAAATTGTCAATATTCTGCAGGCTGCTCGTCATGCCCCATCGGGAGCCAATGCCCAGCCATGGCAGGTGGCCGTTGTCACCGGCAAAAAAAAGGACGAACTGACCAGGGCCATGGAAAACGCCTTCCGCAAACAAGGCATGGGTACCATGGACTATCTGTATTACCCGGTCGAATGGCATGAACCATACAAACAGCGGCGGGTCGCCTGTGGCGCCCAGCTGTATGGTGCCCTGAACATAGATCGTCGGGACAAGGCCAGAAGAAGAGAGCAATGGATTGCCAATTACCGCGCTTTTGGCGCGCCGGTCATGCTGTTTTTTTTCCTTGATCCGGCAATGCAAAAAGGGTCTTGTCTGGATTACGGCATGTTTCTGCAGTCGATTATGCTGGCTGCTCTGGCAGAGGATCTGGCCACCTGTCCCCAGGCTGCCCTCGGTCAATATTCGGATCTGGTTAAGGATGCACTCGGCTACAGCCGGGATACTGTCCTGCTCTGCGGTATGTCCCTTGGCTATGAGGATACGAAAGCTCCGGTCAACAGCTACCGGACGCCAAGGGAGGAGGTGCAAAACTTTACCACGTTTTTTGACTGACCCCGGTAAACGGGAAACAAGCCGGGATAAGTGTTTTGGGACAACTCTTCCTCTGCTTCGTTGTTGTTACAATTTTTTTTTAATATTACGACGTACTCTAGTACGCCGAAATAATAAAAAATCTTACGCCTCGCCTATGAAATTTTTTCTGAGCCATGTTGAAATTCGACTTTTTGCGAGTTTATCTTTCTTGATGGCGTGGTAAAATAAGAATTTGTAAGGCTGACTAAAACCTGTACAATAGACGAGAATATATCCCTTAAGATAATGGATATGCTCACAAAACAGGAGAGATCAATGTTTACTATCGGTGATATTCGCAACATAGCCATACAAATTGAAAGAAACGGCGAAGAAACATACCGCAGGGCCGCAAAAGCGGCCAAAGACCCGCAGGTGGCGGAAGTACTGGCGTGGATGGCAGAGGAGGAGAATCGCCATGCCACGTGGTTTACCAAGCTTAAGTCAAGCAAGCCTTTAACCGCGGAACAGCAGGAGATGGAGTCGGTTGGCCGCTCACTGCTGCAGGAAATGGTGAAAGGAAACACTTTTTTACTGGACGAAAACGAGCTGAAGAACGCCAAGAATGTCGAAGAAGTCCTCGCCAGGTCGATAGCCTTCGAGTTGGATACCATTTTATTCTACGAATTTCTCATCGGCTTTCTCGACGACCAGGAGACCATTGAACAGCTCGGCAGGATTATCAAGGAAGAACGAAACCACATACAACAACTTGAACATCTGGATGCCCCCGCCGGATGTGATTCCTGCGACCCCCTCTCCTGTCGGTAACCGATCTTTACACCTCAAAAAATGGTCAAACCATGCGACAAATAGGATCTCTGCCACAGCTCTTTATCATCCACCTTGTGCTGTTCTGTCTACAAACGCCATCTCTTTGGGCCGCGGATCCCCTGCAATTGACCAAAAGACAGACGGTATATATTCCGGCCTATTCACATATTTATCATGGTAATAAAGAAGCCCCGCTCCTGCTGTCGATTACCCTCAGTATCCGCAACACCGATATGGCCAATTCCCTGACCATCACTGCGGTCAACTACCATGAAACCGAAGGCTTGCTCCTC
Source organism: Desulfocastanea catecholica (assembly GCF_054657295.1). Lineage (NCBI taxonomy): Bacteria > Pseudomonadati > Thermodesulfobacteriota > Desulfobulbia > Desulfobulbales > Desulfobulbaceae > Desulfocastanea > Desulfocastanea catecholica. The sequence goes on from NZ_BAAHYZ010000001.1 coordinate 211,139, forward strand.
AAGGAATACCTGAAAGAGCCCATTGTCCTCGGTCCCCTCGGTACGGAGCGTTACATCGTTCCGGAAAGAGACAGCAGCGGCGGTTCCGGGGCAAATTTTATCGTCAAATGGCATTCGGAAAAACCGATAAACCCGCCTATTATCGAATCGATTATGATCAGCACTCAATCACAGCTGGGCATTTCGTTTACCTCAAGGGGCCAGCCGATTTTGCAACAGCATGAATAGCTTCTTCCCGCCCCCGCGTAACAGACCACTGTGGTTTTACAGACTAATAGACTGCTTCTTTTCCCATTCGTCGGCACTTACTAATATTAACATGAGGACATCATGCAGAGTCAGGACTTCGTTCAACAAGTAAAAGCCGGTGGCGTTTCTTACAGCTACTTTGCTATTCGAGACCTTGCCAATCAGGGATTCGGTGCAATAGACCGCCTTCCCTATTCCATCCGCATCCTGGTGGAAAACCTGCTCAGAAAACTTGATGGAAAAATAGTTCAGGAAATGGATCTGCGGGCTATCACCGACTGGCAAAAAAGCTACGCTACCCCGGTTGAAATCCCCTATCACCCTGCCCGTGTGCTGATGCAGGATTTTACCGGGGTTCCGGCCGTAGTCGATCTTGCGGCCATGCGGGATGCCGTCAAAAAACGTGGCGGGGATCCAGCCAAGGTCAATCCCCGGGTACCGGTCGAACTGGTTGCCGACCACTCGGTGCAGATCGATCTCTCCGGAACCAGTCTCAGTTTGACCGGCAATGTCGCCAGAGAGTACGAGCGGAACAGCGAACGGTACTCCCTGTTGAAATGGGCCCAGAAAGGTTTCAACAACTTCAGGGTCGTCCCCCCCAACTCCGGAATCTGTCACCAGGTCAATCTCGAACACCTGGGGCGGGTGATGATCACCGAAACTCGAGGTGATACAACATACGCCTACCCGGATACCGTCGTCGGCCTCGATTCACACACCCCGATGATTAACGGCATCGGCGTCATGGGATGGGGGGTGGGCGGTATCGAAGCGGAAGCGGTCATGCTTGGCCAACCCTATTATATGTCCATCCCGGAGGTCGTCGGCGTGCGGATGACCGGGAAACTGCGGTCCGGTATCACCGCCACGGATCTGGTCCTGACCTTGACGGAACTGCTGAGGAAAAACAAGGTGGTCGAGAAATTTGTCGAATACTTCGGACCTGGGATGCAAAGCCTGTCCATCCCGGACCGGGCAACCATCGCCAACATGACCCCTGAATATGGTGCGACGCTCGGATATTTTCCCATCGACAGCAAAACCATCACCTACCTGCAGCTGACCGGACGCAGCAAACAGGCTGCCGTAACCGAGGCCGTCGCCAGGAAGATCGGGCTCTTTTACAAGGAGCAGGAAGACATCGACTACACCAAAGTTGTCGACTTTGATCTGTCCACCGTCGAGCCGTCGCTCGCCGGACCGGCACGTCCCCAGGACCGCATTCCTCTCAGTGGCATGCAATCGGCTTTTGCCGACATCCTCGGCTGCAACTTCGAACGTGACACCAACCCCATTGCGGTCTCTACTTTCATTGATGAATCCGGCTGTGAAACCAGTCGTGACGATTCCTGCCACGCTATCGCCAAAAGAGATATTGAAATTATTTTCAACGGCAACCCGGTCAAAGTAAGCGACGGCAGTGTGGTTATCGCCGCCATTACCTCCTGCACCAACACGTCAAATCCCCATGTACTCATCGGTGCCGGCTTGATGGCCAGGGAGGCGGTGAAACGTGGCCTGAAAGTGCCCGGCTATGTCAAAACTTCCTTTGCCCCGGGCTCGAAGGTGGTGAGCAATTATCTGGAAAAAACCGGCCTGATGCCCTATTTCGAGGCACTTGGCTTTCACATTGCCGCCTTCGGCTGCACCACCTGCATCGGCAACAGCGGCCCGCTCAACCCGGCCCTGGAAAAGATCATCAAGGAAAAGGACCTGAATGTCGCAGCGGTTCTGTCCGGCAACAGAAACTTTGAGGCTCGCATCCACCAGCAGATCAAATCCAACTTTCTTGCTTCGCCGATGCTGGTTCTGGCCTTTGCCCTCGCCGGCCGGGTGGATATCGACCTGACCAGCCAGCCTTTGTCCATCGACCCGAACGGCCAGGCGGTTTTCCTGAAAGACCTGTGGCCGACAAACGAGGCCATTGAGGCACTGGTGCAGGAACATGTCACCGAGGAAGCCTTCACCCGGGAATACGCCCATATTTTTGATGGCGACGCCTTCTGGCAAGCGTTACAGGTCCCGGAAAGTACTACCTATATTTGGGATGAAAAATCAACCTATATCAAAAACCCACCCTATTTCGACAACTTCACCGATGTACCGAAAGCACCTGAAGACATTGTCGGGGCGAGAAACTTCCTTCTCCTCGGCGACAGCGTTACCACCGACCATATCTCGCCCGCCGGGGCTATCCCGAAGGATTATCCAGCCGGCCGTTACCTGATGGAGCAGGGTATCGAACCGGACAACTTCAATTCCTATGGCTCGAGAAGAGGCAACCACGAGATAATGATGCGCGGCACCTTCGGTAACATCCGCATTAAAAACAAAATGGTCGCCCCCAGGGAAGGCGCCTATACCGTCAAGCTGCCGGAAAATATCGAAATGTATAATTATGATGCCGCCATGAAGTACCTTGAGGAAGGGATTCCCCTCATCGTCCTTGGCGGCAAGGAGTACGGAACCGGCTCTTCACGGGACTGGGCGGCAAAAGGCACCAACCTCCTCGGCATCAAAGCGGTCATTGCCGAATCCTTTGAGCGGATTCATCGCAACAATCTGGTGGGCATGGGGGCTCTGCCGCTGGTTTTCAAAACGGGCGAAAATGTTGTTTCTTTGGGATTGGACGGAACGGAAATATATTCGATCAAGGGACTGGCGGACATCACTCCCGGCAAAGCCTTGCAGGTTACAGCTGTAAAACAGGATGGCAGCACTTTAAAATTCGAGGTTATCGCCCGCCTTGATACCGAGGTTGACGTCACCTATTTCCGGCATGGGGGCATCCTGCCCTATGTCCTGCGCCAGATGATGAAGGAGTAAGGGCCGCCTCCTGGGCAAGGCACTAACAACCTCCCGGCCCCGACAAGCGCAACGCCTGTCGGGACCGGAGGGAGATCACTCGTTACTTTCAAATAATTTTTTCAGCTCAGGTTTACGTTCCAGAACCAGACTTTTTATTTCCCCGGCAAGAGAATGATCAGGATACATTTTTATGAAATCGTAGGCCTTGACGTAATTCCTGTCCACCAGCACCTCGATCATCTTATGCACCTTTGGGTGATCGGGCGCCACATCAAGGATGAAGATGATGGCATTGGGCGTTAATTTTTTGATTTCGGAATCTTTACTGATATTATAGATCCCATTAAAGATACTGCGCACCTGCGGATGGTCCATCTTTTCCTGGAGGAGCAGAATGGCAATATTCGGATCCCTGTCAAACATTGCCTTGATGATTTTTTTGGTAGAGACATTGTCTGGATTGGCGGTGACAAAATCATAGGCATTGGTCAGATTTTTCACAGACAGGGCAGTGGTCAGCTCCTCTGTCAGCGGGTGGTCCGGGATGACTTTGAGCATATGGGCGATAACATCGGATCGCAGCTCTTTGATATAATCCCTTTCAATCGCACGCATCCCCTTGATAATGGACGGGATACCGGCATGACCGGGCATCCGCTCAAGTATCTTTACCGCGCTGGCATAACTCAGTCCCTTCAACGCCTGGCCATTGGTGGCATACATCTGGCCGATGAGAATTTCCGACTGAGGCGCATCGGGATATCGCTCAATGAATTCAAAGGCCCGATCAAAATCCCACCCGGTCAGCTGGCCGGGATTTTTCTTCACGGCATTGAATTCTTCCATCATTCGATGGCTTTCTTCGGGGCGTGTCGACTCCTGTTCGGCCTTACTTTCATTATGCCGTCCCGATATCCTTGTCCGGATCTTGTGAAAAAGTCCACTACTTGATTTTTCAGTCTTCATGTCCTCAATCCACTTCAGATAATTACCTCATCCACAAACTAGCCGATCCGGAGGAGAAGCTCTTCCCCCCGGGATCACCCCGACGTCAATCACTGTATACTACAATCAGAGGTGAGTTGCCAACCACTCTTTGTCCGGCACTCCCTGCGGCTGGACTATTTTATTGAACCTTGACAAACAGACATGCACCGGTCAACATGTCTCGAGTTTTCCGTTTAGTCACAAGCGCTTTTTTTTCCCTCATCGAGCCCTGGAAAAACAACCATGAAAAACAGCAGAGTGTATGATTTACTGCAGACATACGCACAGCAGCGGAGTCGCCCGGATCAATCACTGTACCAGGCCATTCTTTTGCGTGATGCCTGCGAAATTGCCGAAAAAACCGGCTTATCGCTAGGAGCAGTCGAAGGTATCGCCCTGGAAGAAGGGATAGTTCCCGAAAGATACTGCCGCAATCAGAACTCCTTGTCCAATGGCGACCAGCTTCGATTGCTGCGCTCCCATGTGGCGATTATCGGCCTCGGCGGCCTCGGTGGCGCGGTCACGGAAATTCTCGCTCGAATCGGGGTCGGCCGACTCACCCTGGTCGACGGCGACTGTTTTGAGGAAAGTAATCTGAACAGGCAACTTTTGAGCAGCCCTGACGCTCTCGGCCAATCAAAAGCGGCAACAGCCGAGCAGCGTGTCCGGCATATCAATCCGGCGGTCGAGGTGCACGCGGTAGCTGAATTCTTCCGGGCCGACAACGGCCGGGCGATTCTCCGTGACGCCCTGCTGACCATCGACTGCCTTGACTCCATTGCCGACCGTTTTGTCCTTGAAGATGCCTGTAGAGAGGCTGCCATTCCACTTATTTCGGCGGCTATCGGCGGCGGCAGCGGGCAGGCAACGGTGATTTTCCCGGAGGATCCCGGACTACGGAACATCTACGGCCCGGCAAAAAAAGCACAAAAAAGAGGGATGGAGCAGTCGATAGGTACCTTGCCTTTTGCGGCCATGTATATGGCCGCCGTTGAATGTGCGGCGGCGACGACCCTGTTACTCGGCAGACCCTCTGCGCTCAGAAACAGGCTGTTTATGGCCGAGGTAGGCGACCATACAACAGAACTCTTCAGTTTGCCGGGGCTGACTGAAGAGTCTGTGGACTGATCCTGGCAAGGATTTTGTTACTTGACGTCAATATTATAAAAAGGATTGACATAATCTTTTTTCGCTTTAATGGGCTTGGCAAAAACAACATCTTTTACCCCGTAGGTCTCGATGAGCCTTGCCGCTGTTTTCCTGCGCAGCTCCTGGTCGTTTTTCAGGCCGCCTTCAAGATTGCTGAGGGTGACCACCCCGTCCTCGATGTCGACTGTTGCCCGGGGCGAAATGTTGACGATCTTGGCATGGATATTGGCGAGTAAGGTCTTTTTCTGAAGAAGTGCAACTGATTCCGGCGTCGCGTTGAATCTTCCCTTTTCAACCATGGCCGCCAGGACATCGACAACATCGTCGACGGTCATGGTGCCGATATGCAGAACCATGTCATAAAGATTGCAATTCAAGGTGTCTTTCCCATACAGAGACAGACTCCACTTCTGCCGTTCAGCATCATCTTTTTTCAGTGTGTAGCGGGCTTCTTCCGCTGAACAGTTTTCCCGTTTCATCTCTTCTTTGACCCGATCCTCCATACTGGCGATAATCCTCACCTTGAGAACATGCGAGATATCCTGCAGAAAAAAATGGCCGGCCAACCCATGATAAACAATATTATCTTTGCTCATATGACTGAGAAAGGCGGCACGAAAATAACTCATATAGCGTTCTCTGCCATGGCTGTAACGTTCCAGGACAGAAGGGGCATCGTGCAGTGCCTTGACCAGCTTGATTTCGGGAATGGAAAATTCTTCACAGGTTTCCAGCAGAATATCCCGGGAAACGCAGGAATATCCAAGACGTTTGGCCAGAGCTTCCGCTACTTCCTTGCCCCGACTATAGGACCCTCTTGAAATGGTTATAATGGCCACACTGAACTCCCTGTTATGTAATTATTGGTAAATGACGCACGCATTAACGAAAACGATGTATACTACCCCTCGAGAGGAAGATTGTAAAGCTTCCCTCCAAAAAAGGTATCAGTTTAATATTCTGCACTTTTTACACCAAAGTAAACACAAGCATGAATTTTTTATTTGAAAAATTGCAACAGGGCATGCAGCGTTGTCAATGGATGGGGCGGACAGCCGGGAATATAGAGATCCACAGGGATAATGTGGTTCAAATCGCCAAATATCTCAGGGCTGCCGAAAAAGGGTCCACCGGAAATGGAACAGCTTCCCGAGGCAATGACCACCTTCGGCGAAGGAACGGCCTCATAGGTCGAGATAAGCGCCGAGCGCATGTTTTTTGAAATGGGACCGGTAACATGTATGCCGTCCGCGTGGCGCGGAGAGGCGACAAAATCAATGCCGAATCTGGCCAGATCGAAAAAGGGCGTGGCAAGGACGTTGGTGTCCGCTTCACAGGCATTGCATCCACCGGCGGACACCTGGCGCAACTGGAGCGATCGGCCAAAGAGCTTATGGAAATGTTTTTTCCCATGTTCCGCAAGCGCCGGCAAGGATCCATCGGAGATGAGGGCCTCCCGGGTCGCCGTGCCCATGCCGAAATCCTGGCTGAAGGTGACAAAGGCGCCTTCCGATACATTTTCACACCGTCCGCAGAAGGTGCATTTGCCGAGATCGATTTTTCGTTCCGCGCCGAGAATGGCATCCTGTGGGCAGATAGCCTCGCAGAGACTGATAATCGACGGGTCACAGTCACTGTTAATCTTTGGCAGCCCTCGGTATCGCCGGTACAGATTGATCGGTTCTTTCGGGTAGCTGGTGGTCCGGCATCCCTGCTCAATTCTGTTTCTGATGATTTTCAACATATGGTTCTACCTTCGATTTTTAGAGATCAAAGCCGCAATAGGAGAGATTAAAGCTCTTATTACAAAGAGGGAAATCGGAGATCTCCTGATTTCTCAGAGCCATGGCCAGCCCGGTCCAGTTGTGAAAGGACGGATCCTTCACCTTATAGCGGATGATTTTGCCGCTGCCGTCGGTCAAGAGACAGTGCGACACCTCTCCCCGCCAGCCCTCATTGACGGTCACCACGAAGGCATCCGGTTCAAGAGACATTTCATGCATGGTGGTCTTTGAACTGCGTTCCCCCGATCTGTTCAAGAATGTCCTGATCAGATAGATGGAATGAAATATCTCCTCACGACGCACCATGGCCCGGCTGTAGACATCACCATTGACCATTTCGCTTCTATTTGCCGGCAGCGGTTCGTAGGCCTCGGTAGGAAAGGATACCCGCGCATCATATTCAATTCCCGACGCCCTGCCGCAGTAACCGACCAGCCCGAGGTCTTCGGCCATCTGCCTGGCCACCGTGCCGGTGTGTTCAAATCGAGCCTGTACCGTGTGAGCGGTAAAGAGCAGGTCGCAGACATGGCGTATCTCCGGTTCCAACTCTTTCAACTTCTCTTCGATTATTTTCACCTGCTCGACATTCATGATCTTCGACACCCCGCCCGGCAGTACGAGACTTTTACCAAACCGATTACCGGACAGTACCTGTAACAGATTGAGAAACTCCCCGCGGATTCTGCCGAAATAGGCCGCCGGCGGATTAAAGGCGACATCACCGCTCAAGGCGCCAAGATCGCCGATATGGTTGGCAATACGTTCCAGTTCCAGGGCTATCGAGCGGACAAGCCTGGCCCCGGGGTCAACCGACAGGCCGGCCAGAGACTCGAGGGCCTGGCAGCAGCAGAGGTTATGACCGATACTGGTATCCCCGGCAATGCCCTCGCATATAACCGGCAACCGTTTCAACGGCACCTGGGTCAACAGGTTCTCCACCCCGCGGTGCTGATAGCCAAGCTGAATTTCCAGGGAAAACACCTCTTCTCCGGCACACTGAAAACGGAAGTGTCCTGGCTCAATAATACCCGCATGGACCGGGCCAACGGCCACCTCATGGATAGCTTCCCCCTCGACCTGAAAGTACGCATAGTTCCCCGGGATCTCTTGCTGATAATTATTGCCGAAGACATCAGGAACATTACGATAATTCGCATGATAGCGGACCATCTTCAACCAGGGGTGGTTGAGCGGAGTGATGCCGTATTGTTCGGCTATTTCCCGTTCGAACATATGGAATTTTTCACTGCAGGCCATGGTCAGTGACCGAAAATCCTCCCCCACCTCGGTGCTCAGGACATAGAGATCCTTATTGCGTACAACGGCCAGCAGCCGATTTTTTTCACCGTCGACAAAGGCAAAAAACTGGACGACAAAGCCGTTATTGCCGACAAAATCGGCCATTAGTTCGGCAAAACGATAAAAGGGAACGCAGGGGATTGCCGATCGTTTGACCGCTTCGCCATTCTTTATCCGCAGGAGGTTATCCATGGATCGTGCCTCCGATTATTTTGATGGTGTTCATAATGGCAGTATACATGGCACTCGGCATCCAGACACAGAGGGTAATTGAGGCAAGCAGCAAAATATACGGCGGGACGATGCGCAGCACGTTCTCCCGCACCAGGACTTCGTGCTCGCGCACACCAAAAGACATATTCGTGAAAAGCTGCGCGGCGCCGGCCAGCACCAGCAGCATACTGAGCATGAAGAGGACAGCACTGATCGGATGGCCGGTCTGAAAGGCACCGATCAGGATAAACAGCTCGCTGATAAAAATGCCGAACGGCGGCAAGCCGGAAATGCCGACGAAGCCGGCAAAAAAGGACAGAAATGTTTTCGGAAAATATTTAATCAAGCCACCTATTCGATTGACCATTTTGGTGTCAAAACCAAGGTGAATATTGCCGGCGGAGAGGAACAGCGACGACTTGATCAGCGAATGATGAATCATATGCAAAATCGCTCCGTAGAGGGCAAATCCACCGATGCCTACGCCGAAGGCAATGATGCCCATATTCTCGATGCTCGAATAGGCGAGCATGCGCTTGTAATCCGGCTGCCGGAGAATAAAAACTCCAGCGACAAACATCGACAGCAGTCCGAAACCAATGAGGATGTTGCCGGAGAATTCTCCGAGCCCGGCCAGATACATCAGGGTATGCATTTTATAGATGCCGAGGAAGGCACAGTTGAGCAGTGCCCCCGACAACAAGGCAGAAGCCGGACAGGGCGCCTGGCTGTGGGCATCGGGGAGCCAGGTATGCATGGGTGCCAGGCCCATTTTCGTGCCGAAGCCAATGACCACGAAGATAAACCCAACTTTCAGCCACATCGGATCCAGCTGGGTGGCGACCTGATTCAGAAAGGTAAAGCTGAGAGAAATTTCTATCTCAGCAATATCAATGGACAGGGTGACAAAAAAACACCCGAGTAAGGCCAAGGCGATCCCCACCGAACAGATCAGCACATATTTCCAGGTCGCTTCAAGCGCCTCTTTGGAGTGGTGCAGGAAGATAAGCGGCGCACTGACCAGGGTGGTCGCCTCGATGGCTATCCACAGGACAATAGGATGGTCGGCGAGGGTCACCATACTCATTGTGCCGAGAAAAAGCAGCATGCAACCGGGAAATATCGTTCCCTTGTTCAGCCCTGTCTCCTCCATGTAACGCATGGAATAGCAGGCAATGCAGAGAAAGATGAAGGAGGTCAGCAGCAGTACCAGCATCCCCTCAGGGGTCTCTGAAAAAAATCGCTCGGCATAGACCGGCAGCTTGCCGAGCCAGGCCATGATCGTCAGCTGAAAATGAAAAATGGCCGTGACCAGCAGCACTCCCCGCCCGAGATAAGCCGGGACGGCCAGGGTGACCAGACCCGTCAACATCGGCAGTATAAAGATGAGCTCTAACATTTTTTCAGTCCTTTAAGCGATTGAGGAGATCGGTATCTATATCATCAAACGCATGGTTGATGTTGTGCAGAATAATCCCCATGACCATGACCCCGACGAGCAGGTCGAGCAGCAAGCCGAATTCAACCATATAAACGGTGTGGAAATGTTTGATAAGTGCGGTACCTATCAGAAATATGCCGTTTTCCAGCATCAGGTAGCCGATCACCTGGGTTATGGCCTTTTTCCGTCCCATCATCAGAAAGAAGCCGGCTGACATGGTGGTAATGGCCGTTATCAGTATCAGTTCCTGTCCGCTGGGCACGGCGAGATGCAGCCTGTCGGTAATAAAAACCGACAGCAGGATGATTACCAGGCCGGCAAAAAGCGAGGCGTGGTAGCCGATGATCGGTTCTATCTCCCGCTGAATGGCAATACGTTTCAGGGCAACATAGAGCAGTACCGGGATGAGAATGCCTTTTGTCAGGATCATTACCTGAAAAAAGATCAGCCCACCGCTGCCCATACTGCTGTGATGCTCAAGCAGAAGAGGAAGAAGAGAGACGAGAAATCCCTGCACCGCCATGATCTTTATCAGGGTGATGAGCCTGCTGGAGGCCAGTGACCACAACACGGAGAGCAGGATAACCACCATGATCATGTCATTAATATTTTTCATTCAATAAAACCCATGGTTAGAATTGCCGCAAAAACCACCAGGATACTGGAGGCCAGGACAAATTTGGGGACCAGGCTCATCTGGAATCGCGCCATTATCGATTCCACCAGGCCAATGGCGACATAGACCAGCACCAGCACGCCGTAAAAAACCGGCAGATTCATCAAACCGCCGTCCGAGTTGAGCGGACAGACAATCAAGGCAAGAAAGGCCGCATAAAAATACAGCTTATAAAAGGAACCAAGTTCTATCAGGGCCAGATCAGGGCCGCTGTGATCGAGGATCATCACTTCATGAATCATCGTCAGTTCCAGGTGGGTCGCCGGATCATCAACCGGGACCCTTGAGTTCTCGGTAAGCAGCACCATAAACAGCGCAACAATGACCAGGAGCAGCAGGGCTCCTGAAGGACCAATCAGACTGATCGGTGTTGCTCCGGTAAAATATTCGCCAAAACTCAGCGCGCCGGTCATACGGTAAAAGAGGATGAGGATGGCAAAAATAGAGGCTTCGGCCAGGGTGCCGAAAAACGCCTCGCGGGCAGCCCCCATACCCTGAAAGGGCGAGCCGGTGTCAAGGGCTGCAGCGATGGTAAAGAACCGTCCGGTGGCCATGATATAAAACAGCACCAGCACATCCCCATGAAAGGAGAGTACTGGCGCAACGGCCGCCAGCGGGAAGAACAGCAGAATCATGATTCCCCCGGCACAAGAGACAAGCGGGCCGAGTTTGAAGACAAAAGTGGTGGTGGTACTGTATACCGAGCCTTTACGCAGGAGTTTCACCAAGGTGTAATATTTGATCAACAGCGGCGGACCTTTCTTCCCGGCAAAGAGCGCCTTCACCTTTAAAATAATTCCCGGAAATAACGGTGCCGACACAAGAGCTATGCCGATTGATACAAGAGATTCCATATGCATTCCTTTGAACATCAACTGATAATTTACACGTCCCGTTAGTTAGGATCAGATAAAGAGGACCAGCAGCAGAACCAGTATTGCCACAATGATGTAGCCGATATACAGCTGGACATTTCCATGCTGTATCCAGCGAAGTTTTTTCAACATCGCCAGCAGGGGAAAGACCAGGCCGAAATTCATGGCGGCCTCGGCGATATCATCGACCCGGCTGGTATATGCGGTCCGTTTCGGAAAGATCTTCTGCAATCGAACCTCTGTCTCTCGTATCAGCACGAACGGCCGGAAAAAATCAACCACACTCCGGGCATAGGAGGTACCGGTATACTGAATTCTGGCAGTAGGCCTGGTGAAACCGCAGCCCCAGGTCGGTCCCGCGGCGATCTCCTTACCCCGGTAGAGAAATTTTCGACACAGGACAACCAAAAAGATAATTGCCAGAAAGAGACGGGAGCCCAGCGCAAGATTGGCGCCGATGGTTGCAACAAGCGCGGTATTGATCTGGCCGAGCAGAGTGATATCCGCCAGACCGGCAAAAGCGAGCTCGATAAAACTTGCGGGAAAGATGCCGATCGTAAGACAGGCAGCCGCCAGAAGAACCATTGGCACAATCATGGCCAGACCGCCCTCGGTTGCCCGTTGGGCATGTTCGGTACGAGGCTCGCCAAGAAAGACAATGCCGACGACCTTGGTAAAACAAAAAGACGCCAGGCCGCCGATGACCGCCAGGGAAATTATCGCGATCATCGTCAGCAACAAGGTAGACTGGCTATACTGCAGACCCTGGAAGGCGGCAAAATAGACTAAAAACTCACTGATAAAGCCATTAAAAGGCGGCAGGCCGGAGATAGACACAGAACCAACCAGAAAGGTTTTTCCGGTAACGGGCATCCTTTTCATCAGCCCGCCCAGCTGGTCGACATGGCTGGTCCCGGTTCTTCGGATGACTGCCCCGGCGCCAAGAAACAGCAATGACTTGAAGATCGAGTGATTCAGCACATGCAGCAGACAGCCCGCGAAACCAAAGCCGGCCATGACCGCATCTCCCTGCGCAACACCAATCATGCCAAGGCCCGCTCCCATGAGAATGATGCCGATATTTTCCACACTATGATAGGCAAGCAGTCTCTTTATGTTGTGCTTGCCAAGGGCATAGAGAACGCCGAGCAGTCCGGATATTATGCCGAAGACAAGCACGGTCTGGCCCAGACGGATGTCTGTTGCGCCAAGGACGAAATAAAAGCGGAGAATGCCGTAGATACCCATCTTGATCATCACCCCGGACATGATGGCCGAGATATGACTCGGGGCAGCGGGGTGGGCATGGGGCAGCCAGATATGCAGGGGAAAGATGCCGGCCTTTGAACCAAAACCAAGAAAGGCCAGCAAAAAGACCAGCAACTTGACAGATTCGGGAATGGCCGCCGCCTGGGCAAAATCAAAGCTGCCGTTATGGCTGAAGATAACCCCAAAAGCAGCGAAGATGAGCAGGGCCCCGGCCTGGGCAAAGAGAAAATAGAGATATCCCGCCGTTCTGGTCGTCGTCTTCTCATAATCGTACATCACCAGGAAATAGGAAGAAATGGACATAATCTCCCAGACAAGGGCAAAGGTAGGCATGTTCGCAGCGGCTGTCACCAGGGCCATGGAGACGATGAGAATATTGGTAAAGAAATAGCTGATTGCCGTCCTGAGGGAATTCTCGGCGCGCTCGAAATAGAAACAACTGTAAATGGCCGCCAACGGGCAGATAAGAAAAATCGGCAGCAGAAAAAACAAGCTGAGCGAATCAAAGGTAAAACTAAGAGTAAAGACATGCAGCCACGGCCAGGACCAGGCGAGACTCGCCGGATCAGCGCTTGCGGAAAAGATCGAATAGAATCCGGTGATACAGCCGATGGTGGTCACACCGATAGAGATGCATTTGGTCAGCATAAACCAGCGGTAGGTCAACAGGGGTAACGCCCCCCCCAGGAGGATCATTGCCAGGGCCAGGAGAAAAATATTCATTGGTTGTTTCGTCTCCTTACATCAAACATTTTTTTCCTGCGCCATCAGGGCGACAAATAAATCATCCTGCTCCAGTTGATGGGTGAGCGCGTCATCGGTACCAGCCCGGTGTACGCAGGCGGCCCATGGCACAAAATATCGCTTTCCTCTGCCCCCGAAAGACCCCAGATCAATATCCAGTCCGGCAATGCACAGTAAATTTTCCGAATGTTTTTCCCTGCTGCAGTGCTGCATTTCGTCAACGGCCTGGGAAAATTCACTTTGCAGGTGGATCATCGCCGCCAGCAGCTGGGGATGAGCATCGGTTATGATGTGATTGATTACCGGCTGAAGTGTCTCGACAAAGGTGCTGGTGCCGCCGTTACGACCGCTGTTGCCGTCTCTGCCGTTCGCCTGCCGACTACCTGCAAAAACAAACAGGTCAGGGGTAAGGAATCTGCCGATTCTCTGTTTTTTTGCTGTACTCCCGGGAAAATTGTTGTGCCGGAGAAGATCTGCAAATTGTGCGGAGAGTCGAAAAGAAACCAGGGAGTCGGAAACACTGTGCGGGACATAACCACCTTTTTCGTCGAGATCGACCATTTTATCGAGAAGGATCTTCAACTTTTGTCCGGTATTCTCCTGTCCCCTGTTTATCAGGTCCGCCGGCAGGGTAACCAGGTACTGGTCTGTTGCATGACAGGCAAGATAGATATGATTCTGGGCAAATTGATACTGCGCCAGAAATGGGGCAATAAAACTGGCTATGGTGCCTTCCGTCCGGCAGTCCGACGTTTCATGAATAAGTGGACGAGGCAGACCGCCATACACCCCCCAGTTCGGGTTATAGGCAACCCTGGTTGCCAGGAGAGTGACCGAATCCTTTCCCGGGCAGACGTCATCTTTCGCCACAAAAATCGAATCACCGTGACCATCACAGTGCATATCCAGAGCGGCGGATGGTCCAGGGGTCAGGAGAATCGGCTTTCTGAAGCCAAGGGAAAGGCAAAAATTTTTCAGCCGGGGGAGAAACTCCCGGCTGGAAATCATCCGTCCCCTGATGTGACAGGGTGGCGTTGTTCCATCGAAAATGGACAGGAAATGCGAGTGATGCGTTAAAATATGTGCGGACATTTTTTAATCAACTCCCATGACAGCTAGAAAAATCTTTTTCATTCCTCAAAGGTAAAGCCATACCATTTCAAGGTATCGTCACCGTTCTCGGGTGTATGGGCAATCTCACTGTTCTCAATCTTGCCGTGCAGTTCTTTCATCCAGGAAAGAGCCTGATTTTTTGAAAAAAACGGTCCAACCTCCGTCAGCGAGGTAATATCGAGCATGCGATGTCGGTGGAAACTGATCACGTCTTCTTTCTTCTGGAAAATTCCAATTATTATTTTCACCGTGGCTATCCCGGAAAATTGTTTGTTCTTTGCTCCTGTTCTCTCCAGGCCTGCAAGTTCCGGCTTGTTCTGCATACGGCGTGCCATTGCCACAGAACAGATATGTTACTTATATTATTATATATTTTTTCAGAAAAGAGGCTCGGACATATCAAACCGGAGGGGATTATGCGGGGCACAATGCCCCAGTCGGGCAATGTGCCCCAGATGGACGGGGTACTTCCTACAGGCGCACAACGAAGCAGATAAGCGTAGACTTCGGATGAAGAGTTTTTACGCCGCCATCAATCAATGAGTTTCTGCAGTTTCCTATACAGGGTTTTGCGATCAATCTGCAGAATCTGGGCGGCAACGGACTGGTTGCCCTTTACCGTTTTCAGGACATGGGCGATATACCGTCTGCTCATCTCCTCAAGAGATATCAACTCGATCGGGTCAGCCGTTTCAAGAAAGAGTGCATTGCCCGCATGGCTGCGAATTTTCTGCGGCAGATCTTCCGCGACTATCCTGTCAAACAAGGTCATGGCTACACCGTGCTCCATGGCATTACGCAGTTCCCTGACGTTTCCCGGCCATGCATAGCCGAGCAGTCTCTTGGCGGTTGATTCGGCCAGTCCGGTGACCTTTTTCCCCTGTTTTCCGGCAAAATCCCGGACAAACTTATCGGCCAGGAGGAGGATATCCGTCCCGCGCCTGCGCAAGGGAGGGACCTCCACCTTGATCACATTGAGTCGATAGTATAAATCCTCGCGAAACAGCCCCTCGGCAACGGCCCGTTCAATATCAATATTCGTCGCGGCTATCACCCGCACATCAAAAGGTATCTCCCTGTTTCCGCCAACCGGCCGCACGGTGCGTTCCTCGAGGGCCCGCAGCAGTTTCGGCTGCAGGGACAAAGGGATATCGCCGATCTCATCAAGAAACAGGGTGCCGCCATCCGCCTCCAGTAACAACCCCTTGCGGTCCTGCCAGGCATCGGTAAAAGACCCTTTGATATGGCCAAACAGCTCACTTTCCAGCAGATTGTCCGGCAGGGCGGAACAGTTTATCGCGACAAACGGTTTATCTTTTCTGCGGCTGTATGCATGCAGCGCCCTGGCGGTGATTTCCTTGCCCGAGCCGCTCTCCCCGGTAATAAGCACCGAGGTCTCGGCATCGGCAATGCGCTCCAGGCGGGAAAAGAGATCCTTCATGACCTGACTCTCCCCAAGCATCCCGGAGAAGGTATGAATCCGGGCAAATGCCTCGCTCAGCACCTGCACCTGCTGCTTGAGCCTTCGGTGATCGACCGCCCGCTGCAGGGCAGCGGCGAGGATATCGAGATCCAGCGGTTTGGTGATAAAGTCATAGGCGCCGACCCGTATCGCTTCGATGGCGGTTTCCATCGATCCGAAAGCGGTCATCATGACCACCGGGATCTCCGGCCATGTGGCAACCACTTCCCGGCAGATCTGCACGCCGCTGACATCGGGCAGATTAATATCGGTGAGGATCACATCCGGCTGTTCCCGGTCGATCAGAGCCACCCCTTCGAGGCTGTGTACGCAGGAAGAAGTGCTGAACCCGCGTCTTGCCAGCCCGACATCGAGCATCTCACACATATCTTTATCATCTTCAATGATGAGGATATGACCGATCATTGTTCTTTCTCCACCAGGCCAAGAAAAATGGAAAACTGAGCCCCCCTGACCGGACGGTTCAGAACTTCAATCCATCCGTCGTGCTCTTCAAGCAGTTCCCGGGCGATGGACAGGCCGAGCCCCGTGCCCAGACCTATCTGTTTCGTCGTGAAAAAGGGGGTGAAAATTTCCTGCAGTTTGTCTTCGGGAATACCCGCTCCTTCATCGAGGACGTCGATGCGGATAAATTTCTCCAGCTGATCATCGGTGTGCATCATCGATTTGAGCTTGGTGTTGGAGATGTCTACCTGCACATTCTTGCCCTTCGGGGTAGCCTGAATCGAGTTCAGGAGAACATTCATGAACACCTGTTGAATCTGTTGCGTGTCCATACGACAGGCCAGCTGCGTCTGGGGGGCGATGTTTAAAACAAGGGGAATCCCCTGCTTGGCGGCAATGGGTGAGAGCAGATTAAACACCTGCCGCATGAGCGTCTCGACATTCTCGAGGATTTTCGGCTGGGATTTTTTCTTTCGCGAATAATCAAGCAGCTGTCGGATAATCAGGGTCATCCGCTCCACCTGGTTTTTGATAATCCTCGCACAATCGACTATCTCATCGTGCTCCAGCGGTTCGGCAATGATCATTTTTGCTCTGCCGTCGACAACATTGAGCGGGGTGCCGATTTCATGGGCGATGCCGGCGGCGATCTGGCCGACGGTCGACAATTTTTCCGTATGCCGCAGTTGTTCCAGGGTTTTCAGCCGAGCCAGATGCTCAAAATGAATCTTCTCCTTGGCGATCAACAGCCGGGTGCACATATCGTTCATGATCCCGGCCAGGCCGGCCAGCTCGTCTTCCCCCTTTATTTCCAGATTCGCCATCAGATTTCCCTTGCCTATCTCTATCGCCTTTCGAGAAAGTTTTTCCAGGGGTTTTCTGATTTTTACATGGATGAGAAAGTAGACGATGATACTGGCGACAAGGGCAAGCAGGGTGGTAATTGACAGGGAGCGAATGAGCATTTTCTGGGTGAATTCGGCCCGGGGCAGCAGTGACTGGGTGAGCTGAATGGCCCCGGACCGGTTGCCGGGAATGGCCACAGCAATAAGGGTGTAACGCTGTTTTATACGCTGTTGATCAAGGGCGGTAAAGGAAACCGGCGTCACTGTTTCGGTCGCCCCAAGGCTGTGCAGCTCGGGATGGGCCGCACCATGCACCGGCAGAATTTCATCCAGCCAGACCCAGCGAATATCCATTAACCGGTCGGCCTGGTTGGCATCTTCGATAAGATCGATTGCTGTTTCGGGACCACTTTCCTGCCAGGTATGCGCTATCATTCCCGACATGATCCAGGCGATCTGTCGGGCATTATCCGCCATAGCAGTATCAAACTGCTCTATTTCCGCCTCATAATTGAGATTACCGTGAATAATCAACATGCTGAGTATGCCAAGGAGCAGGATGGTATATATTTTTGAAAACAGTCTCATGGGCAAGACAACGTTGCATGCAGTGCAGATTTCAGGGGTATGACAAAGGCTCAATGCCCGGTCGATAGCAGCAAAAGGTAAAGCGCCGCAAGGGAGATATAATAGACAAGCGAAGATGTTGTCAAACCGAATCATTCGGTCGATCACCTTTTATCCGCAGCGCACAAGGCGACTGCAGCACCCCTGTCAGGTTTGTCTCGCCGCCACATGATACCAAAAATTGTGCTGGAGATTCAGGTTGTTCAGGACTATACTAGGAGGTTGACCATGAACACCTTAGATGAGTAGGTTCTCCACCGGACAACACCCATGAACACCACCGACTCTCTTATTGAACCGGCGACACTGGCCGATGTCGACCAGCTTGTTGTCCTTGAACAGACGCTGTTTATGACGGATTGCTGTTCGCGGAAGAATTTCAGATATCTCATCCGGCACGCCACGGTTATCGTCGTCAGAACTGAAAAGGCTGGCACAATAGTTGGCTACGCCATCCTGCTGAGGAGAAAAAACAGTCGAAAAATGCGCATTTACTCCCTCGGTGTTGCCACATCGACAAGAAACACCGGCATCGGCGCGAAATTAATTGCCGCTCTCGAGGCCATTGCCGGCGAGGCAAACTGTACCATGCTTACCCTGGAGGTCAGCGACAACAATAAGGAGGCGATCAGACTCTACACAAAGTATGGCTTTCAGCAGTATGGTTTTCGCTATGGCTATTATGAAGACGGCGGCCATGCAATCCTCATGCGGAAAAACCTGGCCGGGACGCCGGCTCAAACCTCATAGTCGATCATTTTTCTGTCGTATGTCGCGGGTCGGACGATTTCCCTGCCCACCCGCACATGTTCCGGATGATTCTGATAAGTTTCAAGCGCTTCTCTCGAGGCAAATTCCGAGTACAGGACAATATCGCCCGAGCTCTCCTTGCCGCGAAAATCGATGCCGACCTCCGCCTTCAGCAGGCCGGGGATTTTACCCACCAGCTCCTGCAGGGCAGCTCTTATTGCCAGAGCATCGGCACACTCACCCAAAGGCAAGGTTTTGTTTTTCAGCTTCCAGATGACAATATGCTTTATCATATCAATTGACTCCACTCGCTATTTCTCTTCAACCGGCACTCATGCGGCAGGAAATGTAAGACCAAAAAATTCGGCGGCATTTTGACCGGCTACCTTCATCAACGTAGCACGCGGGATTTCCGCTGCCTGTAATTCTCGCAGTTCTCTGTCCCAGGCATAAGGGATGTTGGGAAAATCCGAGCCGTACATAATCCTGTCCGATCGGTAACGGCGAAGATCGATTTTTTCCTGCAGGGGAAAATAATCTGTAATGACCATGGTGGTATCGAGCCAGAGATTATCATATTTTTCGATCATTTTTCTGTAGGCCGAGATCTCGTTAAAGCCCAGGTGGGGAACACAGATTTTCAGATCAGGGAACGCCTGGACAATCCGCTCGACTTTTTCGGCACGGCAGAGTTGATAGGGATCGCAATTATAGGCGGTGCTTTTCGGTTCCCTGCCGACATGCATGACTAGAGGTTTTTTATTTCTGCGGCAACATTCGTACAGAGGCTGCATATACTCGGCGTTCATGTCGAAGCACTGGACATGCGCATGCAGTTTCACTCCGCCCAGACCACCATCAAAGGCCTGCTGTAAGATCTCTTCCGCCTTGTCCTCACCGGGAAATACGGTTGCCATTCCTGTCACCCGATTGTTGAATTCTGCACATTTTTCAGCCATATACCGGTTCAGGTCGGCAGCAATCCCTGGCTTATGCGCGTACTGCAGGGCAACGACGTGCGCTATACCGCGCGACAAAAGAAATTCAAATATCCGTGATGAAGTCAACTGGTACCTGATTGGCCAGGCGTTTTTATCAAACCATTTATGAATGGCAGCAGAAATATTACGGGGAAAGATATGTACATGGGCATCAATCACCGCAGGAAGGCCGTGGGGAATTTTTGCACCTTCCTGGTCATTGACCGCCGGCATATTTGGTCGCAGCATTATGACACCATTTGTTCCTTTGCGAAGAGGGCGAACAGGGCTCAGCACCTGCCAGCACCTGCGGATCTTCTTTGGCCATGTTCTTTGTTTACGACGGCGTACCTGCTCCCCTGTGCATACAAATCTTTGCGGAAGAATTCAATGATAACCTTGCCGGCAGCAACCTGTCCTTTCGCACCATCATGCTTATTTTTTACAGACGGGAACAGCATGAATGGCCAGGTAAAGGTCTGTCATCAAAAGGATAATATCCAAGGAGACCAGCAATGAAGCTCGTTCAGGCAAGAATACGCGGATCCGGCCCACTCACGCAAAGCCGGTGGTTTGAATTGAGCCCGCACCTGAACCTGTTGCAGTTCCCACAGCCGAAATATGGCAGCAATTTTCTGCGGATGCTGCAAACCATCAACCCACCGTATGCAATAGAAAGCGTCAAACCGTTTGCTGATTTCCCGAAATATATCACCGAGGACGGCCACACGAAACGTATCCATCCAAGCAAACGCACGGTTGCCCTTGCTGTCTTCAGCGCCACGCCCGGACTGGTAAAAGAGCTGGCGACCATAAGTCCGGCGCTCTATGAGACCGACCGGATCGAGGTCGGCAGACGCCTGGATTATTCCCGCTGGATCAACTTCGTCGAACTGGCCGCCTCGACCCGCTGGAGCGAGATTGCCGACAATATACGGATCTTACTCGATGAGGCGCAGCGTCTGGTTCCGGAACATTCACACCCGCTCGTCGACATCATCCGCAGCCTGAAACCGGCGGATCGCATCAAGGACACCCTTCAGGACCTGCTGGCCCACTGGCTGGACGACCTGCCCCCCGCGCTCTGGCAAAGCTTTCGACAACACATCGAAACGACAAGGACAGCCGTTCTCCGCGCCGATCATTTCCAGGCGGCACGCGATACTGTTCGCTGCCGGCTGCCACTCATTGTCGCCCTTGGCGGTCGCCCTGCTTCTGTCAAGCCACCTGGTCGGCGGGCAGCCGCTGACGCGGAGCAGGACTTTGCCTCGCATCAGCACCTTTTGCATGTAATCTCCGAGCACAGCAAAGCCCTCGGCCACACCTCAGCCGCTGCAGCGCGCGCATTCTTTGATGAACTGAACGGCCAGCTGGCGGCATGGCAATTTTCCTCAATGAAGCTGCGCATCGACAGGTCTGCCGCTGGGGTGCTGCGGCTGATCAATGACCAGCCGGTGGCAAAAGCAACCGACGGACCGCTCTTCTCCCTCAGACAGCTGCAGGCAAATGGTGGTCTGGCCATCGCCTTCAGCCGGGTGGTCGGCAGGGCCGAACCGATACTCCTCTTTGATGCACCTGAGCGGGATTTACCGCCGACACTTCTCGACGAACTTATCGATTTTATAGTTACAATCTCAAAAACCAGTCAATGTCTGTACAGTCTGGCGGCTGTCGATATTTTTCCAAACGATGTGGCCGGCAGGCGCTACAATGCCGAATCTTTAGATATGACAGGGGAGGAGCCGGGCGAAGAGCAACACAAAGCCGATGGACGGACACAGCGGAACGTTGTATAGTCGATCGGAATAGTTTACCAATGAAACTCTTCGAACTGCCAACCAGAGACTTCCAACCGAGGCCAGCAACTCGTGATGTCTGATTTTCTTCTCTCACAGATCCTCATCGGCATCGCCATCTGCACCGACACCCTGTCCTTTCAATTTAAGGAACGAAAAAAGATCGTCGCCTGCCTGCTGATTTCCTGCACTTTGATCTCCGCCCATTTCATGCTGCTCGGTCACTGGACGGCGGCCTTTCTCGGCCTGGTGGCAGCCGTTCGCTTCACGACCAGTATTTTCAGCACCTCAAAAAAACTGATGGGCCTGTTTCTTTGTGCGACAATTATTATCTCAATCGGCACCTATGCCGGCTTGCTGTCCATCCTCGGCTGCGCCGGAGGTCTTTTCGGCACCGTCGCCTCCTTCTGTAAAGAGGATAAACTCCTCAGGCAATTGATGCTCATCGGTACAAGTCTGTGGCTCGTGCACAACGTTCTTGCCGGCTCACCAGGAGCGGTGCTGATGGAGGCAATTTTTATCAGCAGCAATGTCGTCGGCTATTTTCGTTTCTATATCCTCCCGAAAAGACAGACGCTTCACCCCTGAGGAGGGCCGCCACTCGACTTCCAGGCCGCCATTTTTCTACCGAATGCACAATACCCGGGTCGAGGTCCGACCCGCGGATGATTGCGACAGGTTTCCGGCCGCGTGGCATAGATGGTACAGCGGCGGGTTCGGCCATCAAGAAAGATGCAGTCGCCACTGGCCATTCTGGCGAGGGTAAAAGTTTGGCTTTTATAAGACGATTTATTACCATAACCAAATCGAATTATGCGATATTTTGCGAAGTCTTTGCTTGTCGAATGATGGGGCTTATCTTTTGTCTTGATTCTGCGACCAATCTGAAAGTACCTGAATATGAATGATATACATGTAGACCGATTTATACGGACGCAACGACTCCTCGGCGAGGAACGTTTTCAGCTCCTGCAGAGCAAAATGGTGACGCTGGTCGGGCTGGGGGCGGTGGGCGGTTATGTCATGGAAGGGCTGGTTCGCGCCGGGGTCAGTCGCCTGCGGCTGATCGATTTTGACACCATCCAGCCGAGCAACCTCAATCGGCAGATTCTTGCGCTGGAAACCACCATCGGCCGCTCCAAGGCGGAAGTTGCCGGAGAAAGGGCGCTGGCCATCAATGGACAATGCCGCGTCGAGGTCCTGCAACTTTTTGCCGGCGACGACACCATGGAGCAGATACTCGATCCGCAGCCTGACCTGCTCATCGATGCCATCGACTCGCTCAACCCTAAGACGCAGCTCCTGCAGGCAGCATATGCACGGCGGATTCCAATCATAAGTTCGATGGGCGCCGCCCTGCGCACCGACCCTACCCTCATACGTTCCGGCGACCTGTTTGCCACGTCCAACTGTCCGCTGGCCAGGCACCTGCGCAAGCGCCTGAGAAGAAGGGGCGTCGGGGAAGGAATCGCCTGTGTCTATTCGATTGAAACAATTGATTTTGACTACCGCTTGCCCGAAGAGGAAACACAGATAGGCGAAACCCCCTATGCCGACCGGGGCCGGCAACGAAATGTTCTGGGCAGCCTGCCGACTATCACCGGGATTTTTGGTCTGACCATCGCCAACCAGGCAATCATGAGACTTGCTCAATTGGCAAAATGACCACGTGATCAGCTCTTGAATGAACTGCCGGGAGGCACCACTGTTCCGTGGAAGAGTGGTGCCTCCCTCGGTGTAAGGTACTAACCCCGGTAAACGGGAAATAAGCCGGGATAAGTACCTTAGGACAGATTATTTCTTGCAAAAAACAAGAAAACAATCTGTAAGGTACTAATCCTCTTTGCTAATACATTCGACCGGGCAGGAGGCGATAGCCTCATCGACGCAATCCGCGTCCGCATCCGATCCATCGATTACAGAGGCTTTTTCTTCATCATCATTAAAGGCAAAAACTTCCGGACAGGTTTCGACACATGCTTGACAGCCAATGCATTCATCCGTGTCGATCACTATTTTTGACATAACCATCTCCTTTAAGTAAACAGATTGAGTTGTTGTTCCTTGCCATATCGCCTGCAACACTCGACAAGAGTTGCTCGCTGATAAAAAATAAAGCAAAAAACATGCCGTTGTCAGCACTGCCAGGATGAACAGGAAACAGGACCAATTGTGCGATCCGGCAACCGACTCCTCTTCTTTTTTTCCTGTTGTTCAGGACATTTTCCAGTTAAAGAGGACTTTCTGTGCTGCTGGACAAATACAATTTTTTCAACACCTGCGCATCGTAAAAGGCCCGTTCAAAAAACAGCCCGGCCGGTGGCGCGGTATGATTGAACGGCACCGTCGACGGCCCTTGCAAAAAATGGCGGACATCTTCTGCCGTCAGTCGATGGCCACCGACCTCGACCAGCACCCCGACCATCCGGCGCACCATCCGCCAGAGAAAATGCGAGCCGATCACCCTGATACTCAGCACATCTCCGTCTTCAACCAGCTGCACCCCATGCACGAGCACCCTGGTCGACTTTTTCAGCTCCTGTTTTTCGGCGAAGGCGGCAAAATCATGCATGCCGACCATCACCTCGGCGGCACGCCGCATGGCAGCGACATCGAGCTCTTCGCGCACCCACCAGTTGTAGCGTTTGGCGAAGGCGGATTTGCGCCGTTTTATCTGATAGATATAGCTTCTAGCCAGACAGTTGTGCCGGGCATGAAAGCGCGCATCGACCGGCTCCACCGCCAGAACGGCGAGATCCTTCGGCAGGGTATCGTTGAGCCGCGCTGCCACTGTTCCCGGTTCCAGCGCGCTTGTCACCTCCAGATGGGCGGCATATTGCAGAGCATGGACCCCGGCATCGGTACGGCCGCAGCCCTGGATATCCATTGCCACCGGCCCAAAGACCCGCTCAGCACCCTTCAGCAGGTCGCCCTGCACGGTTCGTGCATCGTTTTGTTTCTGCCAGCCGCTGAAATTGGTGCCGTCGTACTCGAGGATAAGCTTATAACGGCGTGGTGCTATTGTCCCCATGGTCCGTAGTTCTCCTTACCTTTTCTCTGAGACTGTTTTCTGCCAGACGGTCAGCTGGCTGATGGAATGCTGGAATTTCCGACCAGTCTCCCTGATGACGAATTCTATGTCACGCGGTTCGCCGATCAGCATAAAATGGTGCTGCAGATGATCCCGCAGTCCCTGCATTGTTGTGTAAGGCTCGCCATCCTTCCTGTAACCGCCGATCCAGTCTTCCCGGCGGGTAAATTCTTCCAGCCAGGTATACGGTGAGGCAAGGACCAGCAGTCCTCCTTCGTTGAGACGTTCATGGATGGTGGCCAAAAATTTTGCCGGCTTTGACAACCGGTCGAGCAGATTAGCGGCAAGAATCAGATCATATTCTTTAAATTGCGGCTTCAGATTCAGCGCATCGGCCTGGTAAAATTCGACCCGACCGGCGGTTTGGCTAAGATTGAGATCGGTGAGCCTCCTCTCGTGGTAGGAAACAATCTCGCCTTCTTCGGGGAGTTCGTAGCGCAACACCCCCTTTTCCTGCATCTGGTAGGCGTTCCGGATAAACCTCGCGGAAAAATCGAGTCCATGCACCAAGTGAAATTCCCTGGCCAGTTCAAAGGCGGCTCGTCCCACGGAGCAGCCGAGATCAAGGGCCCTGTTTTTCGTCTTGCCCTGCATATTTTCAAGACATATGGCCGCACAGGCGGCCGGGAAATTGGCCACAGCAAAAAAAGTCCGGCCATAGTGCGCCTCACAGTATTGTGACACGGCTGCATCGGTTTCATACATCGCATGGGGCACCGCCAGGGGTTGCTCCGCCTCGACATAGCGAAATCCCGCATGCTGAAAAAAATGGCGGCGAAAGGCGTAACGGGCATCTCGGGTGGCCTCGTTGCCGGTGGAAATCCACGAGCCGCCCTTGATCAGATTATGCTGCGTGTCAAAGGTCGGCGTTGAAAAATCATCATAGCAGGAATGCACCTCAAAACCGTCAAAACCGCTGATCGGCGTCTCCGTCCACTGCCAGACATTGCCGATGATATCATAGAATTCGCCGAACTGAAAATGGTCGACCGGACAGGATGACGCCCAGTATTCCAGGTTGATATTACCGGGAGCCCCTGGATCCTCCGGCCAGTAGGGCTGATCCGCTATGTCGTGCAGCTCGCGCAGACGATACCATTCATCCTCGGTCGGCAAACGGATGGCAGCTCCTTTTTTCTCCGCCAGCCAGTTGCAGAAGGCCTTCGCCTCGAGATAGTTGACTTCCACCGGCCAGTTCCAGGGCATATCGATCACGGCGGCAAGGGTTCTGAGCCGATACCCCTCCGCCCCCTTTATCCAGAACAACGGTTGCCGTGCCTTGCTGAAGCTGACCCACTGCCGTCCCTCTTCCGTCCAGTACTGCTCTTTTCTATAACCGTCATCTTCGACAAAGGCGAGAAATTCGCTATTTGACACCAGATACCTGGCGGCCTTGAAATCCCACACCTCGAACGCATGGCGGCCGAACTCATTGTCCCAGCCGTACAGGGGGTGATCCTTGCTCTTGCTGAGAACGACCTTTCCCCCCGGCACCATGAGCAGCCGGTTGTCCGGAGCCGTGCCGTGCAGCGGACAGATGTCCCAGTCGGCAAGGGGTCGAACCTCTTCAATCGGCAGTCGGCGGATAATTACCGAGGAGGTTTCAAGATGAATCCGCTGATGCTCAATGCCCATCATGATCACCCAGAAAGGACTGTCCCAGGTTATCGGCATCGACAGAGGCAGTTCCCTGATGACTCCGGTGACAAAATCCCGCACTTCCCTGCGGTAGGTCCGGACCTCGTCGACTGTCGGCCAGTCATAGTTCTGCTCGTTCAGATCATCCCAGGACATTTCGTCCACCCCGATAGCGAACATCGATTCAAAGGCGGGATTGATCCGCTGATCGATCAACCGGGCAATATTCAGCTTGTTGATATAAAAAGATGCGGTATGGCCAAAATAAAAAATCAGCGGATGCCGGAGTGGTTCGGCCCGCAGGGAGAAGGCCTTGTCCCGGGCCAGGTGGTCATACAGCTGTTCGTCCAGATCGAAGGTCTTGTGAAAGTAGTGCAGAATCTCCTGTCGCTTGTCTGCTTCGCTGCCTTTATTAAGAATGATAGTACGGCTTTTTTTCAGATCCATGGTCTCTTCCTCGTTGGCAAACCCGTGGGCCATAGTTACAATTGTTGGTAAACAAGATAACGCATACAGGGAATAATAATGACGCAGAAAATATTTTCCTGCTTTTTTCTCTGTGGGGAAAGAGGCGTCATTTGTTGCTGACCAGGTAGGCTGCCAATGATTCGGTTATTTATCGCCATAGACGTTCCCGAAGCTGTCCGCAGGGAAGTGGAAGGAATGGGCAGGTCGATCGCCAATACAAGTCCTGTTCCGGCGGATCAGCTACATCTCACCCTGAAATTTATCGGCGAGGTGGAAGGGAGCAGATTGCTTGATATCCGCGATGCCCTGACAGAAATTTTTCTCCCCAAATTCTCCATAGCACTGAAAGGCATCGGCACCTTTCCCCCCCGGGGGATTCCGCGCATCCTCTGGGTCGGCGTCGAAGCTGGAGAACACCTACTGCCGCTGCGCAACTCCATAGAAAGAACTCTTGCGGTCATCAATATTCCCCGAGATAAAAAAAAGTATATCCCCCATTTAACCATCGCCCGGCTGAGAAACTGCTCCATCCGCCATCTGCAGCAGTTTCTCGCCGGCAATGCCTTTTTCCAGACTGCGGAGTTTCCGGTGGAAAGCTTCCATCTCTACAGCAGCCGCCTGACGCAAAAAGGTGCGCAGCATACTCTTGAACGGTCTTATCCGCTGATCTAAAGACGATCGGCCACCTCGGTCCCTTGCGCAATAGCCCTTTTCGCATCCAGCTCGGCCGCCTTCAAAGCGCCGCCGATAAGATGATAGGCAACCCCCCGGGCATCGAGCTCGCCGGCCAATGCCAGCTCCGACAGCTGCCCGGCGCAGATGACCACATCAGCGACCTCGAGGAGCTGTTCCCGACCGCCATGGCGGATGAGCAATCCTCGATCATTGACCGCTAGATACTCGACGCCGTTCAGCATGTGCACGCCGTTCTTTTTCAATATCGACCGATGGATCCACCCGGTGGTTTTGCCGAGGCCCGCGCCCGGCTTGGTATTTTTTCGCTGGAGCAGGTAGATCTTTCTGGCCGGAATCGCCGGCTGGATCTCCCCCAGGCCGCCATCGCCTTTATAGTCCATGTCAACGCCCCATTCGGCCATAAATTTTTCAATGCTGTCCGGTCCGGACTGGTCATGGAGCAGGTAGGTGGCCATATCAAAACCAATACCCCCGGCGCCAATGACGGCCACCCGGCCGCCGATGTGTTTTTCCCCGCTGAGGACCTCGTTGTACAGATGGACATTGTCGCGATCCGCGCCTTCCAGCTGAATTTTCCGTGGCACCACGCCGGTGCTGAGGATAATTTCATCAAAACCCATCACGTCGGATGGTCTGGCTTTGCTGTGCAACCGGACATCGACACCGTGCAGCTCCAGTTGCCTGCGGTAATACCGCAGGGTCTCGGCAAATTCATCCTTGCCGGGAATCTGCCGGGCCAGGCGAAACTGGCCGCCGATTTCCCCGGTCGCCTCGAAAAGTGTCACCGCATGACCTCGCGCCGCCGCCGTTGTCGCGCAGGCAAGACCGGCCGGGCCGGCGCCGACCACAACCACGCGCTTTTTTTGCATTGCCTTGACAAAGGGTTTGATGGTCTCCCGGCAGGCCCGGGGATTGACCAGGCAGGTGGCGGTCTTGCGGGCAAAGATCTGGTCCAGACAGGCCTGGTTGCAGCCGATACAGGTGTTGATTTCGTCGACTCGGCCTTCTCTGGCCTTTTGCACCCACTCCGGATCGGCGAGAAACGGCCTGGCCATGCTGACCATATCGCCGCAGCCTGCGGCCAGGACCGCTTCGGCCACCTCGGGCATATTGATGCGGTTTGTCGTGACCAGAGGAATGGTCACCTCACCCATCAGCCGCCTGGTCACCCAGGCAAACCCGGCCCGCGGGACCATGGTGGCTATGGTCGGCACTCGCGCTTCATGCCAGCCGATACCGGTATTGATAATGGTCGCGCCTGCCCGTTCAATCTCTTTGGCGAGCCGGACAATCTCGTCCCAGGTCGAGCCGCCTTTGACCAGGTCGAGCATCGACAGCCGGAAGATGATGATAAAATCCTTGCCGACCGCCTGTCGCACCCCACGGATGATTTCCAGGGGAAAGCGGATGCGGTTGTCAAAGGAGCCGCCCCACTCATCTTCACGGCGATTGGTCTTTCTGGCAATAAACTGATTGATGAGATAGCCCTCCGAACCCATGATCTCCACCCCATCGTAGCCGGCCTCCCGGGCTAGACCACTACATTTGACGAAATCGCCGATCGTCGAGACAATACCACGGTTGCTTAACGCCCTTGGCTTGAACCTGTTAATCGGCGCCTTGATCGAGGTGGGTGCGACACAGAGCGGATGGTAGCCATAGCGTCCGGCATGGAGAATCTGCATGCATATCCGGCCGTCTGCCGCGTGCACCGCCTCGGTTATCATCGTATGGTCCCGCACCTGGGAACGACTGGCCAGCCGCAGCGAAAAAGGCGCCACCCAGCCGGATCTGTTCGGCGCGACGCCACCGGTGACCATCAGGCCGACGCCCCCGGCCGCCCGCGCCGCATAGTAGGCGGCCATGCGGCGAAAGCCGTCTTTTTCCTCTTCAAGGCCGGTATGCATCGACCCCATAAGGACACGATTTTTCAAGGTGACGAAACCGAGATCAAGGGGTTGCAGCAGATGCGGGAACATCGAATGTGCCACTAAAGGTAAATCTTTCATTGTCAAATGAGCCCTCTGTTCTATAGTAGTCAGTACATAATGTTTGTGTCGACTTTTACCAGCAGCCAATCGCTTTTTTCGCTTCTGTTGACATTCTCTTTTATTCTCTCAACCACTTAAGTCATCAAAGAAAAACCATGCATTATCAAGGAAATATTTTTCGACCACCGAGTGAAGCCTACTCGATTTTATTGCAGATTACCACCGGCTGTTCGCACAACAAATGCACCTTCTGCCACCTGTACAAAGGAAGCCGGTTCTCCATAAAAGACGACCGGACGATCATGGCCGACATCGATTTCGCCGCCGTCCACTGCCGCCGGCAGGATCGACTGTTCCTTTGTGACGGGGACGCCATGATCATCTCCCAGGAGCGACTGCTGACTATCCTGTCGGCCATCCGCACGAAACTGCCCTGGGTGACGAGAATCGGCACCTATGCCAACACCAAGAGCATCATGCGCAAGAGCCCCGAACAGCTGCGAGAGCTCCGCGAGCATGGACTGCAGATCGCCTATATGGGCCTCGAGTCCGGCGATGACGTCACCCTGCAGCAGATTAACAAGGGTGCCGATGCCGCGCGGATGATCGACATGGGCAAAAAGCTGCGCGCCTCGGGGATAAAACTGTCCGTCACCGTCATGCTCGGTATCGGCGGCAAGGAACGTTCGCATATCCATGCCCGGGAGACCGGCCGGGTCCTCACCGCCATCGATCCGGAGTATGTCGGCGCCTTGAGTCTTATCCTCACGCCCGGCACGCCGCTTTGCAACGCCGCGGAAAAAGGCGCGTTCCTGCTGCCTTCAACGACGGAGATGCTCGAGGAACTGGCCATCATGTTTACCCATACCGACCTGTCCGATGGCTACTTCCATGCCAATCATGCCTCGAACTACCTGCCGATAAAGGCCAGACTGCCGCACGACAAGGCGGCAACCCTGCAACGTATTGCCGGGGCCCTGGCGGGCAAGGTCAGCCTCAGGCCGGAAAATATGCGTGGGTTATAGCCTGGCCGGAAAAAACAAAAACCCCTTGCTGCCGGGCAGCAAGGGGTTTTTTACTCTTCCTTTACACTTCTACGCTAAAACCTGTAATTCATGCCGACGCTGATGAGAAGTGCCGAAGCGTTGGTGAATTCACCATCGATGTACCCTTTCTCATCCTGTGCCGTGCGGGATTCCTTGTAATCGTAGAGGGCCGCGATACCGACATCCATCTTGTCACTTACCTTATATTGGGCACCAACTGAATAGATCCAGGCATCGGAATCCGGCAGTTCAAAACCAATAGTTTCATCCTGAACCGGAGTTTCATCATAAGCAAAACCGCCCATAAGCGTCCAGGTATCGTTGACAGCCCAGGTTAAACCGATACGAAAGGCATTAGCATCGTCCCAGTCTTTGGCCACCGGAGTTTCGAATATATTTGCACCACCGACATTCGGAGAGAAATTAAAATCAAGGTCCTCATACTCCGACCAGAAGGTTCTGTCCCAGGTAAGCTCGACATTCAAATTTTCCAATACATCATAGGCAACGGACAGGGCAAAGACCGCCGGGACGGGAACAGAGACATCGGCATCAAAAGTTCCTGCAACAGCCCCACTGAAAAGACTAAGATCAGCATCGTCCTTAAAATCAAGATCAACATGGGAACGATAGGTTGCGGAGATGTTTAATTTTTCAATTGGCTTGACGGCAACAGCCACATTCCAGCCCCATTCCGTCGTATCGCCTTCCATGTCCCGCGAAAATCTAAATGCACCCATTCCGGGAATTGGTAAAATCCCATCACTTGTTACCGTGGCATCGGCATAGAGCATGCGTACACCGGCGGCAATAGAGACCATATCGTTAAAACTATAGGAGACGGTCGGGTTCGCCTCGATGACCGCAAGGGAGAATTCCTGGGCAAAAGTTTTCGGCCACGGATCCTTCCAGCGCTTGGACAAGCCGGCGGGTGCAGTCACGGACAGACCAAAGCGGGCACCACCGTAGGAGGGGGAAACGAGAAAACCGGTGGGGACAAAGAAATTTTCTTCTTCTGAACTCCCGTCAAGTGCAGCACTACGATTATCATCATAATCAATTTCAGAAAGAAAAATATAGGTGGCATCTACCTCCAGATGATAACGATCTTCCATCCAGGCCATATTGGCGGGGTTATAATAGGCGGTGTCAGCCCTGGTCGATGACGCGATATTGGCACCAGCCTTGGCCGTTGAATCAACCGACTGCTCCGGGATACGCCATCCGGAAGCCATTGCGGACCCCGCAACAAAGAGTGATGCCAGGGCCAATACAGAAATCTTTTTCTTCATACTTCTTCTCCCCTCGGTCTTGAAATTACGCAAATCTGCCAACCCACCGACAGACGCCTCATACCCTCCATTCCACAGAATCTTCTGGAATAGATCTCTCCCTTCAACCTACGACATTACATCTTACGTTCAAGTCAACCTTTACAGCGAAGTTTGCCATTGCCTACCTCCCTTCGCTTGTAATATATAATTACAATGAATGTCAATCATAAATCATACTGGTTCGGTTTGACGCAGTTTTTCAATCTCCCGCAGCATCTCCCCTTCCATCGCTACCGCCCGACCGCTTTTATCGGCTATGACAAAGGTGATAAGCGCATCGGCGGCAACAGCCAGCGATTCTTTGAGAAGAATTTTCTGTTGCAGAACAACACTTCTCTTGCCGATTTTTTTAACATCCGTGGTAACAAGCAGCGTTTCGCCAACCGGTACGGCCAGGCGATAGTTGACATTGATATTGACCACGAGATAGATGATCCCCTGGGCCGCCCATTTTTTCAGGTCAATTTTTGATTCCAGCTGGGCCCACCGGTCTTCCTCAAAAAACTCCAGATACCTGGCATTATTCACATGACCGTAAAAATCGGCGTGATAACCCCGTACTTTTATTTCCGTTAAATATTGCATCACTCTCACCACTCTGATTATCTCGGGTCAAAAACTTCTGCCTATTGGCTGAGGAACCGTAACGAAATAACTCGAACAATTTCTTATATTTCATCACGGCTCCTATGCCGTTCCGGGTTTACCGTCAACCATCCTTGCCGAAGCTGCGCAAAAAATCCTGCAGCGCACCTGGATTATTCGACTTAATGGTCCCGCTCATGAAATCCTTCATCCCCGGACGGTAATTTTCCTCCCAGATCTTCAGAAAAAATTCCGGGCTGGTCTTGCAGACACAATCGGCATTGTCAACAGTACGGCCATCACTGACCGTGCAGCTGTCCGCGCTGCATTGCACGGATTTTTTCAGGTCTCCGAGCGAAAAATAAAAACTCGTCGGTTTGGCAAAAACTCCGGCAACAAAAGATTCCGGAAGTCTGTTGAATATTGCCTGCAGCATAGCCTGCTCCTTTTGCCTATAAAGCCAGAATCTTTTCAGTAAGAGCCGGGACAAACTGCTTCAGATCAGCGACCACCAGCACGTCAGCCACATCACCGATAGGCGCATCCTTATCGGTATTGACGGCGACGATAAATTCCGACTTTTTCATCCCGGCAAGATGCTGGATAG
This sequence comes from Desulfocastanea catecholica, assembly GCF_054657295.1. Lineage (NCBI taxonomy): Bacteria > Pseudomonadati > Thermodesulfobacteriota > Desulfobulbia > Desulfobulbales > Desulfobulbaceae > Desulfocastanea > Desulfocastanea catecholica. Next base: position 244,127 of record NZ_BAAHYZ010000001.1, read on the forward strand.
CTCCGGAAATGCCGCAGGCAATATACAGTTTCGGGGCCACGGTCTGTCCGGTCGTGCCGACCTGACGATTATGCTCGACCCACTCGGAATCGACCACCGGTCGGCTGGCGCCGTATTCCCCGCCGAGCGCCTTGGCCAGAGCGGCGATCATCGCCACATTTTCCGGCTTGCCGATACCCCGCCCGGCACTGACGATGATCTTGGCCTTGCCTAAATCGACGCCACCCATCTCCGCCTGCTCATAACCGGTAAAACGGATCTTGCCGCCAGCCTCGACGCTTATTTTTTCAACAGTTGGCGTAGCGCTCGGTGCCTCGTCCAAACCAAAGGCTCCGGCCTGCAGGGTGACTACCGTCTTCTCCGTTTTCACCTTCACATCGCGGCGCAGTTTGGCATTGCAGACGGGGACGACCATGGTGCCGTCAACCACATCGACCACCTCGGAAATCTGCGCCGCCTTGAGGGCAAAGGCTATACGCGGTGCGAGATCCCAGCCGTAAGAGGAGTGGGAGAAGGCAACCATGTCCGGCTGCTCTTTGGCCACGACCTCGAGGATCAGCTGTTTATGCACATCCGGATTGTATTCACCGGCAGCGGCCGCATCGGCAAGGTAGAGTTTGCCGGCAAACTGCGGCAGGGAGCTGTCGCTGCCGACCAGAACCATCGCCGTCTCAGCCGCCATTTTCTCGGCAAAGGCTATCAATTCATAGCAACTTCCGAGCAGTTTTCCTTCCCTACTTTCAGCAATAAGCAATATTTTCATTATCGTCTCCTCTCCTAACCCAGAACAGCAGTTTTTTCTTTCAAGATCTTGATCAGTTGATCAGCCAACGCCGCGGCATCTCCCTCAAGAACCAGCCCGCCGCCTTTCTTTTCCGGAAAGTACATTTTGGCGGTTTCCTGCCGCGCTTCAACTTTTAAGAGCTCCTGCACCGGAAGGGAAAGCAGTTCTTTTTTCTTGGCCTTCATGATATTGGGCAGGGTTGGATAGCGCGGGGTATTGAGGCCCAGCTGACAGGTGATAACCGCCGGGGCAGCAACGCTGACACAGGCTTTGATACCTCCTTCGAGTTCGCGTTTAGCCTCAACGACACCATCCTTAAAGGCGAAACTGACCACGGTGGTAATTCCTGGTATGCCGAGCATTTCGGCGACTAAAATCCCCACCTGGGCGCTGCCCCGGTCCTGGGACTGCAGGCCGGTGAAGATCATGTCAAAATTTTTATCCTTGGCATACTCGGCGATGATGTCGGCAATCTGATAGGGTTCCTTGCCGCTGACCTCCTCATCGGCGATATGCACGCCGCGGTCACAGCCCATGGCCAGGGCCTTTTTCATGGTTTCCTTGACCTTCTCGGAACCGATGCACAGGACCGTCAGGTCGGCATCTTTTTCCTGTTCTTTCAGTTGAACCGCCTGCTCGACGGCGTATTCATCATATTCGTTCATTCGCCAGGCCAGATCATTTTTCGCGTACCAGGTACCCCCGGCATCGACCTTGAATTTAGATTCCATATCGGGAACCTGTTTTATGCAAACGAGAATTTTCATATCTTTCCTCCAGGTGAGTGACGTAGAACTTCTTTCTTGTTGTTTACCTTCATCAAACGATTCTTGCGGCAAGGATCTCGGCAATATCCCTTGGCTTCAGGGATTCTTCCACCTCGGCGCCTTTCACCCCATCCTCAAACATAGTCAGGCAAAACGGACAGTTGGACAGCAAAGTTGCCGCCCCGGTCTCGGCGGCCATTTTCACCCGCTTGATATTTATCCGTTCGCCGATTTTTTCTTCGGCGAGAATCCGACCGCCGCCGGCGCTGCAGCAGAAGGCCTCGGCCCGGTTTTTCTCCATCTCCACCAGCCTGCCGCCGGCCGCCTTGATAAGCGCTCTCGGGGCATCATAGATATTATTATGCCGTCCAAGATAACAGGAATCATGGTAGGTACAGGACAGCTCTCTGGCGTCTAGCCGCAGCTTGCCGTCGGCCAGAAGTTTTTCCAGAAATACGGTATAGGGTTCTACTTCGATTGCAAAATCCAGATCGCGATAATCTTTCGCCAGGGTATTGAAACAGTGCGGACAGGTGGTGACTATTTTTTTGATCCCATAGGCTTTCATTACTTCGATATTCTCTCCGGCCAGGGTCTGATACAGATACTCATTACCCATCTTGCGCATCGGCTCGCCGCAGCATTTTTCTTCCTTGCCGAGAATACCGACTTTCACCCCGGCAGCCTGACAGAGCTTGATAAAGCTTTTGGCGACAGAAATATTGCGTTTGTCAAAGGAGGCATAGCAGCCGACAAAATAGAGGATATCAACCTCCGCATCCTCGGCCAGCGGCTTGATGCCCAATTCCCCTGCCCAGTCCCCCCGTTCGGCATAGCCGATGCCGAGAGGATTACCGTTTACCTCGGTTGCTTCCATGGCGGTCATCACCTCTTCCCCAGGAAATTCTCCTTCCATCAGCACCATGGCCCGACGACAATCAATGATCTTTCGCACATGTTCAATTGCGGCAGGGCAGATCTCCTGGCAGGCAAAACAGGTGGTACACGACCAGAGGACATCCTTGCTGAAGGTGTCGATCAGGTTCGCTTCCGGATTGTTAAAGGCGACCTCACCCAGTTGATTGACGACCTTCATCGGCGAAAGCGGCTTGCCGGTATTAAAGGCCGGGCAGCGATCCTGACAGCGCATGCACAGGGTACAGGCATCGGCATCGAAGATATCCTTCCAGGTCGTTTCTTTCAGTTGGCTGGTCCCGAAGGTCTCGACCTCCTCATTTTCCATATCGATAGTGACGAGCTTGCCCTTGGGCCCGAGATCATCAAAAAGATAATTGGTGCTGGTGGTGAAAATATGTCTAAATTTGGTCAGGGGAATGAGGACAAAAAAGCCCATGACCAGCAGCAGATGGAACCACCAGATCACTTTATGCAGTGCCCGCAGCCCATCCTCGCCCATGCCGGAGATGCCATTTGCCACCAGCAACCCCATCGGCGACCAGAAAGACAGCGGTGTGCCAAGTTCGGTTACGGCTATTCGTGCACCCTCGATCAGAAAACCGGTGAGCAGAATGGCCAGAAGCAGCCCATGCATGATGGCATCATCATTTTTCGTCTCCAGTCCCTCCGGGGCAAAAAAATACCGTCGGACCAGCAGACCACCGAGCATCAAGATACAGACCAGACCGGCGACATCAAGAATGATCGAAAACAGCAGGTAAAATGTGCCTTTGAGAAATTTTACATCAAAGAACAGATCGGTAAAATCGGCCTGAATGACGATAAGGGTGGTACCGATAAACAGCAGGCCGAATCCCCAGAAGAAAAAACCATGCAGCAGGCCCGGCCAGCGGACCCTGGCCACCTTTTTCTGCAGCAGAACATTTTCCAGCATATGGCGAATCCGTTTGCCCAGCTGATCGGTCCGGTTCAGCGGCAGACCTTGTTTGTACACCTTGGCTCTCTGCAGAAATCCTCGCACCAGCAGGCCGATCGCGGCAAAGGCGAACAGGTACATGGGCACCAGAGTCCCTGCACCATGACCAACATTCCAGTAAATTTCACGGGTAAATTCCATAATCTTCTCCATCTCAGTTACTGCTTTTTTTCTTTTCACCGTGTCAGTGCGCTGCCGATAACCAGGCGCTGCACCTCACTGGTCCCTTCATAAATCTCGGTAATTTTCGCATCCCGCATCATCCTCTCTACAGGAAAATCCCGGGTATAGCCATAGCCACCGAGAATCTGCACGGCCTGGGTCGTCACCCGCATGGCCGTTTCGCTGGCCATCAGTTTGGCCATAGCCGACTGCTGCGAATAGGACAGCCCGTTACTGGCGCGGTAGGCGGCGTTGTAGACGAGGAACCTTGACGCCTCTATCTGGGTGGCCATATCGGCCAGCTGAAACTGCACGCCTTGAAAGCGACCGATCGGGGTGCCGAACTGCTGACGCTCCTTGGCATAGTTGACGGCAGCATCCAGGGCCCCCTGGGCAATCCCCAGGGCCTGGGAGGCTATGCCGATGCGGCCTCCATCGAGGGTCTTCATGGCGACCTTGAACCCCTCGCCTTCCAGGCCGAGCAGGTTGGCCGCGGGAATTCGGCAATCCTGAAAAATGAGTTCCATGGTCGGAGAGGAGCGGATGCCCATTTTCTGCTCTTTTTTGCCGAAGGAAAAGCCTGCCGTGCCTTTCTCGACGATAAAAGCACTGATGCCGTAATGTTTCTTGGCATCCTTGTCCGTCCTGGCAAAAACGATATAGACTTCCGCCTCGCCGGCATTGGTGATAAATATTTTCGTGCCGTTCAGAATCCAGGAATCACCATCTCTGACCGCCGTGGTTCTGGTCCCTCCGGCATCCGATCCGGCGGAAGGTTCGGTCAACCCAAAGGCACCCATTTTCCGGCCTTCGGCCAAAGGAACGAGGAACTGTTGTTTTTGTGTCTCGCTGCCAAAGAGATAGATTGGATTGGAACCAAGAGATAAGTGGGCGGAAAGGGTTACTCCGGTTGACGCACAGACCCTCGACAATTCTTCGACGGCGATGGCGTAACTGATATAGTCGGCACCCGCACCACCATATTCCTCTGGAAAAACAATGCCCGTCAGGCCAAGCTCGGCAAGTCGATCAAACATCAAGCGGCGATCAAACCGCTCTGCCTCATCCCGTTCGGCGGCGGAGGGAGCGACTTCCTTCTCGGCAAATTCACGGACCATGTCGCGCAGGAGACTCTGTTCTTCAGTGGGTTCAAAATTCATAGTATATCCTCCGGCAGGGGATCAAGGTCTTCATACTCTACATCCTGAATGTTTTGCATTCCCCTTTATAAATAATGCTTACGTTAAGGTCAAGTTTTTTCAGCCTCTTTTGCAAATCCTTCGCAAACCCGTAGAACACACCGTTGCAATCTACTTTTTTCATTTGACAGAGGAAGGACCGACATGATACTTTGCCAAAAACATATTACGTAAAGGTGAATGTTCTTCTTCTCCCAACAATACATTCGGTGAAGAAGAGCAGACCGCGCCTGGCCGCATTTTCCATGGAGCACCAGTCGCGTTCGCGGTTCTTAGACAAAGGATGACAACATGAACAAACCCGGGTCCAAACTGGTACAGATTGGCGAATTAGCCAAAAGCCTCGGCATTACCACACGGACGATCCGCTACTACGAAGAAATAGGTCTGATGGGTAAAAGTGAACGGCTCGGTGGCAGCACCCGTACCTACACCAATGACGACGTCCTCAGGCTGAAATTCATTCTGAAACTGAAAACAATGGGCATTTCCCTGAAAGAGATCGAACAACTCTCCAATATTTTTGATATTCACGAGAAAGACTTCAACAAGATCACGCCAAAACTCATCGAGATCCTCGACAACCACATTGCCAAAGTCGATGAAAAAATGGCCAACCTCTCCTCACTCCGCAAAGATATCGTCGAGTACCGCATACGCATGACCGAATTTCTCACCCACAACGACAAAGAACAATAAAAAAGGCGGTAAAGGAAGGCTGCTAGGCGTTTCTTCGATGTCTTGTTAAAAACCTATCCAGCTGATTGGCAAAATTCTGCCGGTCATTTTTATTTAACACTGGCGGCCCACCGGTATCTATTCCGCCGGCCCGCAGCGTCTCCATAAAATCTCTGACACTCAAACGTGCCCTGATATTCTCGGCCGAATACAGCTCGCCGCGTGGATTAAGCGCAGCGCCTCCCTTTTCGATGACATTCGCGGCGAGCGGAATATCTGCCGTGACAACCAGATCCCCGGCCACAAGTCGTTTGACGATCTCATTGTCGGCGACATCCAGACCGGCAAAGACCTGAACGAAGGTAACATAACGCGAAGACGGGATACGCACGGGCCGATTAGCCACCAGCGTCACCCCTACCCCGGTACGTTCCGCCGCTTTGAATAAAATGTCTTTAATGACCACCGGACAGGCATCGGCGTCCACCCAAATTTTCATTATTATCCTACTTTATGCTCTTTCCAGTACCCTCAAGGTTACCTTTTCGACAATATCCTTTACCTTCTTCTGGTATGCCTGCATATGCGGCGCCGCCATATGCGCCCGTAAAGCGTCCAGATCGTCCCACTTCTCAACTATTGTGACAACATCCGCGTTCAGTTCCTGTGCAGCCAAGCCGGTGGGGACGTCGACGGTCGGGGCGTATTCAATACAGCCCTTTTCTGCAAGAACCTGAGGAATATTGGCCTTAAAAATATCTATAAATTCCATCTTACGCCCTTCTTTAATATGTATCGAGGCAATGACGTATATCATCTGAGCTTTTCCTTTGGTATGTAAATTTTGATGGCGTCGTAAAAAGTTACCGCTGGATGGTAACGGCGAATTTTTCAAACCGGATCGTCGAATCGCGACCCTCGCCAACCAGGTGAAATGAAAACGCCTGTCTGGCCTGAGGGTTGTCAAAATCAAACTCTATATGGCTCTCTTCCCCGGTGCGCAGGAGCGGAAACGGTGGATAATCAATTGTCGTCACCTCCTTTTCAAACTGACGGAGGGTGAGTTTCAGCTGAACCCCCTCTTCCTGTACGGCCACGGCTTTCAACCGAATATCCACATGGACGGTGGATTTTGGCGGGAAATCGAGATACTGCGCACCAATCAGGTTATCCGTCCATTCACTTTTGACCTTTTCCGGAAGCTTGCGGATCTCGCCATCGGCAAACTGCAGTACCTGCTGTTTTTTCTGGCTGGAGACCTTATGATCGAGAACGGTTGCCAGACCAAACAAACGTTCGGCACTGTTTTCCCTATCCTCTTCAAATTTTTCAGGCCGCGGCCCGATAATTCTCCCGCCCTTCATTTCTCTGCAGTTATTGTCCCGGCCGCACTCAAAAAGGGTGTTATCTGCCGTCTGCCAGCGCAATTTGCTGCTGGTATAGGAAATCATGTCGCGCCCGGTGCTATAGTCACGAAAGATGCTTCTGCCGATGATTGATGGCGGCATCGGCAGGTTCACATAGTCGAGAACCGAGGCCTCGATATCCACCAGACCGTAGGTCCCCTTCTTGATGCGCGGCAGATTTTCCTGTTCCGGGGCCAGGACGATGGCAAACCCCCAGCTGCTGTACCAGTCGGCACCTTCTTCGCCATGGGATTCGTCGGAGGTAATGATCACCAGCGTGTCGTCGAGCACCCCATCCTGCCGCAGTCGGTCGATAAATGTCGCAACCGCCTCATCGAGCAGGGCGACGGTGGCAATTTTTCGTGAGCCATGTTTTTCCGCCTGGGCATCGGTGGCGGCAAAGGGTTGGTGGGTGGCAACGGTCAGCAGCGACAACAGCCATGGTTCCTTCGCCGCCTGCAGCTTGCCGATGTATTTTCTCGCCCCGGTAAAGAAGTCAGCATCGCTGGTTCCCCAGATAAAATCGTTGTCGGTTCGTTCGGTAAACCACTCGACGCCATGGACATGCTGAAAGCCCATGGCCGGCATGGCTCGTTCCTTGTTCATGAACTGCAGACCGGCTCCCTGCAGGTAGTGGCTCTGCCATCCCTGCGTGCTCATTTGCGCAGGCAGACATTCGGCGGCTCTCTCCGGGTTGTCCTGCAGCTCCATGGCCTTGGGCATCTCATAGGAAAACTTACTGAAATCGCCGCAATGCAGGGCATACAGGCCCCGGATGGTCTGATGACTATGATCGACAAAATCCGCCACCAGCATGCCATCCGTGGTACTCGCGGCAAGCTTGTCCATCTGATACATCTTTCCGGCGACCCCCATCTGTTCTCTGATTTCCGGAAAATAGATGCCGGGAATACCTTCCAGGATAACAATAAGGACATTTTTAGCCCTGCCCTTCTCCCCCGGCAGCAGTTTTTTGCCCTCCAGATCAACAGTTCGAAGATTCTGCGGCAGATCAGCAGCGCTCAGCCCGGTACCCTTGCCGGAAAACAACTTGGCCGAGGCATCAGTGATGAGCCACTGCAGTGCATTATACCGGGCGGCAACACTCTGGTCACTCAAGGCTCGACTGACGGGAGAATGCAGGCCGAGCAGCAAAAAACCGGCGAGCAGGCAGGCTATGATCTTCCCCCAGCCGGGACGGCGCACCGGCAGCACTGCCGCGACTACCGTGACGAGCAGAAACGCCAGGACATAACCAGGATGGGCCAGATGAAAACCTGCCGTGGTGTTCTTGACAAATGTCGGATCAACCAGGTACTGCAGATCCTGCCAGGAGGGCAGACGCTGCATTGCCGCCAACAGTTCCTGCGACATGATCTGCATCAGCGCCCAGATAATAAGCAGAAAAGCTTTGAGCCAGCGCGGACTTAGCCATACCAGGCCATAGAGGATGAAGGCAATACTTATGTCTGACAGGAGTCCGGCCGGCTGGGTAAAGGTGTGGTTAAACAGTCGCCAGCCGGCAGGGAAAAAGCATGGTATGGCGAGAAAAACCGGTAATAATATCGACCTCAAGGTGTTCTGCTCCGAAGGGAAGAAGGGCCAGATCGCAACATCTGACAGGCTGCTGATGGCTCAACAGGTTGACACATATTTAAAAACGGGACGTTGCTCCTGTCAAGAGGTGCGACCTGCCCCCTGCTCATGCATTTTCTCCAGCAATTGCACATGAAATGCTTTGCTTTTCTCTCCAAAATACACCGATCGATGCGGAAAAGGTATCTCAATATTATTTTTATCAAAGGCGTATTTAATTCTTCGTAAAAATTCACGGCCGACTTCCCACTGTCGGATCGGTTTGGTCTTTATTCTGCCCTTGATAATAACCGCGGATTCACCCAGGTTGTCCACGCCGAAAATATCGATATCCTCGAGAATGGATCTAGCGAACCTGTCATCTTCGCGCAGTGTTCTGCCCACCTCTCTGATGATTTCAATAACCTGATCGATGTCTTCCCCATAAGCAACACCGATATCAAAAACGTACGCCGACCATTCGCTGGTCAGGTTGCTGAGCGTCGCAATACTGCCATTGGGAAAAATATGCACCACCCCGGCCTGGTCCCGGAGCACAGTGGTACGAAAATTAATATGTTCAACGAGCCCCCCGGTTCCGTTGACAATGGCCACGGAACCGACCCGTATCTGGTTCTCCAGGATAATAAAAAAACCGGCAATAACATCACGAACCAGGTTTTGCGCGCCAAAACCGACCGCCAGGCCAACCACCCCGGCACTGGCCAGAATGGGTGCCACTTCCACGCCGAATTCCTTTAAAATCACCAAGCCGAAGGTCAGATAGAAAGCCAGGAACACCCCTTGCTTTATCAAACGGACAATCGTCTCAATTCGTTTCTGCGACTCCGAAGGCGGTTCTCCTTCTTCGACGCTTTTCAAGATCAGACGGTTTTCCAGGCGATACAGAGATTTTTGCAGCACCTTCATGACAATCCAGGCAAGGAACATCATAATGAAAAGGCGCAATCCGGTCTTGATTATGACGTCCCAGTTAAATTCCCTTAACAAATCTTCAACTATATTCATCAGTCTCCTCCTGGCAGTTGATTATTCAGGTCGCCGGCATTGCTGCAGGGCAAGGCGTGATTCTCTCTGCATAACCAACAGCAAAAAGCCGACATTGACAAGGGGAACGCTTCAGGTTTGCTCTATGCGTCGGTAAGAATACTCTCTGGTCGAGCGCGGTGCCAACCGAGAGTTACCTAAGGCGCGGCTTACCGGCGCGTGCTTCATGCGCGTCCGGCGGAACAGTTTTTTGGGTGAGATTTTACTGTGAATGTAACAGGTTTTGAGATAATGGCTTTACCGTCTTCCATGCGCTGGACGAATTTTCAGGCTGCCATAAATAATAGTTCTTTTGCAATAGGTAAACTAAAAAATAGCGTCTCGGACCGTCGCGAAGTCCGAGACGCTATTAAAGGTAGATAAACCCCAGTTGTTATCTACCCCATTCTTAGTGCACGGCTGATCTTCTTTTTTATGCCGCTGATGACAAAAGGTGTCAACCGTTTTTTTTCTTTAAGGATCTGTTGAAAGAGATCCTTTTTTTTCTCGGGAATCTCCGGCCGCTGCGCCGGAATGAGGGACAGAGAGCCGGTCGGGCAGCTGCTGATACAGGCGCCGCAGCCGAGGCAGTTGTCGAAAAGGACCTGCATCCGCTTCTTTTTCCGACCATTTTCAACGTCAAGCAGTTCGAGCGCGGTAACGTTACAGGCCTTTTTGCACAGCCCGCAGCCGATACAGGTCTCGCTGTCGATCTGCAGGGTATAGTTGGTCTTGGCTATGCCCATGGGAAAGCCCTGATTCACCCCACCGAGCAGCTCACAGCAACAGGAGCAGCAGTTACAGATAAACGACGGCTTGTGGCGGATATTGTCGGTAATATGGGTCAACTTCAGATCTCTGGCCTGGGCCAGGATGGCCAGCAACTGTTCCTTGCTGCGCTGTTCGGCAAAGCCCCGGCGCACCATGAATTTGGCGGCGGTGCCGAGGGAGATGCAGATTTCTTTGGTCGGGGCGTTTTTATCGCAGCTCTGGTTAAGATGCTCTTTTTTGTGCCGGCAGTAGCACATGCCGATGGCGCCATAGCTTGCCCCCTTGATGATCTCCCTGGCGCTTTCATAGGTCGCCACCTGGGAGTCGACTGGAATATGCTCCTCATACGGCAAGGTGCGGGTGAGCGGCGTCTTGCTGCCGAAAAACTCGCGGCCCATCTGCTGGTCTGGGTCGCCGTAGAGATATTCGTGCATGAGCTGGGCCAGCTCGGCCACCGGCAGATCGTTGCGCTGCTTCATGAAGCTGAACTCAAAAAAACCGATAAGCCCGGGCATCAGCAGATAATAGGTTTTGCCACCGTAGGTGGTATCCATCACCAGACCTTTTTCGGCCATCGCCTCAAGCTGGTCCTTCAGCCTTTCGGCTTCCCAGGCGGTGGCCTTGACCAGCTCCGGCAGGGTGGCCTCGGTAAGCGGAAAACGGGAAGCGACATAGGCCTCATCTTCGGAAAACAGGATTGCCAGAATCCGGCGCAGCTTATCGGTATCGGGCAGACCGATGGGATATTTATTCAGCCGGTCGATGAGTGGTACGATGTTGCTTTTTCCGTCGAGGTGATGCCCCATTTTTATTCCTTCAGTGCCTTTTCAAATCACTCGTTCATGACATACTGGTCTTTTAAAGCATGGACACTATCCCACACCCGCTCAAATCCGTCACCATCTTTAACAGGTTTTTTAATCATTTTGTGGAAAATCTCTTCCTGCTCGGCGGAATTATCATGGCTGAGAATCATCTGCAGGGCAAAAGCCGAATAATCCTTGACCAGAAAGGTGAAGATCTGTTCCAGCACATCCTTGCCGGTGCCATAAATTCTGCTGTTCTCCAGAATCAGCTGGGCATAGACGATAAGGGTAAACAGCTCGCCCGCCGCGAGCATATAATCAATATTTTTTGCCTGCTCCTGGCTCGGCGGGGCGCTGATCAACAGCGTGCGAAACAGTTCCATCTGTTCCTTGAATACCAGGACATTTGCACCATCAACATCCTTATAGGCCAGACGATACTCCGGGAAACGGATACTCGCCAGGCTGCCGGTCTTCTGCTGAAAAAGATAGCTATCATCCCCGGCCTCTTTTCTCTGGGGGATCTCGGCATAGTCGACCGGCTGAAAGAAGTAGTTTTTGACAAACTTGATGATCAGCGCCATGTTGACATGCTCGGTCCCTTCCAGTTTCGGCAACATGCCGATATCTCGGAGGGCCATTTCAAAATAGGTGTCCTGCTCGTAGCCCTTGGCGGCAATGACCTCATGCAGCAGTGCCACCACCTTTTCGCCCTGACCGGTCACCTTCATCTTCACCACCGGATTAAAAAGTAGATAGCGCCGATCCTCATCCGAGGCGCTGCGCATGTAATCCGCTGCCCGAAAGGCAAAAAGTTTCATGGCGAGCAGCCGGGCGTAACTCTCGGTAAACAGTTTTTTCACATGCGGGAAATCGGTGACATAGCGGCCATAGAGACTGCGGCCGGCCGCATGGTTTAAGGCCTCGTAGAAACAGTGCGTGCCGATGCCGATGGAGGCACAGCCCAGCTCAAACTTGCCGATATTAATGGTATTGAGTGAGGAGTTCCAGGCATGCTCGCCCCGGGAAAGGATGTCGTCCTCGGTGATCGGGTAGTCGTGCAGGGCGTATTCCGCGACATAGGCCTGGCGCACGCCGGAGGTGTCGATCTTCTTGACGCATTCGTACCTCTCATGCTTTGGATCGACGACGAAGAAGACATACTCGCCGGTTCCGGCAATCTTGGCAAAGGTCGAAACCAGGGCGGCGCAATTGCCGTTGCCGATATAGTATTTCGAGCCGCGGGCCAGATAGCTGCCGTCATCCTGGGGGATGAGCAGCATCTCACTGGAATAAAGATCGGCACCGTGACACTTCTCGGAAAGCCCGAAGGCAAAAATTCCGCCTTCGGCGAGCAATCCGGCGGTCTTTTTCTTTACCGCTTCGTTATTGCCCATCCAGATCGGTCCAAGCCCAAGGATAGTCACCTGCCAGGCGTACCAGTAGCAGAGTCCATAAAAACCAAGAATTTCGTTGAACTCGCTGATGCGGTACATGTCCCAGCGGCCGCCGTCCCTGCTGTAGGCTGCAGGGGTAAGAAAGTGGGCAAAGATTTTCTCTTTTTTGATGAAGTCGAGAAAATCCTCGTACCAGACCATCGACTGATCATCTTCCTTGATCTTTTTCAAACCTTTTTTCTCAAAAAAATCGATCGTCTTCAGGACAAGTTGCCGCGATACGTCATCGGCATGGAATCGTTCATATTTTTTCGGGTTGAGTAATAACACCTGTAGCTCCTTCAGTTAAACAAGGTTTTTTCCGGCATTATAGCCCTGATGATTCGCCTCAAAGACCGTTCCCGGCGCCAGCGCGTCACCAACCACCTGACAGGGAATACCCAGCTCGACGGCCACTTTCTCCAGGGGATTCGCCGACCTGGTGCCCACCGCCAGAACAACACTGTCGGCCGGCAGGAGTTGTTCCTCGCCGCCGAGTTCAATACGCACCCCATCGTCCTGGATCTCCAGGACCTTGGCCTGCATGAGGGTTTTTATCCCCAACCGGCTGACATCCTGCAGCATGCCCCAGCGGGTTGACTTGCCGAAATTGGCGCCAAGAGTTCCGGCCATCTCGACGACCACCAGTTCTTTTGTGCCCTCGGTGGCCAGTTGATAGAGTTTTTCCGGAGTAACCGCCCCATTGACGAGGAGAAACTTCAGCTCTTCGCCGGACAATGTACCCTGCTCGGCGAGCAGCAAAGCGGTTTCGATGCCGACGGCACCACCGCCGATAATAACTACCTTTCGCCCTGTTTCGACTTTTCCAGCCAGGACATCCCAGGCCTGCACGACGTTGTCGCCGTCGACCCCGGCAATGGCCGGAGTCACCGGCTCGCCGCCGGTGGCCAGAATCAGCTGGTCCGGCTGCTCGCGGACAAGCACCTCTCTATCCACCGAGCTGTTCAGCAGCACGGTGATATCATGGACAGCCAGCTGATGGGCAAGATCATCGCCGAAAACGACAAACTCCCCCCGGCCGGGAGGCGCTCCGGCCAGATGCAATTGTCCTCCCAGCTGCAGTCGCTGCTCATAGAGACGGACCCGGTGCCCCTGTTCCGCCGCGGCAAGAGCCGCGGACATGCCGGCAACCCCGCCGCCAACGACCAGCACTTTTCTGGCCTGGGCGGTCTTTGCCGGCGTCGCTTCATACTCATGGCCTGCCCGTGGATTGCAGAGACATTCCACCGGCTTCATCTTGAAAATATTGTCAAAGCAGCCCTGGCCGCAGGCGACACAGTGGACAATCTCGTCCTCCCTGCCGGTGCGGGCCTTTTCCGGAAACCATGGGTCGGCAATCAGCGCCCGGCCGATGGCCACCATGTCACAGAAATTCTGCGAAATGAGCAGCCTGGCTATTTTCGGATCGTTGATCCGGTGGCTGGCGATAACCGGGATGAACACCCTTTTCTTCATGTCGCGGGCCAGATAGGCAAAGACGCCTCGAGGCACCTTGGTGACAATCTGCGGCACCTGGGCTTCATGCCAGCCGACATTGACGCACAGGGCATCGACACTGGCCCGCTCGAGGGCGACGGCGAATTCGAGCAATTCCCCGGGACCGATGCCCCCTGCCATGAAATCATTACCGTTGAGGCGGACGAGGATGGGAAAACTGTGACCAAGCCTGCTCTTTATCTCCCCGATAACCTCCAGGCCAAAGCGCATACGGTTTTCCAGGCTGCCGCCGTAGTCATCCGTTCTTTTGTTGGTGAGCGGCGAGAGGAATTCACTGATCAGATAACCGGTGCCGGCGAGAATCTCCACCAGATCAAAACCCGCCTGCCGCACCCGATCGGCCGCCTCGCCAAAGCGGCGGATAGTTGCGGCGATCTGCTGCAGGCTGAGCTCTTCCGGGGTTTCCCTGGTCATGCGACAGGGTACCGGAGATGGGGCAACCGGTTTTTTGCCGCCGAGAAAAAACGAGGCATTATAGCGACCGGCATGATTGAGCTGCACAGTGGCCTTCGCCCCGCCGTCATGAATGGCTGCGGCAAGCGCGGTAAGCCCCGGCACATGCGCATCAAGATGGGCGCCGATATTGCCCGGGTTGCCGGACAGTTCATCGATGGTGGCATAGCCGACACTGATCAGGCCGGCTCCCCCCTTGGCCCGCTCCCGGTAAAACTCGATCAACTGCTCGGTTACCAGAAAATTTTTGCACATATTCAGGTGCATGGCCGGCATGAAAATGCGATTTTTCAGCTCGACCGCCCCTATGAAGATTGATCGAAACAGCGGATCCGACATGATGTGTGTTCTCCTTGAAGAGACTCCTCAACTTTTTAACCCGAGATAGCCGCATGAAACAAACCGGCAACCTCATCGAACAGACCGATTTGCTCAAGCGCCCGGCGCAGCAGCTCCGGCTGGTTGAGAAAATCCTTCATAAAAATAATTTCCGAGGCCTTGAGATAGATGGGGAAGATCTCTTTCATCCGTCCCTCGAGCAGCGTATCTATCAAGTGCATGACATTCTCTTCCGCCCGGTAGGGAGAGAGCTGTTCAGCCCTGCCGAGCATTTTTGAGATATAAAAAACCAGCACCTTTTTAACACTCTCGACCCTCTTCCGGTGGGCCGGCAAGATGGTTTTCCCCTCCAGCCCGGCAAGCTTGACAATCGATCCGCAGTAGGCCTCATAGTTTTTAAATCGCCCGCCGGTCTCCAGATCGACATCGAGTACCGGCGACTGAAAAACCCCGCGCAGCAGGGTGTCTCCGGTTACCGCCCAATCTTCGCCGACGTAGACAAGATCACTCTGCGAATGGCCGGGACAGGCGAGCATCTCGATGCCCAGCCGCGCCGGAAGGTCCTCTTCCGCCACAAGAAACTGCTTGGGAAAGGGAGGAAACAGCACGCCGCTGTCAAAGATCTGCTGCAACCGATCAAGATAGGCCTTATCGAAGCCCACATCGCCAAGCAGCTGATACATTTCGCCCATGCGCCGATTGTGCCCGGTGAGCTTCAGGCAATCCCGGTACGGCAGGTAGAGCGTGGCCCGGCAATTTTTCTCCAGCCAGTGGGCCTGGCCGTAGTGGTCGATATGGCAGTGGGTGATACAGATGTGTTTGAGCTGCGCCAGATCGATATTTTCCAGCAGGTACCGCCGCCCCTCCGGCGTCGGGGGCCCGGTATCAAAAAGGACCAGTTCCCCGGCGATTACGCCGGTGTAACAATGGACGGAACCGACCGGATAGGGAGTATTTATGGTATGTTGGGTAAGCTTCGTCATATCGACTGCGGGATCGCGACGCCGCATAAACTGCATTGGGGGACAACAGGAACCGGTGCCCGTCCGCACCAACCAGGCGGGCACCGGCTTACTTTTACAACCTAGAAGACATATTTTTCCGCCTCGCAGGCCGCTTTGGCCAAGGTCCGCTTGGCGGCCAGCAGGCCGGTGGCATCGTACTTGGCAAAACGCCTGATCCCGGACAGGATCATGGTCAGGGTATCTCCTTCCTCGATAAAAAAGGCACCTTTTCTCGCTGCACTGCCGGCGTTCTCGGAGGCCTCGAAGGCAAATATTTTCACCGCCGCGTCGAGCAGTTGCTGCTTCTCCGCACTGACTTTACCATAACTTTTTTCCGCCCGCAGCACCGTACTCTCCAGCGCAAAGATCTGAATGGCGATATCGGCGGCCGCCATGAGAATTTCCTGCTCATTGGCCAGTTTATCCATAAACTTCTGTACCCCGGCACCGGACAGGATGAGGAACAGGGTCTTCAGATTTTTGATCAGGGCCTTTTCCTTGACATAAGGAATCGACTCGTCCAGTTCCTCGAAACTCGGCGTCATCAACGATTCGAAGGCCTTCATCGCCTCGCGCTGCAGGGGCAGCTCGCCCTTCATTGCCTTACGCAGAATCATGCCGGGGATAAGCAGACGGTTGATCTCATTGGTACCTTCGAAGATACGGTTGATCCGTTCATCGCGGTAGAAGCGCTCCGCCGGATAATCGGCGACAAATCCATAGCCGCCATGGATCTGCAGCACCTCATCGACGGTTCTGGCCAGAACTTCACTGCAGAAAACCTTGGCGATACCGCATTCCGAGGCATATTCCTCGATGCCTTTCAGATACTCTTCGTAATAGTTGTCGATGCCCTTTTCGATGGTGGCTATTTTATCGTCCAACAGCCCGGCCAGGCGGTAGACCAGAGACTCCGAGGCAAATATGGAGGCGCTCAGATCGGCAATCTTCTGGGAAATCGCGCCAAACTGGCTGATCGGCGTATTGAACTGCTTGCGCTCGTTGGCGTATTTAATACCTTCGATCAAGGCCATTTTCGAGGCGCCGCAGACCCCGGCCCCGAGCTTAAAGCGACCGATGTTCAGAACGTTGAAGGCGATCTTATGACCCTTGCCCTTCTCGCCGAGCAGGTTTTCCACCGGCACCATGCAGTTGTCGAGGATGATCTGGGTCGTCGAGGAGCCCTTGATACCGAGTTTTTTCTCTTCGGCGCCGACAATCAGGCCCGGAAAGCTTCTCTCGACGAGAAAGGCGGTGAAATGCTCCTTGTCGATCTTGGCAAAGATGGTATACAGCTGGGCGAACCCGCCGTTGGTGATAAATTGCTTGGTGCCGTTGAGGATATAGTGTTTGCCGTCTTCGGAGAGGACCGCCGAGGCCTGGGCGCCAAGGGCGTCACTGCCGGAACCGGGCTCGGTGAGACAATAGGCGGCACACCATTCCCCGGAAATGATTTTCCCCAGGTATTGGTCCTTCTGTGCCGCTGTTCCGTAATAGACCAGGGGCAGGGTGCCGATCCCTGAGTGGGCGGAATAGGCCACGGAAAAGGAACCACCAAAGGAAATCTTCTCACTGACCAGCATGGTCGAGGCCTTGTCCAGTTCCAGTCCGCCATATTCTTCCGGGGCGTCCATCATCAGCAGGCCCAGCTCGCCGCATTTTTTCATGTTTTTGACAACCAGATCAAAGTTCTGCTTATCGATCTCTTCGATATTCGGCACGATCTCATTCGTTACAAACTGCTCGGTGGTCTCGCCCATCTGCCGCTGCTCATCGGTGAAGTCCTCCGGGGTAAAGACATCCGCGCAGGGGGTCTCGACAATCAGATATTCACCGCCATTCAATATTTTTTCTGCCATTGTAGTCACCTTTTCATTATAATTTTTCAAAAATACCAGCGGCACCCATGCCCCCGCCGATACACATGGAAACAAGCCCGTAACGCAGTTTTCTACGGCCCATCTCATGCAGCAGGGTGGTGGTCAGCTTCGCACCGGTGCATCCCAGCGGATGGCCCAGGGCAATGGCGCCGCCGTTGACGTTGATGATGTCCTGATTGAGACCGAGGGTTTTTATAACGGCCAGAGACTGGGCGGCAAAAGCCTCGTTGAGCTCGATCAGCTCGATATCTTCCAGCTGCAGTCCGGCCAGTTTCAGCGCCGCCGGGATGGCGGTAATCGGCCCGATACCCATGACCTCAGGGGCGCAGCCGGTGGCCGAGAAGGCAAGAAAACGGGCCATCGGGCTCTTGCCAAGCTTTTCCAGATACTCTTCGGAGACAACCAGGGCCACCGCCGCTCCGTCGGTCATCTGCGAGGAGTTGCCCGCGGTTACCGGGCCACCTATTTTAAAGGCCGGCCGCACCTTGGCCAGACTCTCCAGGGTCGTCCCGGCTCTGACACCGTCATCGACGGTGACCAGCTCTTTCACTCTTTTGATCTTGCCGTCGACCAGCATGTCTTTTTCAATTTCGACCGGGATAATCTCATCGGCAAAGCGTCCCGCTTCGATGGCGGCCGCAGCCTTGGCGTTGCTGGCGACGGCAAAGGTGTCCATGGCCAGTTTGTCAATACCGTATCTCTCGGCGACCAGCTCGGCGGTGACCCCCATCGAGGAATAGGCCTCCGGCCAGTCAGCCATCAGACCCGGGTTGGCGCTGTACTTCAAACCGCCAAGGGGCACACAGGACATGGACTCGACGCCGCCGGCGACAATACAGTCGGCAAAGCCGCACATGACCCGTTCAGCGGCCAGGGAGATTGCCTGCAGCCCGGAAGAGCAGAAACGGTTGATGGTCTGGCCCGGCACCTCTATCGGCAGGCCGGCGCGCAGCGCGGCAATCCGGCCGATATTCATGCCCTGTTCCGCTTCCGGAAAGGCGCAGCCAAGATAGACATCGCCGACCGAAGCCGGATCGATCCCGGTGCGCTCAACCAGTCCTTTTATCGCCAGAGACGCCAGCTCATCCGGCCGCATGTCCTTGAATTTTCCTTTGTTTGCCCGGCAGCCGGGCGTCCTGTAACTGGCCAGTATATATGCTTTTTTCATATCGATTTCCCTATAAGAAATGAATTTCTTGT
Source organism: Desulfocastanea catecholica (assembly GCF_054657295.1). Lineage (NCBI taxonomy): Bacteria > Pseudomonadati > Thermodesulfobacteriota > Desulfobulbia > Desulfobulbales > Desulfobulbaceae > Desulfocastanea > Desulfocastanea catecholica. The sequence goes on from NZ_BAAHYZ010000001.1 coordinate 263,046, forward strand.
TTTAGTGCAAGAATTTCTCGGTTAGTTGCGCAGCGGTTTGCCGGTCTTCAGCATATGCTGGATCCGCTCGGCGGTCTTCTTGTTGCCGCACAGCTTGAGGAAATTCTCCCGTTCCAGCTGCAGCAGGTACTCCTCGGTGATCAGGGTACCGGGGTTGACATCGCCGCCACACATCACCTGGGCAATGATTGTGCCCATTTCCGCTTCATATTCGGTTATAAATTTCCCCATCTGCATATTCCACAGCTGGCTCTTGATAGCCGCGGCAATGCCACGGCCGGGCGCCGGGATGTTTTCAACCGGCCGCTTCGGTCGATAATTGACCGCCAGCGCCAGCACCTTCTGTTTGGCATCGCCGATAAGCCGGTCGATATCCATGGTGATCGAATCGCCGTGGCGCATATAGTCCATGCCGAACAGTTCGGCCGCGCCCATGGACACCTTGGCCATGGCCAGCTGCTCGAAGTTTTTGATGATAAACGGCTGGACATCGGCCTTGTTCTGCTGCGCCAGCTCGATGGCTCTGAGACTCATCTCCTTGGTGCCGCCGCCGGCGGGCAAAAGCCCCACGCCGATCTCGACCAGGCCCATATAGGTCTCGGCATGGGCGTTGATGGCATCGGAGTGCAGGCAGAACTCCGCCCCGCCGCCAAGGGCCATGTTGAACGGTGCGGCAACCACCGGCACCTTGGCATATTTTATCGCCATGGTTGCCTTCTGGAAGGCCCGAACGGACATATTGATATCGTCATAGGCCCCCTCGGCAAGGGCCACCGCCACCATCATCAGGTTGGCGCCGACCGAGAAATTGGTGCCATGGTTGCCGAGGACCAGGCCGACACCCTCTTCCTCGGCCCGCTTGATGGCCTTATGGGTCATGGCCAGGATGTCGCCGCTGATGGAATTCATCTTCGAGTGGAACTCAAAACCAAAGACGCCGTCGCCCAGATCGACCACCGAGCAGTTGGCGTTCTTCTCGACAACCCTGCCGGCTTTTTTGAGGATCTGCAGCTGGATCTGTCCCTCTTTCACCGGGACGGGCAGGTATTGTTTTTTCGACAGGTCATAGTATTCTTTCTGCCCATCAGCATTAAACCTGTAGAAGCTCTCCACGCCGCTAAGGCCTGCCGGCACCTTGACGCCATCTTTTTCCGCCCGTTTGACAAAGGCCGGCACGCCGATCGCATCAAGCATTTCAAACGGGCCGATTTCCCAGTTAAAGCCCCAGCGCATGGCATTGTCGACATTGACCACATCGTCGGCGATCTCCGGGATACGATTGACCGTATAAATCAAGGTGTCGCGGATACTCTTCCAGGCAAACTCGGCGCCTTTATCCTTGGCGCCGACGACCATTTTCACCTTCTGGCCCGGATCATCCACCTGCTTGACCATCATCACCGAGGCGAATTTCGGTTTGGCCAGAGGTTTGTACTCACCACTGGTGTAATCGTAGTACAGGATCTGTTTCTTGCCGTCGACCACATCTTTTTTATAAAAGCCCTGTCTGGTTTTATTACCCAGCTGCTTGTTGTCGATCATTTTTTTCATAAAGGCGGGCAATTTGAACACCTCGCGTTCTTCATCATCGGGCAGCAGATCGTGGGAGTTGTTGCCGACATGGGCCAGCGTGTCCAGGCCGACCAGATCGGCGGTGCGAAAGGCCGCACTCTTTGGCCGGGCGGTGGCCGGACCGGCTACGGCATCGACCTCCTCCACGGTCATGCCCATCTCGACCATATGCTGGATACCCTTATAGATGGCATAGGTACCGATTCTGTTGGCGATGAAATTGGTGGTATCCTTGGCATAGACAATGCCTTTGCCCAGCCTTTTGCTGATAAAATCGGCCAGCCCCTTCATGACCACCGGATCGGTTTCCCGGCAGGGAACGATCTCCATCAGCCGCATATAGCGCGGCGGATTGAAAAAGTGGGTGGCGAGGAAATTTTTGCGCACCTCGTCGGGCAGTACCGCCGCCATCTCGTTCACCGAAAGACCGCTGGTATTGGTGGTGAGGATGGCCCCCGGGGCAAGGTGCGGCACGAGTTTTTTCAGCAGCTCGAGTTTGATCGGCATATATTCGATGACGACCTCGATAACCCAGTCACATCCTGTTAATTTTTCCAGGTCATCCTCTAGATTGCCCACCTGGATCTGGCCGGCATATTCAGTGAGATAAAAAGGCGCCGGTTTCATCTTCAGCAATCCCTGCAGGCCATTCTGGGCGATGCGGTTGCGCACCACCGGGCTGTCCAGCGTTAAACCCTTTGCTGCTTCCTGCTTGTCCAATTCCTTCGGAACGATATCAAGCAAAAGAATTTCCAATCCCGCATTGGCCAGATGGGCGGCAATGGTCGCCCCCATAACTCCGGCGCCAAGCACGGCTACTCGATTAATTTGCCTCATGTTGTCTCTCCATTAATTTTTTACTTGCTGGGTAATAACCCCATTGCCTTTAGCTGTCGATACATAGAGATCCTCGATAATATTTTGATATTTTTCGAGGATGAACTTGCGTTTCAGTTTCAGGGTGGGAGTGAGTTCTCCGCCTTCGATCGAGAAATCACTCGGCACGACGGCGAAATATTTTATCGTCTTGTAGGGAGGATAATTCTTATTCAGCTCTTTGATATGCCCGGCGTACAGCTCCTTCACTTTGGCGTTCTGCACCAGCTCGTCGATATCGATGTAGCTGATTTTTTCTTTCTGGGCAAAATCGATAAGACTTTCGATATTGGGCGTGATAACCGCCACCAGATAGGGTTTACGATCGCCAAAAACGATGGCCTGGGAGATATACTTATCGAGCTTCAGTTCATTTTCAATCGGCTGTGGGGCGATGTTCTTCCCGCCGGCAGTGACAATCAGCTCTTTTTTGCGATCAACGATATAGACGAAACCCTGTTCATCGATTTCGGCAATATCGCCGGTCTTGAACCAGCCGTCCTCAAAGGTCTCCATGGTCGCCTGATCATTGTTATAATAGCCGAGCATCACCTGAGGTCCCTTGACCAGCAGCTCGCCGTCCGGTGCCAGTTTAAGTTCCGTTTCGCGCAGGGCCTTGCCGACCGAATCAAAGCGCACCATGCCGACACCGCTGATGGCCACCCCGGGGCTGGTCTCGGTCAGGCCGTAGCCATTGAAGACCGGCAGGCCGATGATCCACATGAACTCGTTGATGGTTTTGTCCAGCGGCGCGCCGCCGCAGAGGAAGTAGTTCAGCCTGCCGCCGAATCTGGCGCGAATTTTCTTGAAGACCAGCCGGTCGTACAGTTTGTATTTGAAATTCAGCAGTCCAAGCGGCTCGTTGGTGACATATTTTTTATTGACATAGTCCCGACCAACCTCCATTGCCTGATGAAATATTTTTTGGCGCAAGGGAGGCATCTTGTTGACGCTTTCATAAACCTTGGAATAAATTTTTTCAAACAGCCTCGGCACACTGACCATCGTCGTCGGGCGAACTTCGGCCATATTCTCCATAACCGCCGCGGCGTTTTCGGCGAAAGCGATATGGTTGCCGTTCATCAGGGTCACGTAATAGCCGGCGGTCCTCTCCAGTACATGACTGAGCGGCAGGAAGCTGAGGGTTGTCTCATCTTTCTGCGGCATGCCGAGCTGCTGCAGACCATACTCGGCATTGATCATGATATTACGCTGGCTGAGCAGCACCCCTTTCGGCACCCCGGTCGTTCCCGAGGTGTAGATGATGGTGATAATGTCATCCTGGGTAATCCTGTCGATCTGCTCCTCGATCTGCCGTTTCTCCTCCTCAGTCAAGGGGGTATCGACTTCAGACAGCTGATACTGGGTGGAGACGGGAAAGGAGCGGTGCCCCATGAACCGTTCATAGGAAAAAACCTGCTCCAGATGCGGCAGCTGGTCCTTTACAGAGTAGAGCTTTTCATACTGGCCTTTGGTGGAGCAGAAGACAATATTTGCCTCACAATGATTGAGGATATATGCCGCCTGCTTAGCAGTGTTGGTAGCATAGATCGGCACAGTAATGCCACCCGCACTCTGTATGCCGAAATCAGAGATGGCCCATCCCAGGCGATTCTCTGAAAAAATCGCCACCTTGTCGCCGGGCACCAGCCCCGCCTTGGCCAATCCCCGCGCCAGCATGAGAACCCTCTCGTAGAACTCCTCATAGGTCAGGGACAGGTAAACGCCCTTTTTTTTGTAACTGATCGCGGTCTTTTTGCTGTACTTGCGGGCATTATCTTTGAGTACTGCCGGGATCGACTGATATGACATTATGTTCATACTTTTCTTTCTCCCCAAGAACTGTTCATGCTGACACATCGCCTATAACGTTTACGTTAAATAACCTTACGTCGCCATTTATAACTTACCTTAACGTTTAAGTCAACATCAAATCAAGAAATTCTTTATATCAGTCATCCTGCTGAAAACAGAGGGTAAATGAAAAATACAATCACAAGACCAGTGATCGTTTACATATTATAACAACATGTTATCAAAAAAACAGCAGGGTTTATTTTTTACCACGCACCTGCCGGTATTGATCAAACTGATGCCAACAATTACGAAAAAACAATCGACCTTTTACGTAAAGATGGTTGCTGCACTGGATTGGGGCAGAGGGACAACCCGTATTGCTGCTAGGAGGTTGTCCGAGAATAGCCATTTTGTCTCAGATCAAGGCATTTTCAGGAAATCAAGCACAGCCATATATTTGATATTGCGAGCATTGATTTTCTGAAAATAAACCAGAGATGGGGGAAAAGGGCATTTTCGGACAACCTCCTGGGTGATCGACTGCGGCACAGTCGCAAAGAAGTGCCCATGCGACGCATGGGCACCGGTGTGGGGGTGACGGCATGGCTATCAACCCCACCGTCTTTCGGGCCTGGCCCGGAATCGAGCCAGGAATCGAGCCACTGGGCTACGGCGCCACCGTTTCCTCAGGTTCAACCGTCTCGGGTTCTGCGGTAATAGTCTCGATAAGCTTGGCAGGCAGCGGCGCAAAGGCACTGATAATCGACACAATGACTGCGGCCAGATAGGGAATCGCCTGCACCAGCAGAACGATGACCCACACCAGGACATCCGGGGTGTCGGAACCTTCCTGCATGATAATTCCATGCACCGCCAGGAGCAGGGCCATGGCGATCAGGCCCTCTTCCCTGGCTGACTGCAGCGCATGCCAGAATTTTCTTCCCTTGACTATTTTCGGCGTTCTGAAAAAGGGCAGGCTGTTAGTCACCAGACCGTACATTATCGCCTTGGCAATGGTATGCGACAGGGCAAGACCGGCCAGAGCCGAGGCCACCGTCTGGGTAACGGTTGCCTTCACCCGGCTGCGGTAGAGGTAGAACATCTTGGCCATCTTGAAGATGAAAAACGACAGGGGCACGGAGGAGAGTATGATCAACGGCGGATCGAACCTCTCCGGATAATGGATCATCGCCGTCGACCAGAACAGGGCAGCCAGGGTAAAAATCAAATTGATGCTGTCGGCCAGCCACGGCAGCCAGCCGGCAACAAAATGATAGCGCTGGCCGACGGTCAACCGGCTAAGGCCGCCACGCCGCAGCGTTCGACCATGGTAGCGCATGATCTGCATTGCCCCGTAGGCCCAGCGATAACGCTGTTTCTTGAAATCATTGAAGGTGTCGGGCATCACGCCCTTACCGTAGCTTTTCGCCACATACAGGGCCTCGTAGCCCTTCTCGAAGATTTTCAAGCCCAGCTCCGCGTCTTCGGTAATGCACCATTCCGCCCAGCCGTCCACCTCTTCGAGAACGGATTTCCGCACCATGGTCATGGTGCCGTGCTGAATGATGGCATTACGCTCATTACGGGTGACCATGCCGATATAGAAAAAACCGCGATATTCGGCATAGCACATGGCCTTGAACAGGTTTTCGTTGTCATCCCGGTAGTCCTGCGGCGCCTGGACAATGGCCACCGACGGCCGGGTAAACTGCGGCACGAGATCGCGCAGCCAGTCTGCGGTGACAGCATAATCACTGTCGATGACCGCTATCACTTCGGCCTCCGGCGATGTTTTTTCCAGGCAGTAGTTGAGGGCCCCGGCCTTGAAGCCGGCCAGCTGATCTTCATGAAAAAAACGAAACCGCGGGCCAAGGGCCTTGCAGTGCGCCTGCACCGGCCGCCAGACCTCGGGATCCTTGGTATTGTTATCCATGACAATGACTTCAAAGCGAGGATAATCAAGGGCGGCCAGAGCGTTCAATGTTTCAATCATCATATCCGGCGGCTCGTTATATGCCGGAACATGCACCGACACCAGGGGCAACTGGTCTTCCGGCACCTCGATCGGGGTAAAGGCGCGTCTGCCCCCCTTGGACCAGATGGCCTCGGCCCATTCATGCGCCTCGGTCAGCAGCACTATGGCCACCCCGATCAGACCGATCAGCATAAGAAAACCGACAACCACCGCCGGCACCGTCAGATACTGCCGGGAGTAACTATAAATTATCCACACCGCCCCGGTAGCCGCGACAAAGGCTATGGAGGCGAGAAAACCACGGCCGCTTTTTTTCAGGGTCTTGCTGTCAATAAGCAGCAGAGCAAAGGTGATGAGGGCAACGAGGATGGAACTGCCGGCCAGAATGCGCCATTCCGGCACTTCGACGATGGGCGAGGTAAAGGGGAATTTTGCTTTGCGGTCCACGTCATACACGCCCCAGTAGGCACCGACCGCACCCTCGTTGGTCCTTTTCCAGGGTTGATCGAAGGCCTCCATGACATAATAGATGTAGCCAAGTTTTTCCGCCTCGGTGATAAAGCGCCGCAGAAAGGTTGCCTCATTGGCGAGAGAGGCGACGGCCTGACGCCGAATCCTGCCGTTACTCGGCCAGCCGACCTCGGCAATGACCACCGGGGTATTGGGAAAGGCGTTCTCCAGCATAACCATGTGCTCGATGATAAAATCGACCGCCTTTTCCACATGGATACCCTCCCAGTAGGGCAGCATATGGGTGCCGATGAAATCGACATGCTCGACCAGTTCCGGGTTTTTGATCCAGATGTGCCAAGGCTCCGCTGTACTGACAGGCACGTCGACTGCATCTCTTACCTGATCAAGATACCCGGCAAGCTGTTTCACCGTGATATCATTGCGCAGTATGACCTCGTTGCCGACAATGACCCGGATGACATTACGATAGTTTTCCCGGGCCAAGCGGATGACCGTCTCTATCTGCTCCTCATTCTCCTCTAAATCGTCACTGAGCCAGGCGCCCAAAGTTACATTCAGGCCGTGCTTTCGGGCGAGAGCCGGTATCTTGGCCTGGACACCTTCAACCGTATAGGTCCGTATGGCGTTGGTGGTGTCCGCCAGAAGTTTCAGATCCGCCTCGATCTCCGCTTCGGTGGGCTGCTTTTTTTCCTTGGTCGGGTCATTCCAGGCCTGCATGGGAGAAAAGGAAAAACCCTGGATGCGGCTCGGCCAGGGTGGCTCGGTCTCGGGCCGGTTCAACAGGGCCCAGAAGCTGATGGAAACGACGGCAATGGCTATGCCGATAAGGATATTTGCTCTGGTCATAAGTTTTTGATGGTAATCATGTTGGGAGAGGACAGAATGCGGATGAGAAAAAGCTTATCTTAATCAATATGCGAAAAATCTGCTGTAACAGAATATCTTCAACTGCAATTTCTTCATTTTTCACGATATTCAGCAGCAGTGGCTGTCCATACCTGATCAGACTGCTCTCGGCCGACTCCCTGACAATTTCCTGCGTCGACCAGGTCCCCAGCCGGGCCGTTGTACCTCTTTGAGACGTGCTCATGATTGTGAGTGGTCAGGGGTCTTGCGAGGGAGTGGATTCCGGATCAAGCCCGGAATGACAGTGGTGGAGGTGGAATGACGGTGGTGCGGCGCATGCGTTTATTTATGTTTTGGATTATGGTTCACCCTCAATACGAATCACTCAGCCCCATCTGCCGCAACTTCTTCTGCACCACCTTACTGCCCGGGTCGAGCATCAAGGCCCGCTGATACTCTTCACGGGCGCGAAAGGTAATACCCTCAGTGCGGTAATAATCACCCAGCTGCACATGAAATGGTGCATAATCCGGCAACAGCTCAACCGCCTGACGCAAAAGCAGCAGCGCCTGTTGCGGCTGGCCGTTTTCTCGGTAAAATCGTATGAGCCTGTCAAACCATTGCGGCTTGAGTTCCTCCGTCCCCTCCAGTAAAAACAGCGCGGTAGCGAAATAATACCCGGCCTCCTCGCCATCCCCCATCTTGTGCAGATACTCGCCATAGGCTATCCAGTCATCGACCGAATCGGCCAGCAACAGGTCGATCTCGGCCCGGCTGAAGGAAAAGTCGCTAAACAGCGGTGCCCATTTCTTCGCCAGTGCCGGCGTCCGCTGGAGTCTTTCGCCGATGACCTCCACCGCCTTTGCCCGCTCGCCCTTTTGCAGGAGAAACTCCGCCAGGGTCAAGGCCAGTTCATCATCGTCCTGGCCGCGCCGGGCCCCCTGTTCCAGCAGCATCGCCGCCTGTGCCTGATCATCGACCAGCAGACCGATACTCTGCAGGGTGACACCATGCATCGGCATCCGTCGTGCCGCCTGGAGGAAATAGGCCAGACTCCGCGCAGGGTTCTGCACAGTCCACTCGATGGTCGCCAGTTTAAAGGGATAGCGATGTTCCAGGGGATCAAACCACTGCGCCCTGGACACCCCGTCAATCAGTTCCTGCCGACGATTGTCACTGAGCTGCCGGTTGACATAGATCCCCTGTACCTTGCCGTATTCCGTCCGGGCGCGCAGCGTACCGTACTGCACCAGCAGCGTCACAACCGTCATCAGCAGGGCAAGGGTGAGCAGGCCGACGTTCTGTTTACCGCTCTGTTTGGGCAACAGCGTGGTCGTGCCGCAATAGTCAAAGCGGGTATTGACGACGGCGACGAGCAGTCCGCAGAAAAAGAAAAAATACAAGCCATCGGCGCCGTTATGCATATTGAAATCGGTAACGCTGTGCATAAGCATGGCGATAATTCCGGTAAAGGCGCCGATGCCGAGCAGAACGGCATACTGATCTCTTCTCGCCCGAATCATGGTCCAGCCATGGTGCAGAACGGCCAGGACAAACCAGGCGGCCAGGGCGAAGCCGATGATGCCGCCGTCGGTCAGCAGCTCAAGGTAGTCATTGTGCGCATGGTCAAAAATATGATAGCCGGGAAAGCTGCGGTAGGCAGGAAAGATATCGACAAAGGTGCCAAAACCGCTGCCGAAGAGGAAAAAAGAACCAATGATGCGCCGCGAATCGGCCCAGAGCGCAAAGCGCCCATCATCAAGCTCGCCGGAGCGGGTAATACCATGGTTGAATTCGGCGATAACCGTGTCCCAGCCGAACCAGGAGACAAACATCACCACGCAGCCGATAATGACCAGAATCGCCGCCCGGCCGTGCTTCGGCCTCTTCATGTTGTAGAGCAGCATGAACACAAACGCCGACAGGGTTATGGTCAGGATACCGCCGCGGCACAGACTGACGAAGACGGACAGGGCCATGAGCGTCGCCGCGCAGCCGAGAAACAGATAGAGATTACTGCCCGGCATGGTAAAAAAGCCGACCACCTTCTCGCGCAGGCTCTCCCGCCCATGCACCCTCGGCCGGTAAAAGAGAAACAGAGCAAGGGCCAGCGGACTGATCATCTCCATGAACCCGGCAAACTGGTTCGGATTGATCCACGGGCCAAATGGCGAGGCATTGTCCGGCACGGCGCGCAGCCAGTAAATCTTCTCCGGCGAACCCATCTGCTGCACGATGGCCAGCAGGGCGATGGCCGCCGCTAGCCCGACGACGAGGAACACGGTCTTTTTCAGCCGGCCGCTGATGCTCAGCAGCTGGACGGTCAGCACATAAAAAAGACCGTAGCAGGCGATGCGGAGAAACTCCTGCAGCGTCGCCTTCTGATTGATGGTCAGCGGAATCCATTCCCCGCCGGTCAGCGACAGGACCGGCGCATAGGCAGCATAGGTCGACGGCGAGAGAAAGCGCACCACGGCAACAGGCAGGGGAAGCAGCTGCAGCAGCATAAAGAACAGCAGCAGCAGCAAGGGCAGCGCGCCGGGGACAACATAGAGCTTTTTGCGGTAAAAACAGGCCGGCAGCACCAGGAGCAGGGCGGCAACCCCGGTCAATAGCTCAAGCGTGGCCAGCGACCACAACTCCACCGTGCCGAAGGCCAGGGGGGCAAAGATGAGCAGGAAAAGAAACAGCCGGTAGGAATATTTCATGGAATGAATCTGTCCGGCATTGTTTGTTAGGAGTTATCCTTGGAATAATAACTACTGTATCCGTAGTAGTACTCGCCCATATCCCGGCTTTTCATGCCGTTCAGGACAAAGCCGAGAAAGCGGGTCTGTACGTCATGCAGCTTCTTCATGCCGTTGTCCAGCACGTCGTTGGTGGTTTTCCCGGCACGGACCACAACAATGGTACCGTCGACATACTGACTGAGTACCAGGCTATCGGTGACACTCTGTACCGGCGGCGAGTCGAGAAGGATGAAATCGTATGTTTCCGCCAGGGTTTTAACAAACTCCTTCATTTTCGCCGAACCAAGCAGTTCGGCGGGGGCCGGGGGAATCGGTCCGGACGGAATGAAAAAGATATTGTCTTCAAGGACTTTTTGCACCACATTTTCCGAGGTGGAGCCGGACAGAAAAGAGCTCAGGCCGATGTCGTTCCTGCCGCCAAACAGCTCGTGCATGCGCGGACGGCGTAAATCGCAATCGATTACCAGCACACTGCTGCCGCCCTGGGCAAGGATCCGGGCGATATTTGCCGTCGTCGAGGTCTTGCCCTCCTGGGCGTTCATGCTGGTCACCAGCATGGTCTTCGGCGGCCGTTCGGCGGAAGAGAGCAGCAACCCGGAGCGGATAAGCCGATAACTCTCGGCCAGCGGCGACAGAGGATTTTTGCCGATAAAGGAATCGATGGACTTATCCTTGCCGCGCAGCTCTTCAATGGACCCAAGCACCGGCAGCCCGAACTTGTCTTCGAGTTCCTGCCCGCCCTTGACGGTATTGTCGAGGTACTCGATGAAGAAGGCCAGGCCGACACCGCTGAACAGCCCAAGGATCAGGCCGAGCAGCAGGTTGCGTTTTTTGTTCGGTTTCGAGGGGAATTCCGGCAGTTCGGCCTTTTTCATCACCCAGATATTGACGCTCTGCGACTGTTCGGTGACCCCTTGTTTCTTGATGCCGGCCTGCAGGGTTTCATACATGACCCGGTTGCTGTCGACCTCCCGCTTCATGATCTGGTATTGCATGAATTTTTCGTTTGAGCCGAGCATCTCCCCTTTCGTCTGGGCCAGGAGCTCTTTCATGCTCTGTTCTTTCGAGGCAGCCAGCTCATAGGAATTGGTCGTTGAGGAGAGAACTCGCTCGATTTCAAACCGTTTCTCATCATTTAAAATGCGCAGCTCGGTGGTGACCTTGATCATCTGCGGATGCTTCGGGCCATACTTCCTGGATAATTCCTGTTTGGTCTGGTTGGCCTTGTAGATACGCTCCCTGATCGACTTCAATACCTCATTTGTCGCCAGCGAGGGAAGTTTTTCCAGCTGTTCAAGGCTTTTCCCGGCGGCTTGAATCTGGCTGATCTGATCCTGCAGCTCCTTTTTCTGCGCCTCGGCCATGGAAATCTGCCGCCCAAACTCACTCAGCTTTTGCGGCAGAACCGTCAGTTTGTCCTCAACGGTCACCAGATCATTTTCCCGCATGAAACGCTGCAGTTCCCGCTCGGAATATTCGAGCTTTTCCCGCTCTTCCTGCGCCTTATCGGTCATCCATTTGACCGAATAACTCGAGGTGCTCAGCTTGATCTCCAGCATCTCGTCCATATAGGCCTTGACGATGGCGTCGGCGACAAGTTTCGCCATAGCCGGGTCCGTGTCGCTGTAGGCAATACTGACGATCTTGGTGTTCTTCACCGGCATGACTTGCAGACCTTGGCTGATTATTTCCGCGATGATCTGCTCATCAGTCTTTGGTTCAACCCCGGGAATAGCCGGCGCCGCCGTGCTGTCACCTTGTTCTTCAGGGCTGTTTTTTAAAAAAGCCAGTGCCGGCTGGACCACCGCCCCGAGCATGTTGTTGATGACTGTCGCGATGGAGCCGGTTTTTTCGTCTTTAAAGAAATAATGGCGATACCGTTCAGCCAGCTGCAGGTTGGCGACAACCTTTCCGGCAACATTGGCGCTCTTGATGATTTCCGCCTGGGTATCCAGAAAATCCGGGTCAAAGCGATATTGATCATCGAGCCCCTGGCTGCCGTAATTTTTCTCGATAAGCACCTGCGAGGCGGCGGTATAGATCGGAGTTTTGGTGAAGGTCATGACCGCCGTGGCCAGAAAGACAATGGTGAAAATCGTCAGAATGATATATCTCCGCTTGCTGATTATCCGGAAATAGTCACGCAGATGAATCTCCTGCTCCTCAAACTCCTCGGTGGGGTGATCTTTATACATTGATTTTATAAAATTATTGCGTTGATGATGGTGATGGCTAAGTAAAAAACTTCCTATGCGAGGCATGAAATTGTTAAATCATTTGGGCGTATTAGAGTACTTCGTAATGATTTAACAATCGTACCCCAAGGGCACTTCCTGTGGGCGCACAACGCAGCAGATGAAGATTTTTTACGACGCCATCAGAAGAAACTTTCGGGAACGACTACTACATCATTATCCTGCAGGGGCATGTACAGATCAACATTCTTTGACACCCGCTTTTCATTATTGACAATACGCACGACATTGATGCTCGATTTCGCCGCCTTACCGTTAAAGCCGCCGGCCAGCGCGACCAGCCGCAGAACGGTAGTACCGTCACCACAGGCATAGGTGCCCGGCTTCTCCACCTCGCCGGTGATAAAGCACATGCCGGCCTTGGAAATAAAGACGGTGTCGCCATCGGTGATCTGCATATTCTGCGACAGGTCGCCTTTCTCGATCAGCGCCAGCAGATCTATGACGATAACCTTCGCGGCCCCGCCGTCTTTTTTCCGCTGGATAGTGGCCGTGTCACCGGCATCCTTTTCCAGCCCGCCGGCCTTGGAAACCAGCTCGAGAAAATTGGTCGGCCCGTTCAGCTCAATGAGTCCGGGGGTCCGGACATTGCCGAGGACCACCACCTTTTTACTGCGATATTCTTCGACAAAGATATTTACCTGCGGGCGGACGAGGTAGCCATCGGCCAGCAGGCGGGTTATCTTATCGGTAATTGCGTTGACCGTGCCGCCCTGCACCTCGACCTGCCCGAGCAGCGGCATGACAATGGTGCCGGATGACGACACCCTGACCTTGGTGGTAAGATCCTCGTTATCGTAGACGCTGATGGCCAAGACGTCGCCGGGCCCGACCAGGTAGTCTGCGGCCCGAAGAGTTGTGCTGCAGAGACAAAACAAGAAAACCAAGCTGCCGAGGGACAGAAATTTCACTGGTGCCTTACTCCAAAAATATATCATAAACAAACCGGACAAACTTTCTTTGCCATCAAGCCGGATTACAGAGCAAAGTTCAAACTAAAGAAAAGCGTATTGGTTTCATAATCAAACAGATCATCGGAAGAATCACGCACCTCAAACTCATAGGCCAGCTCACCCATCAGCCAGTCCTGGAAAAGATACTCGACAGACGGCCTGAATCGATAGGTGTCATCGTCCCGATCCGAATTAGCCAGCTCTTCATAATCGGCCTTCTCGTAACCGACAGCGGCTTTACCGGTTATCTTCTCGGTAAATGCCTGCCGGTAACCAAGCCGCGTCCCAAGGACAACCTTCTCGGAAGCAAGTGTCGTGTCCGATTCCTCATTCAATCGATAAAAGTTCAACTGCAGGTCGGTTTTTTCGGTAGCACGATACAGGGCCTGGAGATCGACAACAAAATTGTCCGAATCGTCAAACGCCGGGGACTCGGTGTCATAGTCTTTCTGCTGCAGACCGGCCTTGAACAGCAGGGCCAGCTTTTCCGTGGTGTTCCAGCGCAGCCCGGCATAATACGAGTTCTGCGTGTTGTCTTTCTCGGTGGCGGAATCATATTCGACCGCCGCGTAACGGTATTGCAGAAACAGCGAGGTCTTACCGCTGTATTTATAAAAGCCATAGACATCGACCACATCGTCCTGCCGATCGAGATACTCGTTGATATTGTCGTCATACGTCAGGACGAAATTAGAATAATCAACCTTTACCCGGACCTTCTCGGTAATATCCCAGTCGGCGGTGGCCATGAGCAGATTGCTTTCATATTCGCGCTGATCCTCATCCGTCGCCCCGCTGAAACCAAAGTCGTCGTGGCCAAGATTATATCGGTCGAGCAGCTGCAGCGAAAGTCCGCTGGCCATATTGTAGCGGCCCAGACCTTCGAGGGTGACATCTTCGGTGTTTAAATCAGAATCTTCCGAATAGTAAAACAGGTCGGCGCCGGCCAGGGCGTAGAGCTGATAGCGGTCGGTGTCTTCGGGGTTGTCAATTGCCTGCTGCAGGCCGCCGGGGGAGGTGTTATGCGGCGTCATGGTAACCGGGATGATTTTCTTGCGCGGCAGGGTAAACCACATGCCCGGAGAGACCCTGGTCAGGAAATTACTGGTTTTATCTGAATCAACGTTATACAGGTTATCGGTTAAGCTGCCCTCCAGGCTGAGATAAGGATGGAGGTAGCCGCCTTCCAGACCAAAAAGTTCATCGACGGCGGAGCCGGTCTCCTCGGGCAGCATGGACACATTTCCCTCGGTGCCCTGGCCCTTCGGCATCTCCTGCGCTTCGGCACAGTGCCCGGCAACCGGAAAAGCCGCCAGACAGACTACAACGAACAATGATATACGTTTCATCCCTACTCCCTTTTTACAGATTTTATATTTGATGGCGTCGCAAAAAAGGCCGACACTGAAGAGAACAGGTCAGCCTTCAAATTTGACACACAGGCTTGGCAGACAGAAAAATATTTTCTCCGGCTCTCCTAAAACTTGCCGGCAAATTTATCAGGACTGGCAAACGTTTTACCGGGGGAGGTACGCGGAGGACCAAAGCTACGCCCCGGTCCCCTGTCGCCGGGGGTATAGGGCTCGGTATCGACCACCTTATCGCCGCATTTTTCGACGCTTTTCTTGAAACCCGCCGTAACGACCGACTCGGCAATATGAGCTTTTGCAGCCGCTTCGTACACATCCTGGCCACCGATACCGGCGCAGTACAGCGCCTCGACAACATTTTGCGGATTGATGCCCGGCAAGGCCATACTTTTTTCAACAATGACATCCGGGGTAATGCCTTCTTTCAATCCATCCTCAACGGCGGCATTGATATTTTTGTTGTTGTAGGTGTCATTGAAATTGGTCAGCCAGTCAGCCCATGCAAAGGATGATGCCAATCCGACAATAAGCAGTGCTGCTAAAATTCTTTTCATGCTCTTACCCCTAAGTTATTTCTTTCGAATGTAATCAGTAACCTGCAGACGATGCAGTGTTAAACCGAAAAAACTACTACCATACTCAATACCCGCTGACAATACAAATTTTTGTACTCCTAGACAGTTGCCGGCTTGACATCGGCAACGTGTTGCGGAGTCAACTGCTCCAGATACCTGTCAAGAAGCGCTGCTTTTTCAGGCGTCATGTCCTGAAATTTAAACCCGTGATACCCGACCCCGTCATGTGTTGAGGCCCAGAGATGTTCTGCCTGCACCTCCAACTTTGCTAAATCGACGTCATCAGGAAAAATGATCGACAAGGTCATGCGGTCGTCTACTTTCTCGAGTCCATTTATTTTAGCCATGCAACCGGTCTGCGAGATATTCAACACCCGGCCTCGATACATCGACCCTGATTTATCGGTCGCAGAGCTCACCATCAGGCTGACATAATACCTTCTGCTCTTGCGAAAAAGTTTCAAGGCATCAAAACAACCAAAGACAAATCGTAAAAAGAGCTCGATGCCGACCGGATACCGGTGTTTTTTTCTCAGCTTCATACAGTAGCGGAAAAATCCGATGATACAGAAAGACGCGGCGAGACAGACGAGAAAATAGACAACAAAGAGGGCAAACAGCCACGATTCGGCAAGTCCATGGACCGGACCGAGCAGGCTGCAGCTCCCCATCAGGACACTTATGGCCAGGATGGTCCGGACCGCCTTGGCCTTGTTCATGCCGTAACGTAGAAAAATATGATGCAGATGATGCTTATCGGGCTTGAAGGGGCTGTCTCCATGGGCAATCCGCTTGAACATGACAATGATCGTATCGGTGATCGGTACGGCAAGGATGAGCAGCGCGGTCACCGGGGTCGTCGCGGCATGTGCGCCCTGGGTCATGGCCAGCGCCATAAAGGCCAGCGAGAAGCCGAGACAGAGACTGCCGGCATCGCCCATGAACAACACCGAGGGATACCAGTTAAATCTGAGAAAACCGAGAACGGCCCCGGCCAGGGCCAGATTGAGAAGCATCAGGGTACTGTTTCCGGCAAAGGAGGCATGGATGGCAAAAAAGATAAAGGCAATAAAAGACAAGCCGCCGGCCAGCCCGTCCAGCCCGTCAATAAGGTTGACCGCATTGGTCACGCCGACGACACAGAAGATCGTCACCAGCCAGGCACCGACCGCCCCGCCCGGCACATCCAGGGTGCCGATGCCGAGTAAATCGCCAAAAGTTGCCAGCGTTATCTTGCTGAAATAGATCAAGGTGCCGGTGGCAATGATCTGCGCCATAAATTTCTGCTGATGACCGATTTCCTTTAAATCATCGAGAAAGCCGACGAGCAGCAAAATGGCCAGGCCGAGAAAATATCCCCACAATCCATCTATCGGAATAAAGGCAAGACTGGTAAGGCTGACAGCCATCACCATACCGATCCCCCCGACCAGCGGCCGCGGCCGGATATGCACCTTGCGGTTGTTGGGTTGATCAATCAAACCAATATGCCAGGCAATGTTGGAAATTTTTGGCAAAACTACCATTACCGAAAAGAAGGCCACCAGAAAGACGAGGATGATGCGCAGCTCTAAAGAAATCATAATAAACCTTTCCCAGGCAAAATTACCGAATCAAATACGATTGGCCACTGACATAACACATTTGCCTGAAAATTAAATGGGTATAAATACCCATTTTATGCAAAAAAAATTAATTTAAACATTAGTCTAACATTAATCTGGGGACATAATAAAATTAACGTATTACGGCCTTAGAGTAATGTGCAAAGCCACCCAACGTGCTCCAGATTCAAAGTGTCTCATTTTAACGTAAGAAAAGTCAAGGTCTCATTTTGCTTTTTTTCTCTGTCGCTCGCATCCACCACCGTCATTCCGTGTAAACTTCCGTCATTCCTCGCCTGACCCGAAATCCACACTATCGAAAGAAAAGGGATAGCTTGGTCGGACTCCGAATTTCAAATTTCAACTTGACATCTTCTAAGCCCCATGTGGTAATCACAGCAAAAAAGTCTTCTTGAAAACTC
This sequence comes from Desulfocastanea catecholica, assembly GCF_054657295.1. Classification (NCBI taxonomy): domain Bacteria; kingdom Pseudomonadati; phylum Thermodesulfobacteriota; class Desulfobulbia; order Desulfobulbales; family Desulfobulbaceae; genus Desulfocastanea; species Desulfocastanea catecholica. The sequence goes on from NZ_BAAHYZ010000001.1 coordinate 280,515, forward strand.
CCTGGGCCTTTTTCAAAATTGGCGCATCGAGCAGTAACTGGCCGGATACGTGCTGTCCGGTCATCTCGAGGATACTGCCCCAGAGCTTGATCGCCTCATTGGGGTATTGCACCAGATTTTTGCTCAATCCCCGTTCCTCTTTGACGGAAAAGCCCTGGATGCGGACGTCCTGACCGGAAAGCCTGAGGGAGACGCGCAGAAGAAACATCGACCGCGGCAGATGGTAGCTTGACGTGACCAGAATGACCGACCGCAGCTGGTTGTCCTGGATGGTCTGGACTGTCTGGTAAACATCCTCGAAGGTCGACCTGCTCTCGCCGCCGGGCAGTGTACTGATGGTTTCCGGCGCGCCGTTCTTTGTCAGCAGTTCCTGCAGGTGTGGAGCAGTCGTACTGATCACCATAAAGCGCGGCGCCAGATCATCTTTTACGAGGTCAATGCCGGTGATAATGCGCCGGCTGCCACCGGGAAAGACCACGACAAGGTCTGCCGGGTCGAGCGTCGCCGTACGTCTGGCAAAATAGATCGCGGTGCTGGTCTGGATCACGGCCACAAGACCGAGAAAACAGACGATGAGTATGAGTATGATTCTTTTCATTTTGTTTTTATATTAAACCACATACCCCTGCTCCTCCAGATACAGCAATATTTCCTGCACCGCTTCCATCGGCGTCATGGTGGTGGTATCGATGGTCAGCTCGGGGTTGGAGGGGGGAATATAGGGATCGGTGATGCCGGTGACCCCTTTTACCTTGCCGGCCCGCGCCTTGGCATACAGCCCCTTGCGATCGCGCTGTTCACAGACCTCGAGCGGGGTGGCCACGTGTACCTCGATATAGCCGCCGTAGCGGGAGATCATCTCCCGGTTGGCCTGCCGCGATTCCTCGTAGGGGGCGATGGGCGCGCACAGGGCGATGCCGCCGTTTTTGGTGATCTCGCTGGCGACAAAACCAATGCGGGTAATATTCAGATTGCGGTGCTCCTGGGAAAAGGTCAGCTCGGAGGAGAGGTTCCGGCGGACGATATCGCCGTCGAGCAGGGTCACCGGACGATCGCACATCTCCATGAATTTGACCAGCAGGACCTTGGCAATGGTCGATTTTCCCGAGCCGGAGAAACCGGTCATAAAGATGGTGAAGCCCTGTTTGGATCGGGGCGGGAAAGAACACTGCAGCTGATCCACCACCTCGGGATAGGAGAACCAGGTCGGCACATCCTCACCGGCCACCAGCCTGCGGCGCAATTCCCGCGATGATATGGTCGCCACCTCCATTCCTTCTACCTGCCCGAGCACCACGTATTTTTTCAATTCCGTGTGATAGCCCATTTCCCGCTGCGGCACCATGGCGATACCGGTTTCTTCGGCATAGGCCGCGACCATCTCCTGGGCGGCGCCGCGTCGGTAAAAACGCTCTTCGCCGTCGCCGGCGGCCAGGGGGTCGGCATGATCAGCAGCGACCATGAAATGGCTGCAGCCGAAATTTTTGCGGATAATCGCCTGCCACAGGGCCTCTTTCGGTCCGGCCTTCCGGCTGGCAAAGGGGGTTAGGCCGAGCTTGATCATATTGGGCGGAAATTTTTGCGTAAAGGCCTGATAACAGCGGATCTGGGTATAATAATCGAGATTGCCCGGATGGCTCAGGTCGGCCACCGGCTGCAGAAAAATGGCCGCTCCCACCTCCCGCGCCGCGGCAATAACCATCTCCCGATGGGCACAGTGCAGGTATTCGTCGGTATGAAAGCCGAGTACCTTGCGCCAGCCGTTCATGGTGAAGGAGCGCACCGTCTCGGACGGGCTGAGGCGCAGATGGCGAAAGTCATAGTGGATCGGCAGGCTGACGCCTTCCAACCGGCCGGAGATATAGTGGTCGCCAACCCGGTCGTAGATCTGCCGTACCCCCGGATGGAGCGCCGGATCGTCGGTGCCGTAGACCGACAACGCCTCTTTCTTCTTGTCCGGCTGCCAGATTTCTTCGACGGTCAGAACAGCCAGCAGAAATCCTTCCTCATCATTGAGGGCAATCCGATCGCCGACCGACAGTCCGGCGGCAATCTTTTCCGACACATCGAGACAGATGGGCATCGGCCAGACGGTGCCGTCGGCCAGGCGCATATTCTCGACCACCGCATCATAATCCTCGCGGCCGAGATAGCCGTTCAGCGGATACAGACCACGGTTCAGCAACAGTTCGATATCACACAACTGCCGCGATGACAAATCTATCGACTTACAGTCCAGCGCCTCGGCGCGCAGCGCTTCAACCCGCCGGAAATGAACAAGCAGGCTCTCTGAATAATTATTATCCACTTTTTTACCTTTGGTAATCTGATTAATGCATGAGAGAAGCAACAGCCCCTTCCAACGCACCAAATTCGTCATCTGTCAAAAAATCAAACCAAGCCGCCCTCTTGCGCACCGACAACGTTCCGTTATTCTGAAGACAAAGCTGAATAAATAAATCGATCAGGCGATCCGGCATGTCAATGATACCCTGCATCTTCTTTTTTGCATCGTCATATTTAGAGAGAAAGCTGAGCTCGGCAGCAAGTTCCTCATCGATGGTCTTGTTAACAAACTCATACAGTGCTTCCGCCTGTACCGTCATATCCATGTACTGATACCACCAGGCGGTCTCATTTTCGACGGTCATTTGCCCCACCTCATCCAGCCTGTAATCAATGAGCTGCAGCAAAGGCCGGGAGAAGGCCTCCAGAGAGGCATCATACTCCGCTGGATTCTTGAGCATTGCCGCCGACACCGGGAACATCAGGCCTGGTGGCACCAGGTGCCGAATGGCGAGAATGTTGTGGATAAGGAATCGATGAATCCGGCCGTTTCCGTCCTCGAACGGATGGAGGAAAACAAAACCATAGGCAATTGCCGCCGCATGAATAACCGGTGACACCTTGCCGTCTTTCATCCGCTTATGGCACGTGATCAAGCCGTTCATCAAAACCGGCAGATCGCCAGGATTTGGGCAGATAAAATGGATGACCTCTTTTTGATAGGAGGCAGTTTGCCCGACGTAATTCTGCTTGGTGCGGTAATCACTGTCCTTGAATCGCGGATCAACAATCCGGTTTTGCAGATCTATTAATCGCTCCTTTATACAGAAGTCCTCTTTTCCGGCGAGTTCCAACGATGCAATGAATTTTTCAGTGCGGCGGGCATTGGGCTTTATGTTTTCAATTGCAAAGGATGATTTTGTCTCCTTGTTATACAGATAACCGAGTGCCTGACGAAGAAGTTCCGATGGATAAGAGGCGAAAATATCCTCGCATTTTTGGGACAGATCAGCTGCATCCATTCCGGCAAGTTTCTCTGTTTTTCGAATGATCGGGCAGAATTCCCTGGTTCCGAGCAGGTTGTTGACAATGCGCTGCCGCTGGGACTTCTCTCCATGGGCAATGGTGTAATATTTCTTCGGCTCCAGCGCCACAACATAATTACCCGCAGTAATATCATCTATGGGGAGGTGGGTGCCAAGCAGGAACTCATAAAAAAACCAGATCCTTCGGGCATACTTTCCGGTGGGTTTAGATTTGATATAGTCGGTAATCTCACTGATGGAAATACGTTCGAAGATGCATCGCAACAGAGCCAGATTAATGCCGTCATACTTCAGCGCAAATTCCAGATGGTCGCCGGCTGTATCTCCAGGCCAGTACCTTACCGGATAAAAGTCTTCAATAGCCCCATCGCGTACTCTTGATCGATGACCTCCGCTGGATGACACCAATGAGATATGCCAATGGGGCACCTCCACCAGCTCAAGTTTTTCCAACAGGTACGCATAACCCGCCGGACGAAGATCCAAAACGTGTATTTCCATCAGCCAACCTAGTAAAATTGTTATGGTGTTGGCATTATAATTAGAAATGAACTAACTGCCAGTAAAACAATTACAAACCAGCAGCCACCTCCTTACCATAATCATGGGCCATTTTGATACCGCCACCAATCGAAGCGGCTTTCAGCATCAAGGGGCTACCGACCATATCCATACCGAAGATGTTTTTCATGGTCTGGAAGATTCGATCAGCCGCCTCGCCACTCCAGCCGTACGACCCGAAAGCACCACCTTTTTTGCCCTGCAGCCCGGCCTTTTCGGCAAGGAAGAGAAAGGATTTCATCCGGTTGATCATCTCGCCATGATAGGTGGATGAACCGAAGATATAGCCATCGTAACCGGCAAGATCTTCTTCTGTCTTGATATCGTTGACATTCTTTAAGACGACATCGGCCATCGCAAAGCGCAGGCCTTCGGCTATCAGCTCGGCTATTTTCTGGGTTTCTCCGGTCCTGCTGGCATAGACTATGAGTATCTTGGACATATTTTCTCCGTTTGTTTTGTTTATGTATTCGTCCCCTGCTTCATGTAAGCAATAATATCATCACTTTCATACATGGACACCTCACCGTCTATCAGGAAGGGGACCATTTGCTTGCCGCCGACCTGCAGCACTACCTCTCGTCCCGGTGTTCCCGGTGATGCATCGATTACGGTGAAGTCCTTGCCTTCCTTAAGGCCGAGTTTTTCCGCTGCGGTGAGTACTTTTTTACAATATGGGCAGCTGGATCGTATGTAGAGTTTTATCATTTTATTCCTTTTGTTTTGATTTTTGATTGTCGGCATTGAACCATCAGCTCCGCACACCGGTTCCTTTTTTCAGAAGATAGAGGGTGGTCAAAAAAAGGCCCACGGAAAACAGCAGCAGCATGCCCAGGCCACCCCAGACATTGATGTCGGCGATGCCGAGAAAGCCGTAGCGGAAGCCGCCGATCATATAGACGACGGGGTTGGCTTTGGACAGCATCCGCCAGAAGTCGGGCAGCAGGGAGATTGAGTAAAACACCCCGCCGAGGTAGGTCAGCGGGGTGATGACAAAGGTCGGTATGATCGAGACGTCATCGAATTTCTTGGCAAAAATGCCATTGATCAAGCCGGCGAGCGAGAAGACAAAACTCGTCAGCAGGGCAAAAAGCACCGTGAAGGGCACGCTAAACAGCGGTAGCCTGACAAACAGCAGGCTGACCAGCGACACCAGCATGCCGACACAGAGTCCGCGGGTCATGCCGCCGGAAATATAGCCGAGAATCATCACCCAGTTCGGGGTCGGGCTGACCAGCAGTTCTTCGATGTTCCGCTGGAACTTGGTACTGAAAAAGCTCGAGACGGTATTAGTGTAGGAATTGGTAATGATCGACATCATGATCAGTCCCGGGGCGATAAAGGCCATGTAATCATAGCCGTCGATATCGCCCAGCTGCGAGCCGATAAAGCTGCCGAAAATGATAAAGTACAGGGTGATGGTGATCACCGGCGGCACCAGCGTCTGCAGCCAGATGCGGAAGATCCGTATAATTTCCTTGCGGGCGATGCTGGTGAAGGAGATCCAGTTTCTGCGCATCATTCGACCATCTCCATAAAAAGTTCTTCGAGGCGGTTGGCCTTGTTGCGCATGCTGTCGACGACAATACCCTGCTGGTCAAGATGCGCGAGGATTCGGTTCATCGATTGCGATTTATTTTTCGTCACCACCAGGGTTCCATCATCCATCAGGGAGAATTCGGTATTTTCCAGGGGGTTGACCGCCGTCACCGGGGTTTTCGTGTCGAAAAAGAAGGTCTCCCTGTCAAGTTTACGCAGCAGTTCGCGCTTACTGGTGTTCTCGACGATTTTCCCCCTGGTGATGATGGCGATCTGATTGCACAGCTGCTCGGCCTCCTCGAGATAGTGGGTGGTCAAGATGATCGTCCGGCCCTGGCGGTTCAGTTCGACGAGAAAATCCCACATGCCCCGGCGCATTTCCACATCGACGCCGGCGGTCGGTTCGTCAAGAATGAGCAGTTTCGGTTCATGGACCAGGCCGCGGGCAATCATCAGCCGCCGTTTCATGCCGCCGGAGAGCTGCTGGGCGGCGACGTTTCGTTTATCCCACAGGCCGAGTTTTTTCAGGTACTTTTCGGAACGGACCAGCGCCTCCCGCCGGGGAATGCCATAATACCCGGCCTGCTGGGTGACGATGTCCTGCACTTTTTCAAATATCGAAAAATTGGCTTCCTGGGGAACGACGCCGATCAACCGTTTTGCCGCCGGAAAATCGTCATCGATGTCGATGCCGAAAACGCGCACCTTGCCGGCGGTCTTGGTGACCAGCGAGGTAATAATGCCGATTGTCGTGGTCTTTCCGGCACCGTTGGGACCGAGCAGGCCGAAGAAGTCGCCTTCCTGGACGTCAAGCGTCACCCCGCTCAGTGCCTGGAAGCCACCCTGGTATTGTTTCTGCAGATTCTGAATCGATAAGGCGAGCATATTGTTTTAATTAAGCGAGCTTGATGAAATAGTCGACGATCTCTTCGGCCAGATTTCTTTCTTCCAGGGCCGAGATCTGCATAATACCCGTCGGACAGGTGATATTAATTTCCGTCAGCTGTTCATCGATGAGATCGAGGCCGGTAAAATGAATGCCATGTTCGAGCAGCCAGGGTCCGACCTCGGCGATGATTTCTTGCTCTTTTTCCGTCAGTGCGGTCCGTAGCGCGTCGCTGCTGGCGAAATTGGCGTGGTAGCCCTGTTTAGGCCGGCGCATGGCGGCACCAAGAAACCTGTCGCCAAGCATGATCACCCGCTTGTCACCTGCATAGACATTCTCCAGGAATTTCTGCACCATAACCGGCTGCTTGCCTCCTTCAGTATACGCGGCGACCGTGGCCCGGTCCGACGGTTCTATCTTTTGCACCGCTTTACCCTGAAAGCTGTCGAGGGCTTTGATGACACTTGTCCCCTGGGCGGTAAGAAAATCCCCGATCAGATCAGGGTCCGAACTGACCAGGGTCGGCGGCATATGGTGGATAAAGGCCAGGGAAATCAGCTTTTCATTGAAGTTGCGCAGCGACGACGGTCTGTTGACCACCGGCGCCCTGGCCAGGGACAGCAGCTGGGTGGCATAATGAAAGGCCATGTCGTAGGGCGGTTCCTTGCGCATGAAAATGAGCGCGTAGTCATCAAGACCCCGCACCCGTTTTTGGCCGGATGCGTCGGTGGCGATTACCCCAACATGGGTCTCGAAAAACAGCTGCTCAATCGTTGCCGTATCCACACTGATGCCGGACTTTCGGGCCTGGTCGATAATCGCCAGGGAGGTATCCGTCTTTGCAACCAGGCCCTCGATGGGGTCAAGCACTACTAACCATTCCACTCTGCTTCCTCCTTTTATTTCGGATAATTGATGAGTTGCTATACTAATCACCATAGGCCTTTGCTGCAAATGAATCTGGGCAAACAATAGCACATTTAATTACCACACAAGTGTTGCAACACTTGTGTGGCAAAGAAAATGATTGTGTCGCATAGCCAGGGCGCATGGTCCTGCCGCATGCCGGCTGTCGACTGCGGATTTACTCACCTGTAGCCGGATTTCGTCACGACCGGTCACGCTGGCATTACATATGCTATTGAGATATTGACCAGGATAGGCAGAACCCAACAGCTCCTTGCTGCAAATAGAGACAGAGGGATTGCGGAGGATTCAAAAAATGACATTTTTTCAAAGACCTGCATCAAACACCCCGTTTTCCACGGAACACGCCTGTGTCACCTATCTGTTTCAGAAGCGCTGGCCGTGGGGCTTCAAATGCCCCTTTTGCCAAAGAGTGCAGAAGGATATGGCCCCCGCCTATACGGTGGTCTGCCGCTATTGCCGCAAACAGACGTCCATCACCGCCCACACCCTGATGCATGGCAGCAAGAAGAACCTGGTCGCCTGGATGCGCGTGGCCTCGCAGTTCTGCTTCCACGAGCAGGGCATCAGTGCGCGGGAGCTGCAGCGGCTGATGGAGCTGTCCTGTTATCAGACCGCCTGGAGCTGGCTGCAGAAGATACGCCATGGCGCCGCCCTGGCCGAATCGGCGCCCTGCCGCGACACCGTTCTATTTGACGTTATCCCCCTGCAGCTTGCCGCCGCCGGCGAAAAGAAAACCCGTGATATCGCCATGGCCCTGGAGATGGAGCATGCCAGGGCGGAATCGATTCGGCTGCGGCTGACGGTGCTCGACAGCAATGCAGCCGAGGAGATTCCGGCGGCCATCGACAGACTGGTGCAACAGGACACCATTTTGCTTCTCCCCGATCATTTTCGTCAGGAAATGGCTGCCCTTAACGGCAGGTATCAGCTGGCAGCACCGACCGCCGAACAGCTGACCCAGGGGCAGCTTCTCCTGCGGCAAACCGGCGACTGGCTGGACAGACTCTACTGCGGGGCGATTGATTCCTGCTACCTGCAGAGCTACCTCGATGAATTCTGTTTTCGGCACAACACCGTGTCCTGGCCGGACCGGCTGGCAGTCCTTGATCATCTGCTGTCCGGACTGATCGCCCCGACCGACAACAGGACGAAAACCAGCCAACCAGCCGCCGGGGGGCAATGACATGAAAAATAGTATACAGACAGGCTTGCTTTTGATTTTTCTCAGCGTCCTGACCATACTCGGTTACAACGCCTGGTTATGGGAAACGACACCGCCCGAGCGCAGCTACACCGACTTTCTTACCGAACTGCATGGCGGCGACATTGTCTCGGTCCATCTGCAGGGCGGGGAGATCCGCGGCGAGGACAAGATCGGCAGAGCCTTCCGAACCTTTTCCCCCGATCCCGCCCCGCTCATGCCGCGGCTCATTGACGCCGGGGTGACCATCACTGCCGAGGAGCCGCCAGACCTGTTTGACCGGCTGCTGCCGCTGGTTTTCCTGATCGCCATCCTGGCGGTTCTACGGATGTTTTTCACCAAGGGGGCGATGACCGGCAGCAAGGTGTGGACCAACAAGCGTTTTCAGCTGAGAGCGGAACCGGCGGACATGAAGACCTTTGCCGATGTCGCCGGTATCGACGAGGTCCAGGAGGAGCTGAAGGAGATCGTCGATTTTTTGAAAAACCATGAGAAGTACAACCTGCTCGGCGGCCGCATCCCCAAAGGCGTACTGCTGCAGGGCCCGCCCGGCACCGGCAAAACCCTGCTCGCCCGGGCAATCGCCGGAGAGGCCCTGGTGCCCTTTTATCTGATCGGCGGCTCGGATTTTGTCGAGATGTTTGCCGGCGTCGGCGCCTCGAGGGTCAGGGAGCTGTTTGCCGTGGCCAAGAAAAATGCCCCGTGCATCGTCTTTATCGACGAAATCGACGCCATCGGCAGCAGGCGCGGCGGCGGCAACGGCTCGCACGAGGAACGGGAACAGACCCTCAACGCCCTGCTCGTCGAGATGGACGGTTTTTCCAGCAACGAAACGGTGATCGTCATCGGCGCGACCAACCGGCCGGACATCCTCGACCCGGCCCTGCTCCGTCCGGGCCGATTTGACCGGCAGCTGACCGTTTCTCTGCCGAACCTGCACGGCCGGGTAAAGATCCTCCAGGTGCACACGCGCCAGGTGACCATCTCCCCGGCCCTGAACCTGACGGTCATCGCCCAGGGCATCCCCGGCTTCAGCGGCGCGGACATCGCCAACCTGGTCAACGAGGCGGCCCTGACCGCCGCCCGACAGAAAAAACTGTCGGTGGAAATGGATGACTTCGAGGCGGCCAAAGACAAAATCATGATGGGCCTCGAACGCAAGAACGCCGCCATCAATGAGAAGGAACGGCGCATCATTGCCTACCACGAGGCCGGTCACGCCATTGTCGCCCGGCTGCTGCCGGATACCGACGAGCTGCATAAAATCACCATTATCCCCCGGGGCATGGCCCTCGGCCTGACCCAGCAGGTGCCCATCGAAGAGCGCTACACCTACTCGCTGCCATATTTACTCAACCGGATCAAGGTGCTGCTCGGCGGACGCATCGCCGAAAAAATTGTCTTCAACCATTTGTCCACCGGCGCGGCCAACGACATCGCCGGGGCGACGGACATCGCCATGCGCCTGGTCTGCGAGTGGGGCATGAGCAGCGCCATCGGCTCGACGGTGTATCGCCGCAAACAGCAGCAGTTTCTCGGCAGTGTCGAAACATCCGGCAATTTCAGCGACGTGACCGCCCGGGAAATCGACCTCGAGGTGCGCCGGATCATCAACGACTGTTATGCGGAAACCGAGCAACTGCTGCGCAGCCACAACCGGCTCATCCACGACCTGGCGGAAGTGCTGCTGATCAACGAAACCATTGATGCGGAAGAAATGGAGATAGTCATGCATTGTTACATCAATACCGAAAAAAGTGCCAAACCAACGCCAGATGAACAGAATACCATCGACCATAAAGAGGAGATCCCGGCATGAAAAAACGTAAACCTGGTGCAAGAATATGTTGTCTGCTGCTCGGCGGCATGTTGTGCACTTTTCCGGCAACGGCCATGGATATCGACGATGCCCCGGACAGTGTGACGCTCGATTATCTGCAGGAACTGTATCAGCCGGTGACCTTTGACCACCGCATGCATGCGGAAAATTATGCCTGCAATGTCTGTCATCACCACACCACCGGCGACGGTCCGCACGACGCGGTTTGCGCCAAGTGTCATGCCGCTTCCCCCGAGGTCGACGACGTCTCCTGTTCCGGCTGCCATGAAGAGAAAGAGACGGCGCCGACAGCGGCGGCAAACGGTGCCGAGAGCATGATCTATCACCTTGACAAACCGGGCATCAAAGGGGCGCTGCATCTGCAGTGCCTCGGCTGCCACACGGCCGAGGGCGGGCCAACCGGCTGTCAGGAGTGCCACGCCTTCACCGCGGCGGGGAGGAAACGCTTCCTGGTACAAGAATGATGGCGTCGTAAAAACTCTTCATCTTGTTCGTTGTTACAATTTTTCTATCATTACGACGTACTCTAGTACGCCGAAATAATAGAAAAATTGCACGCCTCCAATATGAAGCTTTTTACTTAGCCATCGGAAATCGAAGTTTTTACGAGTTTTTCCCACTGCAGAGAAGGAGAACAGAATGTCAGAGAAAATAAGCCGAAGATCCATCCTGAAAAATGGCCTGGCCGGGACCATCGGCGCCCTGCTGCTGCGCCCGAAGACCGGCGAGTCCCATGAGATCAAAAAATATCCGCACAGCATGGGCGTGCTGGTCGATCTGACCCGCTGCGTCGGCTGCCGGAGCTGTGAGGCGGCCTGCAATGCCGAACAGAAGCTGCCCGCGCCGCTGCAACCCTTCACCGATATGGAGGTTTTTCAGGAAACCGAGCACGGCCGGCAGCGGCGCACCGACGAAACCCGCTACACCGTGGTCAACCGCTACGAGGTGCCCGGACAGGAACACCCGCTGTTTCGCAAGGTGCAGTGCAATCATTGCCAGGAACCGGCCTGTCTCTCCTCCTGCTTTGTCAATGCCTATACCAAGACCCCCGAGGGCGCAGTCATCTACAATGCCGATGTCTGCGTCGGTTGCCGCACCTGCATGGTCGCCTGTCCGTTTTATATTCCAACCTTCAAGTATTCCAGCGCCTTTTCCCCGCAGATCATGAAGTGCGTCTTCTGCTACGATACCAGGCTGAAATTCGGCAAGCAGCCCGCCTGTGTCGAGGCCTGCCCGCAGGAGGCACTGCTGTTTGGCCAGCGTGACGACCTGATCAAGATCGGCCGACGGCGCATCGAGGAAAACAGCGGCAGCTATCAGGATCATATTTACGGGGAATATGAAGCAGGCGGCACCTCATGGATGTATCTGTCGAGTGTGCCCTTTGACGAGGTCGGCTTCGACACGGATATTCCCCATGAACCTATTCTCGATTCGGTGAAAAATTTTCTCGGTATCGTCCCGATGGTGCTGACCATCTGGCCGGCGCTGTTTGCCGGTTTCCATCTCCTGGCAACCCGCAAGGAACGGCCCCGGACAGGCAACAATGACAACGGACAGGAGGATGAACAATGAAGGCGCTTATCTCTGAAGATATCCACTTACCCATCAGTGGAACGAGCCAGGGCGATGGCTCCGCATGGTCCCTGCGCAAAAAGATCTTCCTCGGCCTGACGACGAGCCAATACCTCGAGCAGCTGCGGCGAAATCCGGTGAACTGGCTGCTGCTGCTCATTTTCGCCGTCGGCGTGCCGCTTCTCCTGCAGCGGTATATCTACGGCCTCGGCTCGGTTACCCATGCCTCGAACGATTACCCGTGGGGGCTTTTTCTCGGCTTCGGCCTGTTCGGCATGGTGCCGCTGTCGGCGTCGGGCTTTCTCCTCGGTACCACGGTCATGCTCTTTGGCCGGGAGGATTTCCACCCCATCGAACGCCTCGCCCTGCTCAATGGCCTGCTTGGCTATTTTTTTGCCGTGGTCTACCTCGAGGTGGATCTGGGCATGCCCTGGCGGCTGGCCTATCCGATGTTCGTCTCCCTCGGCCCGGCGGCGGTCCTTTTTCTCGTCGCCTGGCATGTGGCCACCTATCTTTCCGTGCAGATCGCCGAACTGCTGCCGGCCTTTTTCGAGTGGCTTGGTCGACCTGCCTGGAAATATTACATAAAACGCATCAGCCTGGGCCTGACCATCGCCGGAATCATTCTCTCCACCCTGCACCAGGGCGCCCTCGGCGCTCTGTTCACCTATGCCCCGACCAAGCTGCATCCGCTGTGGCTGTCGGTCGAGTTTATGTGGATCCATTTTCTCTGCTCGGCGATCTTCGGCGGGCTGGCCATGGTTATCGTCAGCTCCACCCTGATCAATCGCTTCATGGCCTGGCGCTGCGGCAAGGCCTTCAGGGAAAACCTGGACTACATGACCCTGGGCCTGGCCAAGGGGGCGAGCTATGCGATGTTCACCTATCTGGTCATCAAGCTTGTCGCCGTTGCCCATGACAATGAATGGGAACATCTTCTTACCGGCTGGGGGTTTTATTATCTTATGGAGATAGGTATCGGCGTGGTGCTGCCGATGATGCTTTTTGCCAAGGCGGTGCGTGACGGCGCGGTTGCCCTGGCTCGCTGGGCGGCCTTTATCACCGTGTTCGGGGTGGTCTGGAACCGGCTGAACACCGCGCTGTTCGCTTTCAACTACCAGCTCTATCAGGACGTGCCCTACTGGAAAGAGATCTGGCTGACCGTCACCCTCTATGCCCTCTATTTTATTGTCTACCGCTTTATCGTCTATCGGTTGCCTATTGTCTTTGACTGGGAGGAGGATAGGGCTGGTAAATAGGGCCTGGCATTCCCACGCCGGAGCGTGGGAACGAGATCCCCCGACCACATTTCTCGTTCCCACGCTCGAGTGTGGGAACGTACAACTCCGGCGTAACAACGAGCCAGCCGAAAACCTATCCGAAAGAGTGTACAACACATATGTCGCGCTGTTGCAACACTCCCCCACTCCATGCGACAGTTTTTAGTTAAATACTTACCATAAGCAGCATCCGCCGATCCTCTCTCCGCAAGCACACATTATTATAACGTTATATTACAATCACTTATATAAATTTAATAAAAATACGAAATTTCTTTTCCACAAGGTTCCATCCGGCACGACCCGTGCAATATAAAGAGTAAATCGAGGGTAGCACAACACATCCAGCCACTCTTATTCACCACACATTAACGGAGGACACCATGAACGCTCCTATCATCACCAGAGAAAAAATTCAGATCGATATCGCCGATGAAATCATGAGCTTTACCCGGAAAGCAGGCGCAGTCGTCTGTGCGGCTATCGGCCTCTGGGGCCTGACCTGTCTGGTCGCTGCCCTGATAAATGTCGGCGCCGTTGAAGTCATCCAGGGGTATTTCACGGCAATCACCGGATTCTAAGCCGGACAACTTCCTGACAACAGCAAACACGAATCATTATACACAACAGGAAAATCTTCAGCAGGAGAACAGACATGACTATGAAAGGAATAAAACCCGTCGGGGCATTAATGATCGGTACCGGAGGCCTCTTCGGTCTCTGGGCGCTTGCGGCAATGGTTGGTGGCCTGCACCGGGTCAACTGGCAGGTCACCGAGCTGGTGCGGCAATACCTGGTCGCCAGCGGTATGATCCAGCCGATCCACACCATGGTGGATTTTTATACGCACATAAAAGGCATTGAATATATTATCTGCGTGATGTTTTTCGTCGCCTTCCCGGTCTTCTTTCGCTACGTCGAGAAACGTAAAACCACCATCAGGAGTTAGGGGAGTTCAGCGTTTTTTTACCTTGCCCTTCTGAAATTTTTCCCGGTGCCTCGCCTGCCGCACGGCTTTACCGGCGACGGAATAGCCGAAGGTACCAATGGGGTGACGGGAGAGGGAGAAATATTCTCCGTGACAATAGGCCAGCAAGCCGGCCTGGCCCAGCTGAATCGTGCCGTTTTTGTCGATAAGGGATTTTTCCACCTTGTTTCTGACAATCTCGGCCACGAACAGATCATGGGTGCCCAGCTCGGTGACGGAACGTACCTTGCATTCCAGAATCACCGGGCTTTTCTTCAGCGATGGGACGGCGACATCGGTACCGGGTTCCAGTTCCATGCCGAAGTGTTTGATCTTGTCGACCTTTCTTCCTGAACGACAGCCGCAGAAATCAGTCATTTTCGCCATCTCCCTGGTGGTCAGGTTGATGACGAATTCACCGCTTGCCGTGATATTTTCATGGGACAAGCGCTCCTTGCGCACGGCAATGGTCACCAGCGGCGGGCGGGTGCAGGCGACTCCGGTCCAGCCGACGGTAAACACATTGACCTTGCCTGCCGTATCGATGGTCGTTACCAGCACCGCCGGTACCGGGCCGAACAGGATGGAGCCTTTGAAGAGTTCTTTCGTCACGGTGGTCCCTCTAGCTTTCGTAGACAAGGTCAATCGGCATATCCGCCTGCCGGGCGGCGGCGACCGCCAACCGATCGCAGCGCTCGTTGAGCTCGTTGCCGGCGTGGCCCCTCACCCAGTTGAACGACACGTCGACACCATCGAGCAGCTCGAGCAGTTCCTGCCAGAGATCAACATTCAGCACCGGCTGCCCGTCACTCTTGCGCCACCCTTGACGACGCCACTTCCTGGCCCACCCCTTGGTGATGCCGTTGACCAGATAGCTGGAATCCGAATAGAGGACAATCTTTTTCCCGCAGTGGTGCAGCTCGCGCAGGGCGACGATTGCCGCCATCATTTCCATGCGATTGTTGGTGGTATGCCGGAAACCGCCGCTCAGTTCCTGACGCTGGCCGGCCCGCTCGATGACCACCCCATAGCCGCCGGGACCGGGGTTGTTGATGCAGCCCCCGTCGGTATAGACGACGATTACCGAGGGGTCATGCTGCCGGGGAGCGGCGCCGTTGTCCCGGCTGTGGTTTTTCGAGGCCTCTTTTTTCGCGTACAGGGGGTTTTCCAGCCACGCCTCGGCCTCGGCCCTGGTGGGAAAACTCTTGAACTTTGCCGCGGCAAAGCCCTTCACCTGTTTCTCAGCCGTCGCCCAGTCCCGATATATGCCGGGGCAGCGGCCTGCGGCAACCACGTAGAATTTCTCTTTCGCCATGTTCTTTTCTTATGCCCGCATCCGTAAAAAGAAAAAGCCGGATTACCCCGCAGGGTAATCCGGCTTTTTCACCTGTCTCCACAACCTGAGGATATCAGCAGCCTTTAATACCTCAGCCGCCACTGCTGGGGGCGTCTTTTTTCAGCGGTGCCGGGCCGCCATCCTTGTTCAGGGGAGCGCCGATGGCATCACGGGAAATCTTTACGCTGACATCCTTGGCGATTTCCAGGGTGACAACCGTGTCGGTCAAAGCGGTAATAACGCCGTGCAGACCGCCTTTGGTGATGACTTTCTGGCCTTTTTTCAGGTCATTGAGGAAGGCCTGATGGGCTTTGGCCTGCTTCTGCTGCGGCCTGATCAACAAGAAGTAAAAAACAACAAAAATAAGAATGAGCGGAATAAATGAGGCAATTCCGCCGGCGCCGAAAGCTCCACCGGCACCTTCTCCAGCCGCATTAGCAATGCCTACCATAACAAAACCTCCAAAAAATTAACGGGAATATGTAAAAATCTGCTTCTTGAAACATCTTTTACATTGAGAACCACAAAACACCGTTCATGGTAATCATTCATGCTCGAGCTTGCTATAAAAATCTTTGCGAAAGCGGGCGAAATCGTCCGCCTCGATCGCCTGCCGGATAGCCGCCATCAAATGAAGGTAGTAATGCAGGTTATGGATGGTGTTCAAATGATAGCTGAGTATTTCCCGGGCCATAAACAGATGCCGCAGGTAGGCCCGGCTATAGTTTTGGCAGGTGTAACAGGTGCATTCCTCGTCAACAGGCCGGTGATCGTCACGAAACTGGGAATTCTTGATGGACAGCTTGCCCTTGGAGGTGAAAAGCGAGCCGTTCCGGGCGTTTCTCGTCGGCATGACGCAATCGAACATATCCACGCCGCGCCAGACACCTTCGACCAGGTCGGCCGGGGTGCCGACCCCCATCAGGTACACCGGATAGTCCTTCGGCAGGCAGGGCACCGTCGCTTCGGTCATGTCATGCATGAGCTGCTTTTCCTCGCCGACACTGAGACCGCCGATGGCGTAGCCGTCAAAGCCGATATCAACCAGGACGGCGGCGTGCTCGCGGCGTAAATCAGCATACATGCCGCCCTGCACGATGCCGAACAGCAGCCGCTCCCGCTTGCTGTGGGCCTCGCGGCATCTCTTCGCCCAGCGGCTGGTCAGATCGGTCGCCTTGACCGCCTCGTCCCGGGTGGCCGGAAAAGGGATACAGGTGTCCAGGCACATCATGATGTCCGAGCCGAGCGCCTGCTGCACATGAATGGCGTCCTCCGGACTGAGAAACAGTTTTGCTCCGTCGAGATGCGAGCGAAACGCCGCACCTTCCTCGGTGATCGTCGCCAGCTCTTTCAGGCTGAAGATCTGAAACCCGCCGCTGTCGGTGAGAATAGATCCCTTCCAGTTCATGAATTGATGCAGCCCGCCAAAACTCTCGATCAGCTCATGGCCCGGGCGGATATACAGATGATAGGTGTTGCCGAGGATGATCTGGGCGTTCATTTCCAGCAGGTTTTCCGGCGTCACCGCCTTGACGGTACCCTGGGTTCCCACCGGCATGAAGACCGGCGTCTGGAAAACGCCCTGTCGGGTGCGCACTTCGCCTCTTCTCGCCGCACATTCGGACGATTGGCAATGGAGGGTGAATGGGGATGTCTTATGCATTGTTTTGGTAAGGGAGTGGTAGTTATTATTTCAGCGTCTGTAAAACCCTGCAAGAAAGCATTCCTGAACCACTCTGTCAATGGCTATTCTCGCACAGTCTCCTGCGTGCAGTGCTTTAGGGTCATCCCGGCATTCTCATTGCATCGAAATCGCCACTTCTTCTTTGCTTTTCCGGTATTTTTCTGCATACTAGGAGGTAACGCCGACAGTAGCCGACCTCAACCGCAAATCCGACTGAACATGAAAACCGTTGTCATCATAGAAAATGAAGCCGTCGAGCCAAAACACCAGTTGCCGCTGAAGCACCTGTCGACCCTGGGCAGGCGCCTTCCCCTGGAAATCGGCTCGCCGATCAAACTGGAGTTCCCCCATCTCGACGCCCTTTTGGACAGTGAGATGGTCGGCATGCTGCAGGGGAACTGTCTGATCGTCACCAACCCGCAACCGTTTTCCGACCTCGAGGAGCTGGTCGGCAGCGAACAGCGGGTCATCATCAAGTATGTCCATAAGGGGCGGGTGTGGATGTTCAAGGCCCAGCTGCTGAAGACTGTCGAATCCCCGTCCCAGCTGCTTTTTTTCGAATACCCCGGGGTTATCCACTATCACGAACTGCGCAAAGCGAAAAGGACGCCGATTTTTATCCCCAGCACCTTCCATATCAAGGAGGAGCCTGAGCTGTACGGCACCCTCATCGATTTGAGCATGACCGGCAGTCTCTGCCAGATCAAACATAAGGGGGACAGACCTCTGCCGCAGATTGACATCAACAGCACCATCCTGCTCCGCTGCCTGCTGCCGGGGATCAAGGAAGAACAGCAGATCAACGGCCGGGTCCGCAACATCCAGATAGACCTGGAGGAAACGCGTATCGGTATCGAATTTGACAACCTGCAGCCGCACCTCGTCGACACCATTGGCAAGTATCTGTATTCGATCGAGAGTTTTTCTTGATGGCGTCGTAGGAGGTTGTCCTAAAGAGTCATAGCCCGGATGTCTTCTTCCTTGCCGGCAATGTCATTGGCCAGGCGAAACTGGCCGACCGCACGCTGCAGGTTTTCATCCTCCCATCGTACCTTGAAATAGCGGTTACCGTGCAGGTAATCGGTAAAAAAGCGCAGGCCGAGCTCAAAAGCGATCAGCAGCACGCCGGCAAAGATATACTCGCGCTGGCTTTTGTTCAGCACCTGCTTGGGTCCGGAAAAATAGCCGTCCAGCAAGGCCCGGCAGAGCTGCAGATCAAAGGTGATCGACCGGACATCCGCCCCGGTCTCGCCCATCCGGTTGCAGCAGGACCGCAGGCAGTCGCCCAGGTCGTGGTGCACCAACCCCATGGCCACGGTATCCAGATCAAGCAGGCCGAGGACTTCCCCCTGTTCGTCAAAGATAAAATTATCGATTTTCGGATCACCGTGGATCGGCTGCAGGACGAGAATCCCGGCCTGCCGGGCATCCTCGAGCGTCGTCGCCTGGGGCCGGTAGCGGTCAATCGTCGCCTGACAAAAGGCAGATTGCTCGCCGCCCGGAAGTCTCATGGTGCGCACTGTCCGGTCATAGTCGTGCAGATAGCCAGGCAGGTTATGAAAGCCCGGCAGCGGGTCACGAAGGGCCTGCTCCTCGAGATCAGCGGCAAGCCGGTGAAAGCGGGCCAGGGCCTGCCCGACGCGACGTGCCTGCGCGGGACCGGTGAGCCCCCGGCAACTCACATGCGGCAGGTAACTCTGGCCGCGCCAGAAGGCTCCGGTGTCGTCGCGGTACCAGGGATGATTGTCCCGGGTCGACACCGGCGAGGCGACCTGCAGCTGTTCTTGCTCCCCGTCGCTTTTCCGCTGCAGGTGGGCGGTGATTTTCTGGAAATTTTCGATGACCCGCAGGGGGTCGGGAAAGACTTCGCTGTTGATTTTCTGCAGGACAAAAGAAGAAGCGGCAACTCGCACCAGAAAAGTGTCGTTAATATTGCCGTGGCCAAGCGAGGAGACGGTGCAGTGAGCCGGGTCGCCGCAGAATGCGGCAAGGACGTCAGGGGGAACACTCTCACCAGCCATCGGCGCTCTTCCTGTGCAGCTCCAGCCGACCATAACGTGCCGCCCCAAGGAGGGCTGCGTCCCGGCGCAGGATGACATTGATCGGAATCTCTTGCATAAAACCGGACATTTGTCCCTTGGCGTGGAAGCTTTGTAAAAACCCGTCAAACTGCACATGGTCGATCAACCTCGGCAGGATGCCGCCGCCAAGATAGATGCCGCCTTTGGCATAGAGCTTCAGCGCCAGGTTGCCGGCCTCGCTGCCGAGAATGGACAGGAAAAGATCGATCACCCGCCGGCATAAAGGGCAGGACTTTACGCCCATCCCGCCAATTGTCCCGATAGCCCCTCCGACGATGACCGGAATCCTGTCCTGGGCCGTGTGCATCGCCTCGACTATCCAGGCAGATTCCTCTATCTGGTGATATTCCCTGCAGAAATCATACAGGTTGGCCAGTCCCGGGCCGGCGATCAACATTTCATAGCTGACCGGCTGTCTTTTTTTGCGCATCCAGACGAGGAGGGCAAGCTGTTCTTCATCGACCGGGGCAAAGTCGGTGTGGCCGCCTTCCGAACCGCGGACATATTCCTGTCCGCCGTATTCGACCAGCAAGCCCTCGCCAAGACCGGTACCCGGGGCAATAATCCCCCGTACCTCTCCCGCCCCCGGCGCCGCCTGAATTTCCAGGAGATCGTCCGGTTGAAGCATGGCCAGAGAGCTGCCCACCGCGGTCAGGTCATTGATCAGCACAACCCGTGAAAAACCAAAGCGTTGTTCCAGGCGGCGGCAGCCGATCTCCCAGGGCAGGTTGGTCATCCGCGCCGTGTCGCCGGAGACCAGGCCGGCCACGGCCAGACAGGCAAGCTGCGGCAGCTGTTCCAGTCCGGCCAGAAAATCTTCGAGAATCCGGTCAATGCCACTGAAGAAGGCATTGACATAGCGCTTTTGCACCAGCGCTCCGCCGTCCGCGCCGTCAAGCGGAAAAATTGCCACCTCGCTTTTCGTTCCGCCGATATCGGCTGCCAGAATCGTTGCCATTATCGCCTCCTACGTATCAATACATTGAATATCCCACGCCTCTGTTCGGCCGCTGTTATCGGGGTTTTTGACGATGGTGAATTCAAAAATTTTCGACGAATCGAGAAACAGTGCGTCATGGACCTCCTGCGCCTTGGAACAATGGAAAAAAACCGACTGGGCCTGCAACCCCTCCGGCGTCAGCCGGTAGTAGCGCATGAAGCCGAACCCTCTGTCCGGGTTATAGTTGAGGGAAATACCGCGCTGCCGGTTTTCCCCGCCCTGGGCCGGGATCGGCAAAAGTCCCGGGATAAGAAAGCCCGACAGGAAACTGTCCGCCGCCTCCTTGAGGTCATTGCTGACGTGATTAAAGCCGATGACTTCCACCCGGCAGCCCATGTTCTGCAGGGCCAGCACCAGCCGAATAAAATCGCCGTCGCCGGTGAGCAGAATGACCCGGTCGAGGTTTCGTGCCTGGAGCAGGGCATCGATGGCCAGATCCATATCGGCATTGGCCTTGGTGGTTAAAATACCCTCATCGTCGACAAAGTGTTTGACATACTTTTTAATCACCTTGAAGCCGCACTGGCGGATGACCTCATGGTAGCGATAGAGTTTCTGCCGATATTCGGCATCCTCCTTGGTCCGCTCCCGATCTTCCGCCAGATACGAGTTGGCCCGCAGCAGTGTTGAATTACCGGCGCCGGCAAGCTCGACCAGGACATCGTAGCGCATGCCGTAGCCGCCGCACATTCTAATATTTTCCGCATCGACATAGATTCCGGTCTTGAGCATATCGCGTCACTTATATTCAGATGATTCAGTCTATTCCCATTCAATGGTCGCCGGTGGTTTCGAAGAGATATCATAGACCACCCGGTTGACTCCGCGCACCTCGTTGATGATCCGACTGGAGATTTCGCTGAGGATTTCATAGGGCATCCTGGTCCAGTCCGCCGTCATGGCATCCCGTGAATCGACGGCACGGATGGCGATGACATGTTCATAGGTCCGGCCGTCGCCCATGACGCCGACCGTCTGGATCGGCAGAAGCACGGCAAAAGACTGCCAGACCTTGCGATACCAGCCGGCCTTGCGCATCTCATCGAGGACGATGACATCCGCCTGGCGCAGGATACGCAGCCGCTCGGCGGTCACCTCGCCCATGATCCTGATGCCGAGCCCCGGTCCAGGAAAAGGCTGCCGATAAATGGCCTCTTCCGGCAGGCCGAGTTCCAGGCCGAGTTCACGGACCTCGTCCTTGAACAGCTCGCGCAGGGGTTCTATCAGATCAAGCTGCATAATCTCCGGCAGGCCGCCGACATTATGATGGGATTTAATCGGCGCCTCGCCGCGGAAACTGACCGATTCAATGACATCGGGGTACAAGGTGCCCTGGGCAAGATATTTCACCCGGCCAATTTTTTTCGCCTCTTCGTCAAAGATTTTTATAAAGCCGAGACCAATGCGCTTGCGTTTTACCTCCGGATCCTCGACCCCCTGCAGTTCGCTGAGGAAATAGTCGGTGGCATCGATATCGATCAGCTTCAATTTGCTTTTTTCTTTGAAAAATCGCAGAATCGAGGCGGTTTCACCGGTACGCATCAGACCGTTATTGACATAAATGCAGGTGAGCTGGTCACCGATCGCCTTATGGATGATCGCCGCGACGACGGAGCTGTCGACCCCGCCGGATAGGGCACAGATAACGTTATCGCTGCCGACTTTCTGCCGAATGGCCTGGACGTTCTGCTCGATAAAGGAATGCATTGTCCATTCCGGCTGACAGTGACAGATGCCGAAGATGAAGTTGCGCAGCACATCGGTACCGATCAGCGTATGGGCCACTTCAGGGTGAAACTGTACCGCGTAAAAGGGCTGCTCCGTATGTCGCAGCGCCGCATAGGGCGAATTGTCACTGACGGCGGTCGCTTCAAAACCCTCGGGAATGACCTCGACGCGGTCGCCGTGGCTCATCCATACCTGATGCCTGAGACTGTCGATGACCAGCCCGGCGAACAGCCCGGCGGTATACTTGATGGTCAATTCCGCTTTGCCGAACTCACGTTTTTCGGCCTTTTCCACCTTGCCACCCAGCTGCTGAATCATCAACTGAGCGCCGTAGCAGATGCCGAGAATGGGGATGCCCAGCTCAAACAAGCCGGCATCGGAGTGGGGGGCATCGAGGTCATAGACGGAACAGGGGCCGCCGGACAAGACAATGCCGGACGGCTTGAGCTCTTTCAGCTTGTCGAGGGAAATGGAGAAAGGATGAATTTCGCTGTATACCTTCTGCTCTCTGATGCGTCTGGCAATCAGTTGGGTGGTCTGCGACCCAAAATCAAGGATGACTATTTTTTCGCTATGAATATCCATGGATTTTCTCGTGTTCTCCTCAATAGATGTTCCGGTAAATGGTTTCCGGACCTGGCAACCGTCACCCATCTTCCCGGTGGATCGAATTTGTCCGGCGCTTAAGATTCCTAAGCAGTCCGATAATTCGGTGCTTCCTTGGTAATAATCACATCATGCACATGGGATTCCCGCAGCCCGGCGGCGGAAATCCGTACAAACTTGGCCTTCTGCTGCAGATCGGCGATAGTCGCGGCACCAACGTAGCCCATGCCCGATCGCAAACCGCCGATCAGCTGATAGATGACCGTTGACAGCGGTCCGCGATAGGGTACCTTGCCTTCGATGCCTTCCGGTACCAGCTTGGAAGAGCTGGTCACCTCCGACTGAAAATAGCGATCGGCTGAGCCCTCGCTCTGATTCATCGCCCCAAGTGACCCCATGCCCCGATAGCCTTTGTAGGTTCTGCCCTGGTAGAGAAAGGTATCGCCCGGGGTTTCGTCGGTACCGGCAAAAAGGCTGCCGAGCATGACCGTACTGGCGCCGGCGCCGATAGCCTTGGCCAGGTCACCGGAATATTTGATACCGCCGTCGGAAATTATCGGGATATCGTATTTATTGGCCACCTTGACGCAATTCTGCAAAGCGGTCATCTGCGGCACGCCGACACCGGCGACGACGCGGGTGGTACAGATTGAACCGGGTCCGATGCCGACCTTCACGCCGTTGGCCCCGGCCTTGATCAGATCCGCCGTTCCCTCGCCGGTGGCGACATTGCCGGCAATAACCGACAGCTGGGGAAAGGCGGCCTTGACCCTGGCGACCGCCCGCAGCACACCTTTTGAATGACCGTGGGCGGAATCGACAACCACCACGTCCACCCCGGCCTTGATCAGCCTTTCCGCCTGGCTTTCGATATTGTCACCGACGCCGAGAGCGGCGCCAACGAGCAGGCGGCCGAAGGAATCCTTGGCGGCCAGGGGATATTTTCTAATTTTTTCCAGGTCCTTGATGGTGATCAGCCCCTTCAGGCCACCCATGTCGTCAACCACCAGCAGTTTCTCGATGCGATGCTCATGCAGCAGGGCTTTCGACTGCTCCAGGCTGATGCCCACCCTGGCGGTGACCAGGTTTTTCGAGGTCATGACGTCGGAGACCCGCAAGCCGTCATCGGAGACAAAACGAAGATCGCGGTTGGTGACGATGCCGGCCAGTTTGCCATCGTGCAGGACGGGCAGACCGGAAATTTTGTAGATGCTCATGATCTCCTGCACCTCGGCTACCGACTGATCCTGGGTAACGGTGATCGGATCGATGATCATCCCGGATTCGGACTTTTTCACCCGTTCGACCTCTATCGCCTGCTGCTCGATGGTCATGTTTTTGTGGATGATACCGATGCCGCCTTCCCGGGCCATGGCAATGGCCGTCAGGTGCTCGGTCACGGTGTCCATGGCCGAACTGGCCAGGGGGGTCTTGAGAAAGATAGAATCGGTGAGCCGGGTATCGAGGTTGACTTCGCTGGGAAGAACTTCGGAAGCGGAAGGTACGAGCAATAAATCGTCAAATGTAAGTGCGGTTTCTATATGATCTGGTAACATGTCCCCTCCTTGTCAGGGAGTGAAGTATAAAAGGCTGGTTCTGGTCCTCTTTGCAGGGGCAACGCTGGTGTTTTGCGGAAAAGGACGCCGGGGCCGCCTTTCATAATTCACATTATGCTCTATTTTTTAAAGTATCACAGTAAGGTTTCTTTATTAAAAACCTTATTTTTTATGATACCGGATAATATTACTTGAAATTTGATAATTTGGTAAAGAGGCGGATGCATACCGGTCCGCTCTTTGCCGACGAAGGAACTTTCACCACTATGCTGCTCGAAATCAACCCGATAAACCCTCAGCTCCGTCTTATTGAAAACGTCGTCAAGGCACTGAAGAACGGAGCGATAATCTGTTATCCCACCGATACCGGCTACGGCATCGGCTGCGATCTTTTCAATCAGAAAGCCATCAAACAGCTGGTCCAGTTGAAAAAAAGGCCGAAGGATAAGCCTTTTTCCTTCATGTGCTCCGACCTGACCGATATCAGTCAGTATGCCCATGTCTCGAATACCGCCTACCGCCTGATGAAAAAGAACCTGCCCGGACCCTATACCTTTGTCCTGCCGGGCACCAAGCTGGTGCCGAAGATCATGGCTACCAGGCAAAAGACCGTCGGTATCAGGGTATCCAGCCACCCGATCAGCAAACTCCTGCTCGAGACGCTGGGCAACCCCATCGTCAACACCAGTGTCCAGCTGGAAGAGGAAGAGACCAAACTGGCCGAACCCTACGAAATAGAACAGTATCTCGGCAAGAGAATTGAACTCGTCGTTGACGGTGGCCCAATCTATCCCGACCCCTCTTCGGTCATCGATCTGACCGGCGATACCCCGGAGATTCTCCGCGTCGGCAAAGGGGACGTCAATCCTTTTCGCTGATGAGTGCTTCCTTCAGAGATTTGCTCATGGTGAAATGCAGGGTCTTCCGATCGGGAATATCCATAATTTTTCCGGTGCGGGGATTTTTCGTTGACCGCGGTTTTCGCGGCCGCACGGAAAAACTGCCGAATCCACGCAACTCGATACGTCTCTCATCCTTCAGAGCCGTGGCCATAGTCTCCAGCATAATATCAACCGCCAGGCTGATATCCTGTTTCTGCATGGAGAGTTCACTGCTGACTTTATCTACCAGATCTTTTTTCAACATACCTAATTACGTATAATCAACTTGTTACCAAGGACGACCGTGCCGGTCGGTCCCCATAGATATAAAAAAAGGTTGTCTTGCCATACATCCGGCAAGACAACCTTTCAGCTGCATTCCAAGTGCCTTAAGCAGGCTGCTTCCTAATCGTTGTCAGAGGAGTCATTACCTTCCGCAGCCGCCTTCAGCAGATCGCCAAAAGTTGACGGCGCGGATTCGGCAGCGACCTTTTCAGCTTTTTTAAATTTTTCTACCGCTACCTCTTCGTCATCCCCCTCAAGGGTTTTCACGGAAAGGCCGATCTTACGATCTTTGGCAGAAACATTAATGACAATCGCCTTCAGGGTATCACCGACCTGATACATGCCGACCGGGGTTTTCACCTTATCTTTGGACAGTTCGGAGACATGGACGAGGCCTTCGATACCCTCTTCCAGTTTGACAAAGACACCAAAATCGGTGACGTTGGTGATCTCACCTTCAACGACGGTGCCGGAGGGGTAATTGTTATAGGCTGCCTGCCATGGATCGGGGACAAGTTGTTTGATACCGAGGGAGAACCGCTCATTTTCCTTGTCGATCTTCAGCACGACCGCCTGAATGGTCTCGCCTTTGGCGTACTTCTCCGATGGGTGTTTAATCCGCTCGGTCCAGGAGAGATCAGAGACATGGATCAGTCCGTCAATGCCCTCTTCGATGCCGATGAACACACCGAAGTCGGTAATATTTTTGATTTTTCCTTCAATAACCGAGCCGACCGGGTAATTTTCGGTGACCAGATCCCATGGGTTCGGCTGGAGCTGTTTCATGCCGAGCGAGATACGCTTGGTCTCGGTCTCGATATTTAAGACCATGACCTCGACTTCATCGCCGACGGAAACCATCTTGGAGGGATGACGCGGTTTCTTCGACCAGGTCATTTCGGAGACATGGATCAGACCTTCAACACCTTCTTCCAGTTCGACAAAAACACCGTAATCGGTAATGGACACCACCTTGCCTTTGGTCGTCTGATTCACCGGATATCTTTCGGTGACCGTCGCCCATGGATCGTCACGCAGCTGCTTCACACCCAGGGACACGCGATCATGCTCCCGGTCGTATTTGAGAACCTTAACCTCCAGCTCCTCGCCGACCTTATAGAGTTTCGCCGGATGGGAGACACGTCCCCAGGAAAGATCGGTGATATGGCAGAGACCGTCCATGCCGCCCATATCGATAAACAGACCGTAGTCGGTAATATTGGTAATGGCGCCCTTGATGATCTGGCCTTCTTCGAGCTTGGAGCGCATCTCTTCGCGAAGCTTGTTCCGTTCCTCTTCGAGGATAGCCCGGCGGGAAATAACCACGTTGTTTCTTTTCTTATTGAATTTCAGAATCTTGAAATCCATCGATTCGCCGATCAGCGCATCGAGATCCTTGACCGGACGAAGGTCGATCTGCGAATAGGGCAGGAACGCCGGAACGCCGATATCAACCGACATACCGCCTTTGACCCGGCTTTCGATTTTTCCGGAAATTGTGCCGTCAGCTTCCTGAATCTCGGCAATTCTTTCCCATACTTTTATTGCAATAGCCTTTTCTCTCGACAGGAGGAGTCCACCTTCTTCTTTGCGTCGCTCGACGAACACCTCGAACATATCACCAATTTTAATCTCTTCACCATCTTCCAGGCGGAATTCCGACTTGGCGATATAACTTTCTGCCTTATCGCCGACATCAACAAGCAGATAGTCGTCTACCGTACCGATAATGGTGCCCATAGCCACATCACCGACGGCGACTACCTTGTTGTTTTCTTCCATTTCGAAGAGTTCCGCAAAACTCATCTCTTCATTGCTGTCCTGGGTTGATTGATTAAGTTGTTCTGTCATGGATTTTACTCTTCCTGTAGACCAGAGGCCAAATGGTAAGGGTTAATTTATTTTCGCACACTAGGAGCCAGAAAATAAAAAGAAAATAAGGCACACTCCCGAAAAAGGGGCAACCTTTGTAGACATAAACCGCACTGTATAGCAATTTTTCGACGAAAGGACAACAACTTCTTGCAGGAAAGGATATTTTTTTCTTTTTGTTCGACCCGGCCACAGCCCATCGCAGCCGAGAATGTTTTTTGCTCTCATTCCCGGCGCATCATGAAGAGAACGTGTTTATGCGGATTTTTTTTCGAACTTGCCGCGGCTCCGGCTCGACCCGGCGTTTCGCGGTTTCCGCCCGGTGTTCCGCCGCGGCCGGGGAGTGGCCTGGTCGGCATCCGGACCTTTTTCCCGGCCTTTGGGCGGAGGGGTGAGGAGATTTTCATCCGGCAGCACACAGTCCAGTTTTTTGCCGATAAACTCCTCGATGGCCGGCAGATAAAAGGAACCTTCCTCACAGGCAAAGCTCACCGCCTTGCCTTCAGCGCCGGCCCGGCCGGTCCGGCCGATGCGATGGACGTAATCCTCCGGTTCGTAGGGCAAGGTGTAGTTCACCACAAAGGTAATGCCCTCGATGTGGATGCCGCGTCCGGCGACATCGGTCGCCACGAGGACTTTTACCTTGCCGGACCGGAAGCTCTCTAATCTGCTCACCCGTTTATTCTGGTCAACATCCCCGGACAACAGCACGCAGTCGATATTATTTCGCTGCAGACGGTTGGAGAGCCGCTTTGTCTCGTTTTTCATATTGGCGAAAACAATGATTCGATCATCCGGATTCTGCTGAATCAGATTATACAGAACGGCATATTTCTCTTCCGCCGTGACCAGATAGACGGTCTGCTCGACCGTTTCGACTGCCACCTGCTCCGCCTCCGCCTCGACCACTTTCGGCTGCACACTCCATTGCAGCGCCAGGCGCTGGACATCTTCCGAGACGGTGGCTGAAAAGAGCAGGGTCTGCCGGTCGTTTTTCGCCGGCAGCCGGCCGATGATTCGCCGGACATCGGGGATAAAGCCCATATCGAGCATTCGATCCGCCTCGTCGAGCACGAGGATTTTGCAGCCGCTCAGGTCGACGACTCTTTTATTCATAAAATCAATGAGACGCCCTGGGGTGGCCACCAGGAGATCGCACTGCTTATTTTGCAGATAGTCCATCTGTTTCTGGTAGTCGACGCCGCCGTAGACGGCACGCACCGAAAGATTACAGTATTTGGCGAACACCGCCCCCTCTTTGGCGATCTGCATCACCAACTCCCGGGTGGGTGCCAGGACCAGGGCCCGGACGTTTCCTTTGCCGGACTTCTTTTCCGCCAGCAGCCTGGACAGAATGGTGATCAGGAAAACGGCGGTTTTGCCGGTACCGGTATTGGCCTTGCCGACAAGATCCTTGCCGGCCAGGACATCCTCCAGCGCCTTTTCCTGAATCGGCGTGCAGTACTCGAAATGCTGATCGGCGATGGCCCGCATCACCGGCAAGGGGATGGGGTAGTCGTGGAAACGGCTTTTGCCTTCCATCGGGGTGACCGGAAAATCCTCCAGGCTCCAGGCCGGTTTGACCTTGGCCTTTTCCGGCGCGCGATATTTGCTTTTTTCCGCAACCGGGGCTGCGCTTTGTTTGAGGGGCGGTTGTTGTTTTTCGCCTGATTTTGCTGCCAAAGTGGCGGGCAGGTCCGGCTCGGTGGTACCTGCAGCCGGAGCTGCACGACCCAGCAATCTCCCGTATCGGTGTTTTCCGGCCTGGGCTATTCGCCTGATTTTTCTGCCTACGGCAAGGATAGTTTTTTTCATTATTGACTCAATATATAACCTAAAAGTGGCTCCGGCAGGGCTGGTTAAAATACTCGTGCCGGACCTGGCCTGCGCATACAGGCGGAGACAAAGCTCTCCCGTGACAGGTGGGTAAGTGACAGGTTGCGCCTGTTGCGCAACCAATGGAAGAGAAGTGGCGTAAGTGAACGAAACAGAAAGAATATATCTTTCGGACAACCTTGACAAACTCTTAAAAACCTCAATATTCGGATGGCTAAGTAAAATCACAGCTCAGACATCAACCAATTTACTCTATTTTCCGATGACCCGCAACTCCTCCATCAACGGCCCGAATAATGTTTCGAATTCAGGGATAGCCTTTTTCAGCACCGTGCCCACATAGGGGATTTCAGCGTCATTGACGACCAGATTGACCGAATAGGCCAGGGCCTGCAGGTCGTACAGGGTTTGAAACTGCTCGCCCAGCAGGACATAAAAAATATAGCGGCGGCGGGACATATCCATCATACGCATAAAACGATGGAATTTACCACTGTTGACACCGCCCGGCTCAAAACCGCTATGCAGAAAAACCGCTGCATAATTGACAAAGCGCATCTTGTCGATGGCTTCCTCCGCCGTCTGCGCCCGCTCGACGAGATAGCCAAATTCGGTGGCGGCTTTCACCACCATCGCGCGGCTCGGAGACTCCGGCATAAGTACCAGCGCCCTGGGGATATCCTCAACAACATCTCTTTCTTCAAAGGAGCCGTCTTTCAGCCAATCCGTGGCAGGCGGGGCCGGCGGCCTGACCCGTCCCGCCGGTGGCGATGCTTGCCGGGCGGGGCGATCGGCGTCAGTACCGGGACGAGCGGCCTGCAGACTCATTTCATCGAGACCGAACGGGACAGCGCAGTGGACACACTTCACCTTGAGCTTCTTACCGGGTTCGAGCCGCTGCACACTTTCCCGGATTTTATCGTTCAGCTTCAACTGCTTGCCGCAATGTGGACAATTCACTATCATAATTTCCTCATACCCTGGTTGGTCACTGCCGCCTGCCTGTCATCCCCGGCCATAGTACCCGTAACTTTCCTCTTGTTCCTGTTCCATAGCCAGATCGGTCAGACTGGTTGTCGCCTCGCCGCGCGCCGCCTTGATCCGGTCGAGCCCGCGGTTCATTTCCGCTCGATGCGAGCAGTAGGTAAAGGCAGTCTTCTCGGTTATCATTCCCTGGCTGTACAGTTCAAGTATGTGCTGATCAAAGGTACGCATATCAAGAGCCGAGCCTTCATTGATAACGTGGTAGAAGGTTTTATCTTCAGTCTCACCGTTTAAGATGAGATCCTTCACCCGTAAACTGGTGCGCAGAATCTCCATGGCCGCCACCCGTCCGCCACCGACACGGGGCAACAGGCGCTGGCTGACGATCCAGCGAATGGTATCGACAAGTCTGTTGCGAATCTGCGGCTGTTCATCCTGCTCGAACATGCCGAGGATACGGTTGATGGTCTGTCCGGCGTCGATGGTATGCAGGGTCGACAGCACCAGATGCCCTGTTTCCGCGGCGGTCAGACCGATCTCCATGGTGTCCCTATCGCGCATCTCACCGACCAGGATGACCTTTGGCGCCTGACGAAGCGCGGCCCGCATGCCCACGGCAAAGCTGCTGAAATCGTTGCCCAGTTCACGCTGATTGAAGGTGGCCTTATGCTGTTCGTGGACGTACTCGATAGGGTCTTCCAAAGTCACCACATGCACCGGTCGCTCATGGTTTATGCGGTTCAAGAGGGCGGCAAGCGATGTCGTCTTCCCTGTGCCGGTGGCCCCGGTAAAGAGGATAAGGCCGTTTAAATCGGCGGCCATCTTGCCGAAGGCTTCGGGAAAATGCATGCTCTCGATCGACGGCACCTCGGTTTCAAGTTTTCGCAGGACGGTGGTAAAATAGCCCTTCTGGGTGAAAATATTTACCCTGAACCTGGCCTTATCGGAAAGCGAATAGGAAAGGTCACACGATCCTTTTTCGACCAGATCCTTGAGCAGCCGCCGGTTATTGCCGATAAGATTAAGGGCAAAGGCTTCGGTCTGAAAGGGCGTCAATTCGGTGACCGGCGGCGAGACGGCAACCGGCACCAGCAGCCCGGACGACTCGACCTGCAACGATTTCCCCACGGTTATATTCAGGTCGGAAACGTTGTCATGGGACTCCAGCATTGCCGCTATCCAGTAGTCTATTTCCGTCTTTTTCATTTTGCTCCCTTGAAAAATTGTGCAATACCACTTGTTTTCATAGTATATTGTCTCTAAATTAACGTGGGTTGCAAGCTTTTTTTTTCTAATTTTCTACATATTTCTTTCCGTTATGGCTTCCCTATAAAAATTCCGGAGTACTATCATGGCAATACCATTGCGCAGCGCAACAACCACAGAGGGACGAAGAATGGCCGGTGCCCGCAGCCTCTGGCGGGCCAACGGCGTCAAGGAAGAGCAGTTCGGCAAACCGATCATCGCCATCGTCAACTCGTTCACCCAGTTCGTCCCCGGCCACGTCCACCTCCATGAAATCGGCCAGCACCTGAAAAAAATTATCGACAAGGCCGGCTGTTTTGCCGCCGAATTCAATACCATCGCCATCGACGACGGCATTGCCATGGGCCACGCCGGGATGCTCTACTCCCTGCCGTCCCGCGAGCTGATTGCCGACAGCGTCGAATATATGTGCAATGCCCATACGGTGGATGCGATGATCTGCATCAGCAACTGTGACAAGATCACCCCCGGCATGCTCATGGCCGCCATGCGCCTGAATATCCCGACCATCTTCGTCTCCGGCGGACCAATGGAGGCCGGTGTTGACGGCGACAAGCGATACGACCTGGTCGATGCCATGGTGCTCGCCGCCGACAATACGGTCAGCGACGAGGAGATCAACCGGGTGGAGCGCTGCGCCTGCCCGACCTGCGGCTCCTGCTCGGGGATGTTCACCGCCAATTCCATGAACTGCCTGAACGAGGCCCTCGGCCTGGCGCTGCCCGGCAACGGCACGATAGTCGCCACCCATGCCAATCGTAAACTGCTCTTTGAACGGGCGGCCGAACGTATCGTGGCCATGGCCTCGGCCTGGTACGACCGGGAAGACAGCTCGGTGCTGCCCCGGTCCATCGCCACCAAAAGCGCCTTTATGAACTCCATGACCCTGGATATCGCCATGGGCGGCTCGACCAACACCGTCCTGCACCTGCTGGCTATCGCCCATGAGGCCGGGGTCGATTTTACCATGGACGATATTGACCGCCTGTCGCGCCGGGTACCCAACCTGTGCAAGGTTTCTCCGTCTTCCAGCTACCATATTGAAGACGTCAACCGTGCCGGCGGCATCATGGCCATTCTCGGCGAGCTCGACCGGGCCGGGCTGCTCGATGCAACCGTCCATCGAGTCGACAGCCCGACTCTGGGCGAAACCCTGGACAAATGGGACATCTCCCGCCCCGGCCACAGCCAGGAAGCGGCCGCGCTGTACCTGAGCGCGCCGGCTGCCGCCGGGCTGAATCTGGTCATGGGCTCGCAGAACACCATGTACAAAAAAGCCGACCTTGACCGCGAGGCCGGATGTATCCGGGACATGGCCCACTGCTACAGCAAGGAGGGCGGACTTGCCGTCCTGTTCGGCAATATCGCCGAGAACGGCTGTATCGTCAAAACCGCCGGCGTCGATCCGTCAATTTTTCAATTCTCCGGCACCGCCCGGGTGTTCTCCTCCCAGGAGGCCGCCTGTGAGGCTATTCTCGGCGGTGGCATCAAGGCCGGTGACGTTATCATTATTCGATACGAAGGCCCGAAAGGTGGACCCGGCATGCAGGAGATGCTCTACCCGACCTCCTACCTGAAATCGATCCATCTCGGCGCGGCATGCGCCCTGGTCACCGACGGACGTTTCTCCGGCGGCACCTCGGGGTTGTCAATCGGCCACGTTTCGCCGGAAGCGGCGGCCGGCGGGGCCATTGCCCTGCTTGAAGACGGCGACACAATCAACATCGACATCCCGGCAAGAACGATTAGTGTTGCCCTCACCGACGAGGAACTCGCGGCGCGGAGAGTAAAGGAACAGGCAAAAGGAGCCGCCGCCTATAAACCGACCAACCGGGACAGGCCTATCAGCAAGGCCCTGCAGGCATACGCCCTTTTCGCCGCCTCGGCTGATAAGGGTGCGGTGCGTATTGTCCCTGAATAAGGAGCCTGCCCGAGAATGCCGAATGACGATATCTTGTATCACCGATAACAGAGGAGCGATTCTTGAAACCGACAAACACACAAGATCCGGAATATTTTCATAAAGTCATCGACTGCCAGTACGCCTGTCCGTCGCACACCCCGGTGCCGGAATATATCCGGCTGATCAGCCAGGGCAAGTACGATGAGGCGTTCAAAATCAACTGGATTTCCAATGTCTTCCCCGGCATCCTCGGACGTATCTGTGACCGGCCCTGCGAGCCTGCCTGTCGACGGACCCGGGTCGAGGAGACCCCGGTGGCCATCTGCCGGCTGAAAAGGGTCACCTCGGATTTTAAAAGCGACAGCACCGACTTCCTGCCCGAGGTTCCCAGCGAAAAAAACGGCAAAAAAATTGCGCTCGTCGGCGGCGGTCCTGCCTCGCTTACCGTCGCCCGCGACCTGCTGCCGCTCGGTTACGAGATTGACCTCTACGATGATCAGTCGAAGGCCGGGGGGTTTATCCGCACCCAGGTGCCCTCCTTCCGCTTACCCGAGAGAGTGCTCAATGAAGAGGTCGACCGCATTCTCAACATGGGCGTGACCAGCCATTTCAATCACTATGTCGAGAACCTGAAGACCATTGCCGACAAGGGTTACGACGCCATCTTCGTCGGCACCGGCGCCCCGCGCGGCCGTGACCTGCCGGATCTGCCCGGCAGGATTGCCGGCGATGCGTCGATTTTTATCGGCATCGAATGGCTCGCCTCGGTGCTCTACCGCCACGTCACCTCAACCCCGGAAAAAGTGCTGGTGCTCGGCGGCGGCAACACGGCCATGGACTGCTGCCGCATGGCACGAAGGCTCGGCGGAGAAGACGTCCGGGTCATCGTCCGCAGCCCACGCGCCGATATGAAGGCCTCACCCTGGGAGATCGAGGATGCCGAGGACGAGGGCATCCCCATTATCGACAACCACTCCCCGGTCGATTTTGTCGTTGAAGACGGGCGACTGATCGGCATGCATTTCCAGAAAATGACCGCCGAATACGATGCGGACGGCAAACGCAAACTGCTCGCCACCAAGGAACCGCCGGTCTTTATCGCCTGCGACCAGGTGCTCCTCGCCGTCGGCCAGCAGAATGCCTTTCCTTTCATCAAGGAAGATATGCACATAGAAATGAATGAGCATGGACTTCCCGTCCTTGACGAGAAAACGTATCAATCTTCCATACCGCATATCTTTTTTGGCGGCGATGCCGCCTTTGGGCCGAAAAATGTCATCACCGCCGTGGCCCATGGCCATGAGGCGGCGATCTCCATCGATCTCTTCTGCCGGGGCAAGGATCTCCACGACCGACCGGCCCCCTGGACCAATCTGGTCAGCCAGAAGATGGGCATGCAGGACTGGATCTACGACAGCCACGTCTCCCCTGACAAACGTTATGCGGTGCCGACGGCCGACCGGGTCAAATCGCTGAAGGACCGCTTGGTCGAAGTTGAACTGGGGTTCAATAAAAAAACCGGCCACCAGGAGGCCATGCGCTGCCTGAACTGCGATGTGCAGACGGTTTTCGACTACTCCACCTGTATCGAGTGCGATGCCTGTGTCGATATCTGTCCGGAATTCTGCATTAACTTCGTTGAAAATGGCGACGAAGACGATCTCCGCACACGACTTCTCGCCCCGGCCGATAACCTGGAACAGGCCCTCTACGTCTCGGAACTCCTGCCCACCGGCCGGGTCATGGTCAAAGATGAGAATGTCTGCCTGCATTGCGGGCTCTGCGCCGAACGCTGCCCGACTTCCTCCTGGGAAATGGTGCAGTTTACCTATAATTCCGCCGTGGCAGGTCAAAAATGAACAAGATAGAGAGTGTCAACGACTTTGTCGTCCGTTTCGCCAACGTCAACGGCTCCGGCTCGGCCAGCGCCAACAATCTTTTTGCCAGGGCCATTTTCCGGCTCGGCGTTCCGGTCAGCCCGAAAAACATCTTTCCCTCGAACATTCAGGGGCTGCCGACCTGGTATGAGGTGCGGGTCAACGAGCATGGCTTTCTCGGCAGACGGGGCGGGGTCGATCTGGCCGTGGCCGTCAACGGCCAGACCCTTTTCCAGGATTACCAGGAGGTTCTGCCCGGCGGCTACTTTCTCTACGATTCCACCAGGGAATTGTCAGATGAATTCAACCGTGACGATATCACCGTCATCGGCGTACCGCTCACCACTCTCTGTAATGACGAGTTCAAAAATCCCAAACTGCGCCAGCTGCTGCGCAATATCATTTATGTCGGCGCCCTGTCCTTTCTCCTCGATCTGGACTTTTCCATTCTGACCGAGTCCATCGACAAACAGTTTCGCAAAAAACCCAAGCTGGGCGAACCCAATATCAAGGCCCTCGAGCTCGGCTTCGCCTACGCCAAAGAGCATCACGCCGGGATCTGCCGGCTGTCGGTACGAAAGTCGAACAAACTCGGCGACGAAATCCTTGTCGACGGTAATGCCGCCCTCGGCCTGGGCGCCGTCTATGCCGGGGCCACGGTCACCGGCTGGTATCCGATCACCCCATCCACCTCGGTGGTCGAGGCCTTTGAGCGCTACAGCCGGCAATTCCGAACGGAACAGGACACCGGCCGCAACAAGGTGGCCATCCTGCAGGCAGAAGATGAACTGGCGGCCATCGGCATCGTCATCGGTGCCTCGTGGAATGGCGCCAGAGCCTTTACCGCCACCTCCGGCCCGGGTATTTCCCTGATGAGCGAATTTCTCGGCCTGGCCTATTTCGCCGAAATTCCGACGGTGGTGATCAATGTCCAGAGAGCCGGCCCAAGTACCGGCATGCCGACCCGCACGCAGCAGGCCGACCTGCTGGCCTGCGCCTACGCCTCGCACGGCGATACGAAAAACGTCCTGCTCTTCCCCTGTGATCCGAAGGAATGTTTTGATCTCGGGGCCGATGCCTTTGATCTCGCCGAGCGGCTGCAGACGCCGGTCATTGTCATGCTCGACCTCGATCTCGGCATGAACGACCATGTCAGCGCTCCTCTTGTCTGGGACGATGATCGCAAATACGACCGCGGCAAGGTGCTCAGCGCCGAAGAGCTGGACAGCCGCCAGGAGAAATGGGGACGCTATCTCGATGTCGACGGCGACGGCATCTGCTACCGGACCTATCCCGGGACGCATCCGACCAAAGGCGCCTATGTCACCCGGGGAACCTCGCATAACGAATATGCCGGATACACCGAGGAAAGCCCCATTTACCAGGCCGGGATGGAGCGTCTTCTGGTGAAATGGCAGACCGCCCGCAGCCTGATGCCGGCGCCGCACATCAAGATCCGGGACACCGGTGCTGCTGTCGGCGTGGTTTTTTTCGGCACCACCACCCACGCCGCCTATGAGGCTATCAGTCGCCTGGCGGAGCAGGGGCTGAACATCAACAGCCTGCGGCTGCGCGCCTTTCCCTTCCAGGAAGAGGTGGTCGATTTTATCAACAGACACCAGTTGATCTTTATCATTGAACAGAACCGCGACGGGCAGCTGCGCACCATGTTGATGACGGAAAATGATATTTCCCCGCGAAAGCTGCGCTCCATACTCAACTTCGATGGGTTGCCCATCACCGCTGATTTCATTACCGAGAAAATCCAGGCTCTCCTTGCCAAGGAGCATCCGGAACATCTCCAGGTTTCCCAGGGAGGACAAGCATGAGCTTTGAGCGACCAAATTTTCGCCATCCAAAACTTGCAAAAAATTCGGCAGGATATTCCCGCACCGATTATGAAGGGGCAATTTCCACCCTCTGTGCCGGCTGTGGTCACGACTCGACGACCAACGCTATTATCCAGGCATGTTTTGAATTGTCGGTGGAGCCGCATCGGGTGGCGAAAATGTCCGGTATCGGCTGCTCGTCAAAAACGCCGGCCTATTTTCTCAGTAAATCCCACGGCTTCAATGCCGTGCACGGGCGTATGCCGTCGGTAGCCACCGGGGCCAACATGGCCAATCGCCAGCTGCTGTACATCGGCATTTCCGGCGACGGCGATACCGCCTCCATCGGCATGGGCCAGTTTGCCCACGCCCTGCGCCGCAACCTCAACCTCAATTACATCTGCATGAACAACGGCTGCTATGGCCTGACCAAGGGGCAGGACTCGGCAACCGCCGATAAAGGGTCGGTGGGCAAGAGAGGTGCGCCGAACCCGTATTCCTCCATCGACCTGTGCGAACTGGCCATCGAACTGGGCGCCAGTTATGTCGCCAGAGGCTTTTCCGGCGACAAGCAGCAGCTGGTACCGCTGATCAAGGGTGCCATGGCCCACAACGGCCTGGCCTTTATCGATGTCATTTCGCCCTGCGTCACCTTTAACAACACCTCCACCTCGACCAAGAGCTATGAGTATGTCCGGGAACATATCGAGGCGACCAACACCTTTGATTTTGTCCCCCTGCAGCAGGAAATCCTCGCGCAATATGCCGAAGGGGCAAGTCAGGAGGTGGTGATGCACGACGGCAGTATCATCCATCTGCACAAGGCGGATTCGCGTGAAGATGTCACCGACCGGCTGCAGGCGGTGAACAAACTGGAATTGGAAAAAAAGCGGGGCAGGCTGCTCACCGGCCTTTTATATGTCAACCCGGACATCCAGGAGACCCACGATATCATCAATTCGACTCTCCGGCCGCTGAATACCCTGACCGAGGCGGATCTCTGCCCCGGTAATAGTGCGTTGCAACTAATCAACGACAGTTTGCGCTAGTACGCATTGACAGCGAGGCGTAGCCGTGCAGAAACTTTTTAAACAGATCCTCACTTCCCGTGTCTACGAAGCAGCGGTAGAAACATCGCTTGACACGGCGGCAGGCCTCTCCAGGCGACTCGACAACAGAATCCTCCTGAAACGAGAGGACCAGCAGCCGGTTTTCTCCTTCAAACTGCGGGGTGCCTATAATAAGCTGGCCCACCTGTCACCTGCGGAGCGGGACAGAGGGGTCATTACCGCTTCCGCCGGCAACCACGCCCAGGGCGTCGCCTTTGCCGCCGCCAGACTGGGCATACGGGCGCTGATCGTCATGCCGCAGACCACACCAAAGATAAAGATCGATGCGGTGCGGGGTTTCGGCGGCGAGATAGTCCTGTACGGCAATACCTACTCGGATTCGGCAAGCCACGCCGAAAAGCTTACCCTGGAAACGGCCATGGTCCCGGTCCATCCCTTTGATGACGAACTGGTCATTGCCGGACAGGGAACCATCGCCGTTGAACTGCTGCGGCAGAATCCCGGCCGGCTTGACGCGGTCTTCGTCCCGGTCGGCGGCGGCGGACTTATCAGCGGCATGGCCCTGTACCTGAAGACCCTGCGCCCGGAGATCCAGGTGATCGGTGTGGAACCGGTGGACAGCGACGCCATGTACCAGTCCCTGGCTGCCGTGAAACGGATTTCCCTTGACTCGGTGGGCATTTTTGCCGACGGGGTGGCGGTCCGCAAGGTCGGCGTACTCACTTTTGCACTGTGCCAAAAATACGTCGATAGAATAATCCGGGTGACCACCGATGAGTTATGCGGCGGCATCAAGGCGATCTACCAGGCGACCCGCGCCATTGTCGAACCGGCGGGCGGCCTGGGCATGACCGGCCTGCTCAAATATATCCAGGAGACCGGCTGCACCGGGCAGACCCTGGCGGCCATCAACTCCGGGGCCAATATGAATTTTGAACGGCTGCGGTATGTCACGGAACGGACCATGGTCGGTGAAAAGCAGGAGGCACTCTTTGCCGTGACCATTCCCGAGAGGCCCGGCAGCCTGAAGGCCTTCTGCCGTGACATGGTCGGAGAAAGAAATATTACCGAATTCAACTACCGGCTGTCGAGCCGAAAGGAGGCGCATATATTTGTCGGCATCTCCATTCGCAAGGAACAGGAACGCTTTGATTTTGCTGCCCAGCTCAGTGCGGCGGGCTATGAAAATCTTGATATTACCGACAACGACCTGGCCAAGACGCATATTCGTTACATGGTCGGCGGCAAATCGGGCGTGGTCGACCATGAACGGCTGTTTCGCTTCCAGTTTCCGGAAACCCCCGGCGCCCTCACCCGTTTTCTTCGTGCCACCCGGGGCCGGCACAATATTTCTCTTTTTCATTACCGGGCCGATGGCGGTGATTTCGGCCGGGTGCTTATCGGCCTGGAGTCGCCGGAGGAAAAAGCCGGCGAACTGGAAAAGCGACTCGACGCCCTCGGCTACCGCTACCAGGAAGAGACCGACAACCCGGCCTACACCCTGTTTCTTTAGCAGGCTCTTCGTTGCCTGGTATTGCACTCAGCGACTAAAAAACATCTTTCTCTGCAAGAGATATTGATCTCCTGCCTGTCACTCGTTAGTTTATGAGTATATGATACGTGTGTAACGACAGATACCTTCTGCCTGAAACAGATAAGGTCCGGGCGCTCTTCCTGCAGGGAAAAATCTTACGGAAGAAGTCTCGGGAGAGCATGACAAGCAATAATTATCCGCCACATAACGTGGGAGCAATTCGCCAACTGGCTGAGAGAAAGGTGCGAGAAAAAATGGCGCAGACGTCGACCGACCTGCAGTCCATGTCGCCCGATGACATACGTCGGCTGGTCTTTG
The DNA here is from genome assembly GCF_054657295.1 of Desulfocastanea catecholica. NCBI lineage: Bacteria > Pseudomonadati > Thermodesulfobacteriota > Desulfobulbia > Desulfobulbales > Desulfobulbaceae > Desulfocastanea > Desulfocastanea catecholica. The sequence goes on from NZ_BAAHYZ010000001.1 coordinate 320,272, forward strand.
AACTCCGGGTGTACCAGGCCGAACTTGAGATACAGAACGAAGAACTGCGCCGGTCAGAAGAGGCCCTGAACAAAACACGAGCTTGTTATTACGACCTCTATAACCAGGCGCCGATAGGTTATGTCACCGTCAACAAAGAGGGTTTGATCCTCGAAGCCAACGCCACCGCCGCCGCTCTTTTAGAGGTCGACAAAAGAGATCTTGCCGGACAGCCGTTCACTCATTTTGTCCTTCCGGCAGACCAGGACATCTTCTATCACCATCGCAGAAAGCTCACGGAAACGGATACACCGCAGGTCACTGAACTGCAGATGGTGAAAAAGGACGGCAGGTCATTCTGGTCAGAACTGAGGTCCGCCCTGGCAAAAGGATCAGACGACTCGCCCGTGTGGCGAATTGTCGTAAGTGATATCAACCAGCGCAAACAGATGGAAGAGGTGAATGCGCAACTCAAAGCCCATCTGAATCAGGCGCAGAAAATGGAAACCATCGGCACCCTGGCCGGCGGTATCGCCCATGATTTCAATAATATGCTGGGGGCCATCCTCGGCTATGCGGAACTGGCACGGGAAGACAGCCCGCCGGAATCCTCTGCAGCAAAAGACATTGAGCAGATTATTGCAGCCGCCTCCAGGGCTCGGGATCTGGTCATCCAGATACTCGCCTTCAGCCGTCAGGCGGAGGCCGAGATGGTCCCGCTCGAACCGGCACATATCGTCCGGGAAATCCTCCAACTGCTCCGCTCCATCCTGCCCAGCACCATTGACATCCGGCAGGATATCAATGCCGAGACGGATGTAATTGTTGCCGATCCGACGCAGATTCATCAGATAGTCATGAACCTGTGCACGAACGCCTTTCATGCCATGGAGGAAAGCGGCGGCACCCTGTTTATTTCCCTGCACAAGACAGAGCTCAGCAAAGAGGATCTGCGCGAGGTGCCAAACGTTGCGCCGGGAAATTTCCTGCAGCTGTCCATCAGAGACACCGGCCCGGGCATTCCGCTGGAAATACAGGATAAAATATTTGAGCCGTATTTTACCACCAAAGCAGCCGGCAAGGGGACCGGCATGGGTCTGGCCATTGCCCATGGCATCGTCCAGAGTTACGGTGGTTTCATACGGTTGTACAGCACGCCGGGCGAGGGCACAGTCTTCCATATCTTTTTCCCGACAGTTACGGAACATGGTCTGCAGAAAGCAGATACGATCGAGCGGCCCTCCGGCGGCAGTGAACGTATCCTTTTTGTCGACGACGAAAAAATGCTGGTGCGGATGGCCCAGACCATGCTGGAACGACTGGGTTACAGCGTGACGGTACGCACCAGCAGCCTTGAGGCACTGACCACTTTCCAGAATCAACCCGGTGACTTCGATCTGGTCATTACCGATTATTCCATGCCGGACATGTCCGGTATCGATCTCGCCCGGCGCATGCTGCAGATTCGACCGCAGCTGCCGATCATTCTCTGCACCGGATTCAGCTCGGCAATTTCCGAAGAAAAGGCCAGAGCTGCCGGTATCAAGGGCTTTGCCATGAAACCTGTGGCGATGAAAGAACTTTCAAACCTGATCCGGAAAATTCTCGATATGGACATACTGTTCTCCGCCAAAAAAAACCGATGACTACTTCCTCACACGACAGCACCCCCTCCATGACAGCCGGCCTTTTCGTATGGGGCTTTGGTGCCGTTTTCTATCTCCTTGGATTTTTTCATCGGGTCGCCCCGGCGGTGATCACCGGCGAGCTGATGCGCGATTTCCAGATCAGCGCCGCCGCCCTGGGCAATCTTTCGGCATTTTATTTCTACAGCTATGTAGCCATGCAGATCCCCACCGGGATTCTTGCCGACCGCTGGGGACCACGGCGGCTCCTTACCCTGGGGGCTCTGGTGGCGGCCTTGGGGGCGGTGATGTTTGCCTGGGCGCCGAGCATTGCCTGGGCTGCCGCCGGACGCCTGCTTATCGGCGGCTCAGTAGCGGTTGCCTTCGTCTGTCTGTTAAAGCTGGCGGCAAGCTGGTTCCCCCCCCGGCGTTTTGCCATGGTGTCGGGGCTGGCGCTCTTTTGCGGCATTATCGGGGCGGTCTTTGCCGGCACCCCCCTGCGCATCTTTGTCGATCAGTTCGGCTGGAGAGACGTTATGCTCTTCTCCGCGGCCACGACCCTTCTTATCGGCGCCGGCACCTGGCTGTTCGTCCGGGACTACCCCGAGGAAAAAGGTTACCGCGATTTCCTACCGCTGCCTGCCCATCCTGCCGCAAAAAAAGACTCAGATATCATCGCTGATGTCCTTCATGTCTTCACCTACCGCAATATAGTGCTTCTTTTTGTCATTCCCGGCGGCATCGTCGGTTGTGTGCTCACCTTTTCAGGGTTGTGGTGCGTGCCCTATCTAACCACCCTGCACGGTGTTTCCCCGACCGCTGCCGCCACCCTCACCTCGGCCCTGCTGGTTGCCTGGGCCGTCGGCGGTCCATTTTTCGGCTGGCTGTCCGACCGGCTGCACAACCGTAAAAAGCTCTATCTTATTGGCTGCGGCATCTCGGTTACCGGCTGGGCCACGCTTATTCTGGTGCGGGACATCTCTCTCACCGCACTCGTTCCGGTTTTATTGATAACCGGTTTTGCGTCCGGGTGTATGATCATCAGCTTTGTTTTTGCCAAGGAATCGGTGCCGACACATCTGGCGGGAACCGTCTCCGGGGTGATCAACATGGGGGTCATGGCCGGGCCGATGATCCTGCAGCCGGCCGTCGGCTGGATTCTCGACCGCATGTGGACGGGGAGCATGGTCATGGACATCAGGATGTATGATGTGGCCGCCTATCGCAGCGGCTTTGGCTTAATGCTCCTATGGATCACCGCCTCCTTTTTCCTGCTGCTGTTTACCCATGAAACCAACTGTCGCCAGAGGGTGGCGTGAAGCGGCAAGCCGTGTCGATCACTTTTTCAAGAACCAGGGTTCCCGGCCACCGGTAAGGATCTCCGCACCGTCGGCAGTGACTAACAGCGTATGCTCGAACTGGGCGCTTCTGGCCAGGTCGCAGGTGACCGCCGTCCACTTATCGGGCCAGATGACGCATTCCGCACGTCCGGCATTGATCATCGGCTCGATGGTGAAAGTCATGCCCTCTTCGAGCAGCGTTTTATTGTTCGGCTCATAAAAATGGGCGACATAGGGCAACATGTGAAACGATTCGCCGATGCCATGGCCGGTAAATATACGGACGATGCTATAACCATGGTGCCGGACATGTTCTTCGATGACCTGCCCGATGGCATTGAGCGGCTGCCCCGGCCTGACCACATCGATGGCCTTCATCAGACACTCCCAGGTTACCTTCACCAGCCTTTTTGATTCTTCATCGACGTCCCCGACAAAAACGGTCTCCGAACAGTCGCCGTGCATGCCATGGGCATAGACGGTGACATCACAGTTGATGATATCGCCTTCGACCAGTTCTCTGCTGTCGGGAATGCCATGGACTACCACCTCGTTGACCGAGGTGCAGATCGATTTCGGGAAACCCATATAGTTTAAAGAGCTGGGATAGGCGCCAAGTTCGATGGTCCGCAGGTGGGCGATCTGGTCAAGCGCATCGGTGGTGATGCCGGGTCGCACCTGGGCAAGGACCGTATCCAGTACATCGCGGGCAATTTTTCCGGCCAGGCGCATCCGTTCGATCTGCTCGGCGCTGTTCTTTTTACAGGAAGCTTTGCCGGGGGCAGGCACGCCGCTGACGGCATATTCCGGCAGGCGGATATGCTCCGGAACAGATCTGCGTGGACTTATCCTGCCGGGTGAGACAGTAGCCTCGCCGCCTCTCTTTTTAGGCAGACCGGGGGGAGCGGTTTCGCCAAGCTCATCGGAGAGCAGATGACATTTCTTATACTTTCTGCCGCTGCCGCACCAGCAGGGATCATTTCTCTTTGGTAATTTCATTTTTTCTCTCGTTTCCCAGGTTCATTTTCTTCGAGCAGAGAGCAACCTGGATGGTATTATATGTAGACGGCTTATCGCCACGGTCAGCTCGCGGCAGTGCACACCTCCTGTTGCAGCAGAGCACCGAACGGTTCTCTCATGTCCAGTCTGTTTTACAACTGAACACTTGGAAATCCAAGGAAAAACAACTACCCTATAAGAGAGCGTTACAGTGGATACATCCTCTTCCACCATGGTATCTCATTCCCCTCTTTTTTTCGGGACGACGGAGTAAATCTCGTACAGGACAGACAGATGGTACAAATTAACCGCCTGGAACTGCAGGCAAAAATCAAGGAAGCCCCCTTCCCTTTCCAGTCCCAGGTTTTTCTTTTTTTCGGCGAACGTTTTCTCTGTAAGGAGGCCGCCGATTCTCTACAGAATACCCTCCTGGCCCAGCAGGCCGGAGCCGTACACAGCCTCGACGGCGACACGGAAGACCCGGGCCAGACCCTGGCCAGACTGATGAGCTTCAGCCTGCTCCCGGGCCGACAGCTCTACCGGGTCGCCAACAGCCGGATTTTCCATAGTAAAACCGTCGCCTCGGAAATATGGCAGAAGGCGGTCCAGGCTTTCCAGGCCGGTCGTCCCGGTCCGGCTCTGCGCCACCTCCAGGCCATAGCCCAGGCGGTTGAGCTGAAAATCGACGGCCCCAGTCCCCTCTCGGAAATACCCGGCAAGGAGTGGAAAAAGATCTTCGCCTTTGACAAGCCGGGCGAAAGCCTTGCCTGGGCCGACGCGCTCCTTACCGAAGGCCAGGGGCCGGCCAGGGTCACCCCGACAAACCTGGTCGACCGGTATATCGAGGCATTCGACAAAGGACTCCCCGGCGGCAACATCCTTCTTTTAACCGCCGAGACAGTGGACAAGCGCCAGCGACTGTTCACCTACCTCAAGAAACATGGCACCGTTGTCGACTGCTCCGTCGCCTCCGGCGCCAATGCCACCGCGCAAAATGAACAAAAGGCCGTACTGAAAGAGGTGATGCAGAAGACCCTTACGGAATTCAATAAAAGAATAGATCCCCGGGCGGTGGAAATATTTTTTGAGCGGGTCGGTTTTCATCCGGTGGCCGTTGTCACCGAAACAGAAAAACTGGCCCATTTTGTCGGTGACCGGCCGGTAATCACCTGCGCTGACCTGGACACAATGGTCGTCCGCAACCGGGAGGACGCCCTGTATGAATTGACCGATGCCTTCAGTAAGCGACAGGTGAGCAGAACCCTGATAATTTTGTCACGCCTGCAGGAACAAGGGTTCCACAGCCTGGCCATCCTCGCCACCATGCGCAATTTCCTCAAAAAACAACTGATCTATCGTTCCCTGCAGATGCGCCCCTCCCCACCCTGGCGACATGGCATGAACGCCAAGGAATTCCAGAACAGCTACCTGCCGGACCTCAAGCTCCAGGGGGAATGGAGCGATATGCTCCAGGGCCATCCCTATGCCCTGTTCATGAGTTTCACCAAGGCATCGGAATATTCCTGTGCGGGGCTGCGACGATGGCTGACCATGCTGCTCGAGGCGGAATTTCGCCTGAAAGGCTCGCCTTTACCGGCACAACTCATCCTCGAGGAACTTTTTCTGGCCATGCTCCACGGGTCAGCAAAATTTTCCTGAAGGCGCAGTGTATGGTATATTGAAAATGCGCGGAGAGTTGTTATCATAATTGATGTTTGACGATCCTGTTGTTTCTGGCATTGATTCCGGGTCTGGCCGAAAACGACGGATGGCAGCGGCGAACGAGGCAGTCTCCGGTCGGCGGAGGGCTTCCTAACCAAACAAAACTATTTAACGTTTTTATTAATTATTGCAGAACCATGGCAGAGAGCAAAAGACGAAGAGAAGGATCGGTACTCACCAAAGATACCATTGAGATCAAAGAACCGCGGCTCTACAAAGTATTGATGCACAATGACGACTATACTTCCATGGAATTTGTCATTGCCGTCCTTGAAACCGTTTTTCACAAGTCGCACCATGACGCAACAAAAATAATGCTTAATGTCCATAACGAGGGCGTAGGAATCGCTGGAATCTATACCCGGGAAATCTGCGAAACGAAGATCTCGGTGGTGCACCAGCTGGCGAAAAAAAATGAGTTTCCACTCCGCTGTTCAATGGAAACAGTCTAACAGGTGAAAGTACCCCTTTCACCCAACAAAGTGCGAGAATTATGCTGAGCAAAACACTGGAAAAAGCGCTGATAATGGCCATAAGAGAAGCAAAAACCCATAATCATGAATATGTCACTGTTGAACACATGCTCTATGGCCTTTTGCATGACGAGCTCACCAGTTACATCATTAATGAGTGCGGTGGCTCAACCCAGGTCCTCAAGGAACGCCTGGAGAAGTTTTTTCTTATGGAAATACCCAAATTTACCAACACCAACTCCGGAGAACCGGCCCAGACCATCGCCTTCAACCGAGTGCTGCAAAGGGCGGTCGCCCATGTGCAGAGCTGCGGCAAACAGCAGGTCGACAGCGGTGATGTGCTGGTCTCCATCCTGGCCGAGGAAGAGTCCCATGCCGTCTACTTTCTCACCTCGGTCGGTATCGGCAAGATGTCGGTGGTGAACTTTATCTCCCACGAGCTGCCCGCCGATGGCCTGCAGAAAGAACCTTTTACCACGCCGCCCGAGGGTCCCTTACCGCAAAAAGGTATAAAAGACGCCAAGGCCCTGGAAGATTTTACCATCAACCTGGCGGAATATGCCGCGCAGGGGAGACTCGATCCGCTCATCGGTCGCAATGAGGAAATCGGCAGAATCATGCAGGTGCTGTGCCGGCGGAAGAAAAACAACCCGCTGCTGGTCGGAGAACCCGGCGTTGGCAAAACGGCCATGGCCGAGGGGCTCGCCCTGCGCATTTATGAGGACAAGGTTGCCAGAGAAAAAGGCGAAAAGCCACTGGTTCCCGATCTCCTGCAGGATGTCGAGATCCACCTGCTCGATATGGGCACCCTGGTCGCCGGCACAAAATATCGCGGCGACTTTGAAAAAAGGCTGAAAAGTGTGGTCTCAGCGATCGAGCAGAAAAAAAATGCCATCCTCTTCATCGACGAGATGCACACCATCGTCGGCGCCGGCGCCACCAGCGGCGGCTCGATGGACGCCTCCAACCTGCTGAAACCTGCCCTGCAGGCCGGCATTTTACGCTGCATCGGTTCGACCACCTATGAAGAGTATAAAAACCAGATTGAAAAAGACCGGGCCCTTTCCCGGCGCTTTCAAAAAATCGATATCGAGGAACCCTCGGTTGCCGACACCCACCTTATCCTCAAAGGGCTGAAAGACAAATACGAAAGCCACCACGACGTGCGCTACTCGCAGAATTCGCTGAAGGCCATGGCCGAACTTTCCGACCGCTATATCAACGAGCGTTTCCTGCCGGATAAGGCCATTGATATCATGGATGAGGTCGGTTCCTTTTTCCGGCTTGAAGGCAGACAGGGCACCATGGTCAAGGTCGGCGATGTCGAGAAGGTCGTCTCCCGGATAGCCAGGATTCCCGCGAAAAGCAGCTCCATCTCGGAGATCCATGAACTGCGTGAGCTGGCGGTCAATCTGAAAAATGTGGTCTTTGGCCAGGACGACGCCATCGAGGCGGTGACGACTGCGGTCAAACGCTCGCGGGCCGGCCTCGGCAACCCTGACTCTCCCACCGGCAGTTTTGTCTTTGCCGGTCCCACCGGGGTGGGTAAAACGGAGGTCGCCAGACAACTGGCCGTCACCCTCAATGTGCATTTCGAGCGCTTTGACATGAGTGAGTACATGGAAAAACATGCCGTGGCCCGGCTGATCGGTTCGCCTCCGGGCTATGTCGGCTTCGACCAGGGCGGCCTGCTCACCGAAGCCATCCGCAAACATCCGTACTCGGTGCTGCTGCTCGATGAGATCGAAAAAGCCCATCCGGACATTTTTTCCATCCTGCTGCAGGTGATGGATCATTCGACCCTCACCGACAACTCCGGTCGAAAGGCGGATTTTCGCAACGTCATCCTGATCATGACCACCAACGCCGGCGCGAGAGAAATGGCCAACAGAAGCATCGGTTTTGTCACCAGCAAAAAAGGCAAGGATCAGACGGCGGTGAACAAGCTTTTTGCCCCCGAGTTCCGCAACAGGCTCGATATGCCATCGTCTCGTTCAGCTCGCTTGATCAGGAGGCGACCGAGCGTGTTGTCGACAAGCTGATCCGCGAGCTCGAGGAACAGCTGGCCGAAAAACGGGTGAGCATCAAGCTCAGCGCCCAGGCCAGGAAATACCTGGCCGTCAAGGGCTACGACCCGGACTATGGCGCCAGACCGCTCAGACGTCTGATTATGAAGGAGATTGGCGACACCCTGACCGAGGAAATCCTCTTCGGCAAACTGGCCAAAGGCGGAGAGGTGCTTATCGACGAAGCCAACAAGGAACTGATTTTCAAATACAGCAAATAACTGGAAAAAGGAGAGCTTTTCCTCCTCACATCGCCTAGTGCATTTATTTCATCTTCTGCCGCAAAACAGTATGTGACACATACTGTTTTGCGTTTTTTTATGCACTTTACCGGAAAAGCCGAGAAACCATCCTTCCATGCATTTACGAAAACCGCCTGTTGTTGTATAGAATACCAATACATCCAGATCCAATGCCCATTTCTACAACGAGATGACAAACAAAAAAGGAGAAGCGGCTATGCATGACTGTATCTTTTGCAAGATTGTTGCAGGCGAAATCCCCGCCGAAAAGCTCTATGAAGACGAGGAGGTGCTGGCGTTTCGGGATATTACCCCCCAGGCGCCCGTCCATTTTCTGGTGATCCCGAAAAAACATATTGCCGGTCCGGTGGATGTGGTCGAAGCCGATGACAGACTCGTCGGCAAGCTGCTGCGTGTCGGTGCCCAGGTGGCGGTGGAAAACGGCACCGGTGACGCCTACCGGGCGATCTGCAACAATGGCAGCAAGGTCGGCCAGGAGGTGTTCCATCTCCATCTGCACATCCTCGGCGGCAAAGACCGGCCCTGGCCTCTTTGATCTCTCAAGGAAAGACCGTATGGAAGAGTGGTTTCGTCAATTTACACCGATCACCCAGGCCCTGATGGGCACCTGCTTTACCTGGTTTTTGACCGCCCTGGGCGCGGGACTGGTCTTTTTCTTTAAGAGAATCGAGCGAAAGATCATGGACGGCATGCTCGGCTTTGCCGCCGGGGTGATGATTGCCGCCAGTTTCTGGTCCCTGCTTGCCCCGGCCATTGCAATGGTCGAATCCAGAGGCGGCATCGCCTGGCTGGCGTCCCTCATCGGATTTTTGAGCGGCGGGCTGTTTCTCTGGTGCGCCGACAAGCTTCTGCCGCATCTGCATCCTGGTTTTCCGCCCAAAGAGGCAGAGGGAATTAAAACCGGCTGGCAGCGCTCGGTCCTGCTGGTTCTGGCCATAACCCTGCACAATATCCCGGAAGGACTGGCGGTAGGCGTCGCCTTCGGGGCCGCGGCGGCCGGGCATCCTGCTGCCTCGATCGGCGCGGCGGTTGCCCTGGCCATCGGTATCGGCATCCAGAATTTTCCGGAAGGCGCCGCTGTCTCCGTACCGCTGCGCCGGGAGGGCATGTCGCGCACGAAAAGCTTTCTCTGCGGCCAGGCCTCCGGGATCGTCGAGCCGATCGCCGGGGTTCTCGGCGCGGTCGCGGTGATCACCATGCAGCCGATTCTGCCCTACGCCCTGTCCTTTGCCGCCGGGGCGATGATCTACGTCGTCGCCGAAGAACTGATTCCCGAGTCACAGGCCGCGCGGCATTCCGATATCCCGACCATCGGCGTTATGCTGGGATTTGCCATCATGATGACCCTCGATGTGGCGCTTGGGTGATATATGAATGACTTTTCCCTGGCATTCGTCCTTTTTCTCCAGGGTTTCCTGCCACCGGATATCTCCGTGCCGGCTCTGGTCCTGCTGCTGTTCTGCACCTCGTTGCTGTTGTTGTGTGTCTGCTTCCTGCTGCTGGTCAAACGTGGCGCATTACAGGCGCAGCACTGTGCATATAAGGAGAGGCTGACGGCGGCGGAAAAAACCATCGCCGACACCCAGGCCAGGAGCAACAGCCAGGCCATCAGGGAGGCCCGGCTGACGACGCTGCTCGACAATGAACGCAAACATGGTGCCGAAAAACTGCAGCTGCTCGAAGATGCCAGGGAAGAACTGCGCCTGCAGTTCGCCGGTCTGGCCCAGCAGATCTTCGACGAAAAAAGTGTCAGATTCAGCGAACTGAACCGGGATAAGCTGGACGCGATCCTGCAGCCGTTTAACAGCCAGCTCACCGCGCTCAAGCAGGAAATTACCGAAATCTACCGACATGACAGCCGCGAAAGGTTCTCCCTGAAAAATGAGATCGTCCAGCTGCGCGACCTCAACCAGCAGATCAACCAGGAGGCGATCAACCTGACCAGGGCCCTGAAAAGCGACACGAAGGCGCAGGGTAACTGGGGCGAGCTGGTGCTGGAACGGGTCCTCGAGCGGTCCGGCCTGCGCCGCGGCCTCGAATACGACACCCAGGGCGGCTTTCGGGATAACAATAATCGGTTATTAAAACCGGACGTGCTGGTGCATCTCCCGGAAGGCAAAGATATCATTATCGATTCCAAGGTCTCCCTGATCAGCTGGGAGAGATATGTCAACAGTGACGACGCAGACCGGCGTGCCACCCATCTCACCACCCTGCTGCAGGCCGTTCGCGAACATATCAACAGCCTGAGTAAAAAAAATTACGCCGAGCTGAGCGGCATACACTCGCTGGATTTCGTCCTGATGTTCATGCCCATCGAGGCGGCTTTTTCCACCGTCTTCGAGCAGGATGACAATCTTTTCGGCGAGGCGCTCAGCAAAAACATCATTATAGTAACGCCGACAACCCTGCTCGCCACCCTGCGCACGGTGGAAAATATCTGGCAATTTGAACATCAGAGCAAGAATTCCCTGGAGATCGCCAGACGGGCCGGTATCATGTATGATAAATTTCGCGGCTTTATGGAAGAGATGGAAAAAATCGGCAAGCAGCTGGCCACCTGCCACAGCACCTACGACGGTGCACTGCTCAAGCTGACCCAGGGCCGGGGCAACCTGATTGCCCAGGCCGAACAGTTGAAGGAATTGGGCGTTCAGGTGAAAAAAGATATGCCCTCTTCGATAACCGATATAGCTGAACTTGAACTGAAAAACTAAGCGCATCTCTCGCGGCGGACACCAGACCATCAACCTGCACATCAACCTTCACAACAGGAGACGCCGGTGCTGTTACATCATCAATTTATCGACATCGCCAAACGGTTTGGCAACAAGCTGGCCATGCACGATTTCTCCACCAACCGGGAACTCAGCTACTCCAGAGCGCTTATCGCCTGTCTCATTCTCTGCCGTTTTTTTTCGCGACTGGATAAGGGGTTTATCGGTATCATGATACCGACCTCGGCCGGCTGCGTTCTCAGCAAAATTGCCGTATTGATGAGCGGGCGTATTCCGGTGATGATCAACTACTCCACCGGGGCGGAACAGAATGCCGGATATGCCCAGAGGAAGTGTGATTTCAAGACGATCATTACCTCGAAGGCCCTGCTGGAAAAAATAGAATGCCCCCATGTCGCCGGCATGGTCTATATCGAAGACATCATGGCCTCGATCACCACCGCCATGAAAGTGCGGGCCGCCATCACCGCGGCCCTTCCGGCAGCACTGCTGAAAAAGCTTGTTCATGGCGGTGACGAAGACGACACGGCGGTTATCCTGTTTACCAGCGGCAGTGAAAAAGATCCGAAGGCGGTACAGCTGACCCATAAAAACATTCTCTCCAATATCGCCTCGGTTTCGCCGATTTTCGATTTTCGCAGCGATGATGTGTTCATGTGTACCCTACCGTTTTTCCATGTCTTCGGCCTCACCGTCAACCTCTGGCTGCCGATATACCATGGCATGACCATGCTCACCTACGCCAATCCGCTCGACTTCAAGAAGGTATGCACCATCGTCCGCGACCATAAGGCAACCTTCCTGGTCGGCACGCCGTCTTTTTTCTGGGGATATCTGCGAAAATCCGAGAAAGGCGATTTTGATTCGCTGCGTATCGCCCTGACCGGAGCGGACAAGTGCCCCGAGGCGCTCCGGGAAGGTTTCAAAACCAAACACAATATTACCGTCTACGAAGGGTATGGCGCTACGGAATGCTCGCCGGTCATCTCGACCAACACCCCGGAATTCAACCGGCCGGGCAGTGTCGGCAAACCTATTCCCGGTATCCAGATACGTATCGAGAATTACCAGACCGGCGAGGAATGCGCCCTTGGTGAGGATGGCCGGATCCTGGTCAAAGGCGACAGCGTCATGAAGGGATATTTCAATGACTTCGAACAGACCTCCCTGCACATCCGCCGCGGCTGGTATGATTCCGGGGATATGGGAAATCTGGACGAAGACGGCTATCTGTGGCATGTCGGCCGGTTAAAGAGATTTGTTAAAATCGGCGGAGAAATGGTTTCTCTGGTAAAGATCGAGGATATACTGGAAAAGTTTCTCCCCGAAGACAGCTATTGCTGTGTCGTGGAGATCCCCGATTCGATAAAAGGGGCGCGAATCGTCGCGGTGGTCACCACGCCGCTGGATGAAAAAACCGTTCTGAAACAGATGGCCAGACACCTTCCCGCTATCGCCCTGCCGAAAATTTTTCTCGTCTGGGAGACACTGCCGAAAATGGGCAGCGGTAAAATTGATTTTAGAACCATCTCGGAAATGGCCAGGGAGCAGCTGACACGGAAGGATATCGCCTAATCAATCAATTATGTTCTCTGCCGAAAAAAATGACAATGCACTGCGAACGTTTTTTCGCAGCCCGCTTTTTGATGTTTTCCAGTTTACTGGGCTCATTGCCGTCCTTGGCTGGCTGGCGGTGCACAGTGCCGACAACATCGGCTATAACTGGCAATGGTACCAGATTCCCCGCTACCTGTTTTCGATGACCGAGTCGGGCATCGTCGCCGGCCCGTTAGTCGAAGGGCTGCTGATTACCCTGCGGATCTCGCTGATCAGCCTGTTGCTGGCCCTGGCTATCGGCCTGCTGACCGCACTGTTTCGTCTGTCCACCTCCTTTGTCGCCAGGGGGCTGGCGATCATCTATCTTGAAACAAGCAGAAACACCCCGCTGCTTATCCAGATATTTTTCATCTATTTCGTCCTTGGTCCGATGCTTGACCTGGATCGGATGACCGCCGCCATCGTCGCCCTCAGTCTTTTCGAAGGCGCCTACGCCTCGGAAATTTTCCGTTCCGGGATCCAGTCGGTTGACCGGGGGCAGATCGAGGCGGCCGACAGCCTGGGTCTGAGCACCTTTGCCACCTATCGCCATATCATCATTCCACAAGCCATCCGGACGGTGCTGCCGCCGCTGACCAGCCAGGCCATCTCGCTGGTGAAAGATTCGGCCCTGGTCAGCACCATTGCCATTTACGATCTGACCATGCAGGGCCAGGCCCTGATCGCCGAGTCCTACCTGACCTTTGAGATCTGGTTTACCGTAGCGGCCATGTATCTGTGCATTACATTATTTTTGTCGGTAGTTGTTGGCATAATGGAAAAACGTCTTAGTTTACCGTGAGATGTATGGTTCATACTACTTTATTCCTAACGTACAAGGAGACTGACATGAAAACACACCACCGTATCCTCCGCCTGACCACATTCGCCCTCCTGCTGCTGTGCATCACCGGTTTCAGCCATGCGGCAACCATGCAGCAGGAGATTTCCGCGGCCAGCACCATCGAAACCGTTAAAAAAAGAGGGGTTCTGAAAGTCGGCATGGATATCTTCCAGCCCTGGGCGATGAAGGATAAAAACGGCAAGCTGATCGGTTTTGAAATCGATGTGGCCACTCGCCTGGCCGAAGATATGGGCGTTAAGGTTGAATTCCTGCCCACCGCCTGGTCGGGGATTATTCCGGCGCTGCTGACCGGGAAATTCGATGTCATTATCGGCGGGATGGGCATCACGCCGCAGCGCGCCCTGCAGGTCAACTTCACCCAGCCCTACGACTACGCAGGGATGGGTATTGTCGCCCACAAAAAGCTCGCCGCCGGTTTTGACTCTCTTGAGGACTTCAACAAACCGGAGGTACAGATTGCCGTAAAACTGGGGACCACCGCGGCTGCCGCCGCCAAGAAATTCCTGCCCCAGGCCAAACTGCGGATGTTTGATACCGAGCCCCAGGCCTACCAGGAACTGCGCAACGGCAATGTCCATGCGGTGGTAGGTAATGCGCCACGGCCGGCCTATGAGGCGGTCGATTACAGCGACACCCTCTTTCTGCCAATCCAGGGCACCTTTACCAAGGAGCCGATTGGCTTTGCCATGCGAAAGGGCGACCCGGATACTCTCGCCTTCTTTAACAGCTGGATCACCGTGGCCACCCTTGAAGGCTGGCTGGAAGAACGGCACAATTACTGGTTTGGCGGCAAAGACTGGCAAAGCCAGGTCGAATAGGCTGAACTCTTAATCCGACTTTTTCCATGCAAGCGAAGAAACCAGCAGTCACCCTTCTCGACGGCGTCATCCTCCTGGCCATCATTGGTTTCTTCGCCTACATCTGGTATCGGCTGTTCTACTCGCTTAACTACAAATGGAACTGGGAGATTATTCCGACCTACCTTGTTCGTTTTGACGCGGAGAAACAGCGCTGGACGGCAAATATTCTCCTCGAGGGGTTCCTCACCACCATCAAAATCAGCATCTGGGCGACCCTGCTGGCCGCGCTGCTCGGTTTTACCATCGGCCTGATGCGCGTCTCCCCCCGGCTTTTTTTCCGCTTGATCGGCAGGACCTATATCGAGGCGATCCGCAATACCCCGCCACTGGTGCTGGTGTTTATCTTTTATTACTTTGTCAGCGACCAGCTGCTCACCTTTCTCGGCATCGAAGATATGTTCCGGGCAAGTCCGGACGGCGTGCAGCAATTTCTCGCCGTCATTCTTGCCGAACCAGGGTTGATCACCCCTTTTCTGTCAGGCGTGCTCACCCTGGCTCTTTTCCAGGGTGCCTATATTGCCGAAATCGCCCGGGCCGGAATCCAGGCCATCGATACCGGACAATGGGAAGCAGGCATGGCCCTCGGCCTGACCCGATGGAAGATGATGCGTCTGGTCGTCCTGCCCCAGGCCATACGCATCATGCTGCCGCCGCTGGCCAACGAATTCATCAATACCATCAAATGGTCATCGATTGTCTCGATAATTTCCATCCAGGAACTGACCTTCCAGGGCCTGCAGGTGATGGCCTCGACCCAGGCAACTATTGAGGTCTGGCTGACTATTTCTTTTATGTATCTCCTCCTCTGTCTGACCCTTTCGCTGGTGGTCAGAAGAATAGAGATACACCTGGGCCGTTCCGACCGGACGGTGCTTCCCAGTCGTCAGTATATGCCGTAATATGCCGTAATGTGAACGTGACCCGGGGATTTTTCTTGTAAGGACATATCATGCCAGCCGCAGCTTCGCCTTTTTCGATCAGCAATATCCGCCTGTTTATCGCCTTCCGGATCTTCTTCAATGCCCGTTTTTACTACCCGGTCTTCACCATTCTCTTCCTCGATTTCGGCCTGACCATTGAACAGTTCGCCCTGCTCAATACCGTCTGGGCGATTACCATTGTCTGTGCCGAGGTCCCCTCCGGCGCCCTGGCGGATATTCTCGGCAGAAAATACCTGCTGGTGGCAACCTCCCTGCTCATGGTGGTGGAGATGTCGCTGCTGGCCTTTGTTCCGTTAGGCAACAGCAGCCTTATTTTTCTGGTCTTTCTCATCAACCGCGTCCTCAGCGGTCTGGCCGAGGCCATGGCCAGCGGGGCCGACGAGGCAATTGCCTACGACACCCTGGCCGCAGAGGGCAACCCCGACGACTGGCCGAAGGTGCTCAGCCTGCAGATGCGCCTGCGCTCCATCGGCACGATTGTCACCATGACCACCGGGGCGCTCATCTACGATCCGAACATGGTCAACCAGCTGCTCGCCTGGCTCGGCAGCTCACTTATTGTCGACCAGCAGACAACCATGCGCTTTCCAGTCTACCTGACCCTTGTTCTGGCCATACTTGCGACCATTACCGCCTTCAGGATGGAGGAAAAAAAGAAAGAGGACACCAATGGCATCAATTTTCGAACCCTGGCCGCACTGAAGATGACCTGGCAGGCCGGCGCATGGATCGCCAGGACGCCGTTTGCCATGGCCATCATCCTCTTCGGCATGTGTTACGACCATATTCTGCGCATGATCGTCACCATGAACAGCCAGTACTATCGGCAGATAGATCTGCCGGAGGCCAGTTTCGGGGTGATCGGTTCAGCCATAGCCCTGCTTGGCCTGCTCGCCCCGAAAATTGCCGAATACATGGTTGAAAAAAATTCGCCGACCACCAACATGCTCTGGGTGGCGGCCATCAGTCTCGTCGGGCTGTTCGGCCTTACCGGCTTTTTCCCTTACTGGGGGCTGCTGCCCATGGCCCTGATCTTTGTCGCGATGATGTTTGTCTCCTTTTTCACCAGCCACTATCTCAATCACATAACTGCATCGCACCAGCGGGCGACCGTGCTCAGTTTCAAGGGGATGGCCTTCAATCTCGCCTATGGCCTGATCGGCTTTCTCTTTGCCCTGCTCATCACCCACCAGCGAACGGCCGCGACAGCGCTATATCCGACATGGTCACCCTCGGCCATAGAGAACCTGGCCTTTGTTCGAGCCATCTCCTGGTTTCCCTGGTATACCATCATCTGCCTTGGCTTGACCATGCTCTACTGCCTGCTGCGGCTGCGAGGCCGATCGGCCAAATGAATCTAGAGGGGTGTCAATGCGCTTGCATAGAACACCACGAGCATTTATAGTGGGGACCATGACAACTGTGACCACCTGGGGAGGTGATTTTCATGTTAAAGAGATTTTCTATATCACTTGAAGAAAAGCTGCTGGATATTTTCGATGAGCACATCAAGACGCACAGTTACAGCAACCGCTCGGAAGCTATCCGGGATCTGATCCGCAAGGCCTTCATCAAGGAAGAGTGGCAAGCCGACAAACAGGTCATGGGCGTCATCAGCCTGGTCTATGATCATCACCAGCACAAGCTGCAGGAGAAAGTTACCCTGGTGCAACACGACTATCACCATCATATCGTCTCCACCACCCACGTGCATATGGACCATGACAACTGCCTGGAAGTCATCATCGTCCGGGGTAAGGCCAAAGAAGTGCAGGAGCTGTCGGACCGGCTCACCTCCCTCCGAGGTGTCCGGAACGGCAACCTGGCCATGTCCAGCACCGGTAAATCCTTGCATTAACTCCTCGATGACATCGTAAAAATTCTCATGAAAAAGACCTCATTTGTCTCCGTGCATGGTGGCCATAGCGGCCAGTTCTGCCACCATGCCACCGATTCGCTGGAAGAAATTATCCAGTTATATATCACCAAGCAATTCCCCTGGGTCGGCATCACCGAACACTCCCCGGCTATCAGCGATGCATTGCTGTATCCTGATCAGAGAGCGGCCGGCCTGACGCCGGATTTTCTCTTTGATCGTTTTGCCGACTATATGCGGGAATGCCGTCGGCTGCAGAAGAAATATCGCTCGGAAATCCGTATCTTTGCGGCCATGGAGATTGAAACCTACAGCGGCTATGAAGCGTTTATTCCGTCGCTGATCAACAGGTTTCAGCCGGATTATATCGTTGGTTCCGTCCATTTCGTCAACGATATGGGCTTTGACTATTCCCAGGAGCAGTACGACAAAACGGTTGCCGCCACAGGCGGCATAGATCAGCTGTACTGCAACTACTTTGACGCGCAGTACCAGATGATCAAGCTGCTGCGGCCGGCGGTCGTCGGCCATTTCGACCTGATCCGAATTTTTGACCCAGGTTATAAGCAAAGACTTCTCCAGCCGGAGATCATGGCGCGGATCAAAAGAAATCTCCAGCTCATCCGCGAGCTGGATCTGATCATGGATTTCAACCTTCGCTCGCTACTGAAAGGGGCGGACGAACCGTACATTTCCCGGGTGATTCTGGAAATGACGCTGGCCATGGGCATCGCCGTCGTCCCTGGAGACGATTCCCACGGCCTGGCCTCCGTCGGCGCCAATATGGAGAAGGCTATCGCCATACTTTGCGAACTGGGCGGCGATACTGCCTGGCGGGAGCCGCAGCTGCTGCACTATTGATGGCGTCGTAAATATTCGTCATCTGCTTCGTTGTTCGCCTGAAGGAAGTGCCCTTGGGGGTAGAGGAGACGGAATAGGCAGCAATACTTTATCGCGATCACCAGAGCCATCCACCAGAACCATTACTTCCCCTTTTTCCCGCCTCCTGATCCTTTTCCACTGCCCTTCCCACCACCACCCTGCGTTTTGGAACGTTCGCGCATGAGTTGGTGGTTTTCCCGTCGAATTTGCTCTTGCTCCTCCGGGGTTTTCGCTGAACGCATTCTTGACTGAAATTCGTTACGCTCCTGCTGGGTCATGAGCTGCCGGCCCTGGCCCTGATCCCCGGCGGCAGCCAGCGAAATACCGGTGGCAAAGAGCGAAAGAACAGCGGCCGAGGCAAACACTGCCAATAATCGTTTCGTCATAGTGCACTCCTTATAGAAACTCTTCATCTGCTTACCTGCTATAATATCGCCGAAGAAGCAGAACAACAAGCAAGGTCATAGGCCGGGTCATTTTTTTTCTCGTTCTTGTGGCGAATGTTCCACCACCACTTGTGCATCTCCATGGCCGCAAAGATAGTCAGAGCAAGCCCGAGCAGTGCGGCAAAAGTTACAAAATTGATAGGTTCAATACCTAATATATTCTGCATGAAGGGGATATGCATGGCGATCATGTGCACAAGAAACGCCAGAACCGTACCGACCAGAAGGATGGGGCTTTTTAATGGCGAAAGTCGCAGGCCCGAGGTGGTTTCCGAGCGACAGTTACCGATATGAATAATCTCAAACAGTACCATGAGCATCAGCAGACCGTTGCGAGCCTGTCCTTCGGACCAGCCACCGATTTCGATCATCCAGAAAAAGGCGGCAAAACTGACCCCGGCGATGACCAGAGCGGCGACGATGGTCCGTTCAATCATCAAACGATTGAAAACACGTTCCCGGGTTGGTCGCGGCGGTCGCTGCAAAACCCCGGCCTCGCCAGGCTCAAAGGCCAGCGCGACATCCTGAATCCCGTTGGTCACCAGGTTCAACCAGAGCAACTGGGCAGGAAGCAGAGGGAGCAGCGCCTGGTCGGCGTGGATGCGCGGCCAGCCGGTCATAACGACCAGCCCAAGTAAAATCACTTCCGCAGCCCCGGTGGAAACAAGCAGGTAGATCACTTTACGGACGTTATCGTAGGCGATACGCCCTTCTTCGATACCGGCGACGATGGTGGCAAAATTGTCATCGGTAATCACCAGATCCGCCGCCTCCCGCGCGACATCGGTGCCCGACATTCCCATGGCGACACCAATGTTGGCCTGCCGCAGAGCAGGTGCGTCGTTGACACCGTCGCCGGTCACCGCCACGTAATGACCGATGTTCCGGGCCGCCTCGACCAGTTCGAGCTTTTGCCGCGGCGTCACCCGGGCAAAGACGCGCCCGTGCTGTACGGCTTCGGCCAGTTGCTCCGGTGCCATCTCCTCCAGTTCGCGCCCGGTAATTACCTGCTCCGGCCGATGGGCAAAGCCCAGGTCGCGGGCAATCGCAAAAGCCGTACCAGGATGATCGCCGGTAATCATATTCACGGTAATCCCGGCTAAACGGCACTCGGCAACAGCTTTTTGCACCCCTGGGCGGAGTGGATCAATCATCCCGACAAAGCCTAGAAAAACCAGCCCTTCCGGTTCCGGCGGCGCCTGCGAGGCGTCAAAGTCTTCTTCCACCAGCCCCTTGGCCAGGGCCAGTACCCTGAAACCCTGATCGGCCAGGGATGCGGCACGAGCCCGCAGCTTGCGTGCCGCGGCCGCTTGTCCGGGAAAATCACACATTGCCAGTACCCGCTCGGGAGCGCCCTTGACAAACAGACACCCTGCCCCTTGATCCTGATCCTGGTGAAAGGTGGCCGCATAGCGGCGTTCCGGCTCAAAGGGTATTTCGTTGACCTGAGGATATCGACTCAGGGCCGTTTCCCGAAACACGCCTATCTTGTGCGCCATGGCCAGAAGCGCGATATCCGTCGGGTCGCCACGCCAGCTCCACGAACCATCGCGCTGATGCAGGACCGCCTCGTTGCACAGTACCGCGGCAACGGCCAGATCATGCAGCTCGGTCCAAGCGTCGGCAACAACGGCCTGGGCATCAAACAGCACTTCTCCGTCTGGGATAAACCCTTCTCCGGTGACCTCGAGAAACTGTCCATCGGGAAGGGAGATGGAGCGCACCGTCAATTCGTTGCAGGTGAGTGTGCCGGTTTTATCGCTGCCGATCAAGGTGCAGCTGCCCAGCCCTTCGACCGCCGCCAGCCGGCGGACGATCACGCCCCGGCGAGCCATGCGTGTCGTAGCGATGGCCAAGGCCACCGTCAGGGCGACCGGCAGCCCTTCGGGAATGGCGGAAACCGCCAGCGCGACGCTGAACAGAAACATATCATTGAGACTATACCCGCGAAAAAGAATGCCGACTGCGGCAATCACCACTGCAGCAAAGAGGACGCTGGCGCCAATAACCCGGGTGAATTTTTCCATGCGCAGAAGAAGAGGCGGCTTGCCCCCTTCGGCGCTCATGACATCAACAGCCAGTTGCCCGACGACAGTGGCCGGACCGGTTGCCACGACCACTCCCTTGGCCCGGCCATGGATAATTATCGAACCGGCATAGGCCATGTTGCGGTGATCGGCCACCGGGGTGGATTCTTCGCCGATCCACAGGCTCTCTTTGGTAACCGGCAGTGACTCGCCGGTCAGCAGCGACTCGTCGACTTCCAGACCATGGGTCATGAGCAGGCGCATGTCTGCCGGAATCCGATTGCCCGATTCCAGCCAGACGATATCCCCCGGTACCACCTCGTCGGCATCAACTTCACGTACTTCGCCATCGCGGAGAACCGAGGCCTTGATCTGCAGGAGCTGCAGCAGGGCATGGCTTTTTTGCTCGGCCTTGGCCTCCTGGTAGCCGCCAATGGCGGCGTTCAAGACGAGTACGGCGACAATAAACAGGGCATCGGCCGGGGCATCCGGATGCACCACAGCGGAAACGATAGCGGCGATGGCCAGGATGTAAATCAGCGGGCTCATAAACTGCCGCAGGAGGATCACCCACCAGGCGGCCGGCGGTTTCTGCGGAAAGCGATTCCTGCCGTAGTATTCCAGGCGGTTGTTGACCTCGGCGCCTGTCAGGCCGTTCTCACTGGTGACCAGCAGGGTCAGCAGTTCGCTGATGGGCAGGGCATGCCATATCGGCTTCGGTTCTTGCGTAGGTGAATGAAGAGGGTGCATATTCCTCCAGGAAAGCTGTTGCGCGAAATAATTTTTTCCATCAACCACTCCGGTTCAAGGGGGCAAAGGTACTGCTGCCAAGCAGTATTATCTCGATCTCCTCGATAATCTCTTCCTGACGCAGGGTCCTGGCCCGTGAAGTTAACGTCGCCAATCGTTCATCAAGCCGGCGGACGGCGCCCTCGAGATGGCGGATGCGGTACTGATTCTCCGCCAGCAGGGAAACCGTGCAGAACTGCGTCAGGCCGAGAAGCAGGTAGTGCTGCAGAAAATCGCTGAAAAACCGATCCGGTTGGCTATAGAGCATCGGCGGATGACCTCGTCTTGGCAGCGGACACGCCTCTTCCGGCGGCAGCAAGCGTCGGAAAATGATCTTGCTTGGCTCATCGTTATGCCAGAGAACCCACAACGTAGCAGCACTGATTGCCACCAGCTGTTTCTGCGTTGCGGCGACCACCTGGGTTAACACCGATGGGATCTCCTCCCCGGCGGACGCACCTGCCAGCCCGGCATATCCAGGCAGCGCCTCGTCAAGTCGTTCGCAGAGTTTGCGCCCTACCGCCAGCACCCGTTGCGGATGTTCGATACAGACAGGGTATTCATGGAGCAAACGTCTGACCAGCAATTCATTGAAGTTGCCGCAAAAACTGCGCTCGGAACCGAAAACCAGCCAGAGCGCATTGCCCTGGGGCGGCACGGAATGCGGAAAAAACATCAGGAAATCAGCGGCTACCTGCTCGAGCATGGTCATCATTGCCCGCTGGCTCGCCATCCCCCCGGCAAGCTTGTGCAGTTCCAGCTGGGCAAGGGTCTTCATCGAAGTAATGATCGACTGCAATTCCTGTAATTGCTGCAGGTGCAGTTCAACGCGGCGATACCGGCTCATGTTCCCCCGTTTCCCCCTTTTCGGCAAGCCACCGGTGGACGGCTGTAAGCCATTTTTCTCGGTCATCCTCCAGACACAGCGCGCTCAACTCCACCTGTTGCTGCACATATTGCAAAATTTCGGGGAGCTGCTCTGCCTCTACGGGATCAAACAGCCCGGTATTAAAAGCGACCAGCCAGGCCATGTGGAATTCCACCGGCAGTGGATGCAATTGCTCCTGTTTGAGAATTTCCCGCAATATCCGGCCGCGATGAATGGCTTTTTCCATCGATGCCTCGAGCCTGGTGCCAAAGCGGGTGAACACCTCAAGTTCGAGAAACTGCAGATAATCGAGCTTCATCCTGCCGGCCTCGGCCTTGATTTTTGCGTGCTGTGCCTGGCCGCCAATCCGCGATACCGACCGGGCAATATCAATGGCAGGCCGAAAACCGCCAGAGAACAGGTTCTGGTCGAGGTAGATCTGCCCGTCGGTAATGGAAATCAGGTTGGTTGGGATATAGCCGGCAATTTCTCCCTGCTGCGTCTCGACGATGGGCAGCGCGGTCATCGAACCGCCGCCATGCTCGGCTGATAAGGCGGTGCTTCGCTCCAGCAGACGGGCATGGATGGAGAAAATGTCGCCCGGATAGGCCTCCCGGCCCGGAGGACGCCGCAGCAAAAGGGACAGCTCGCGGTAGATCTTGGCGTGGGTGCTCAAATCATCGTAAATCACCAGGGTCTGTCTGCCCGCATGCATCCATTCCTCGGCAACGGCACAGCCGGAGAAAGGGGCCAGATACTGCATGCCCGGCAGGGAGCTGGCCTCAGCCACCACCACGGTGATGTAGTCAAGAGCAGAACAGCGACGCAGGGTCTCGATGGTGTTGATGACCGTGGAACGCTTCTGGCCGATCAGCACATAGACACACTGTACTCCTGCGCCGCGCTGGTTGAGGATTGTATCGATGGCCAGGGCACTGCGGCCGAGGCCTTCATCGCCGATCAGCAGCTGGCGCTGCCCATGGCCGATGGGGATCAGGGTATCGATGGTTTTTATGCCGGTATAGAGCGGTTTGTGCACAAAATCACGGGCAATGATCGGTGGCGATCTCTGTTCGATGGCGCGATACTTCATGGTTTCCAGGCGTCCCAGGCCATCCAGAGGAACACCCAGCGGATCGACGACCCGCCCGGCCAGAGCGTCGCCGCACGGCACACGCAGCTGCTCATGGGCGAGAAAGACCGGCATCCCCGAGGTAAGCGTCATTGTATCGTCGAGCAATACCGCGCCCAGCTTGTCCTGACACAGATCGAACACCATCGCCCGGCTGCCGTCGGCAAAGACCACCAGGCCGTCCATTTGCGCCGATGGCAGGCCGGAGATCCAGACAATGCCGTCGCCGACCGAGACCAGTTGTCCCTGCTCGGTAAAACGCATGCCGTAGCGATAGGCCTGCAGCCAGGCTTCCTGTCTGTCAAGCAGACTCGTGTCACACGGATCAGTAACCATGGGCGATGGCGGCAAAGGATTTCAACTCATCGTACAGATTGGCGTGAATAACCCAGGGACCGACGGTGATGCGCACCCCGGCAAGTAATTTTGCATCCTGCGTCCAGCTATACTGCAGCGGATGAGACAAAAGCGTGTCCAGGTATCGTTTGAGGGCAGCCCGCTGTGTCTGGTCGAGAGGATAGGCACTCGATACCTGTGCTGCCGTCGGCCGGCCATTTTCCGCCATGGCCGCCAGCGTCTCCTTCTGCTCCGGATGGAGATCTTTCAGCTCCACCATGAGCAGTTCTATCAGCCGTGACTGTATCTCCTCACAGGCCAGCTCCTCCAGCAGCCTGGCGACAAAGCGGGCACCCAGCTCCAGCGCCCGCGTCTCGCTCTGCCGCTGCCGTTCCTCGGCCTGTCGTGCCACCAGGACGTCGTTCTTTTTCCGCTCATCTTCAAGCTGCAGCTGCAGTTCAGACAGCAGCCGCTGATGTTCGGCATCGATCTCCTGCCGCAGCTTTTGCCGGGCATCCTGCCGCTCATTCTCCCAGTCCGCCAAGCGGTTTTCATACTGCCGCCGTAATTCCTCCGCCTGCTGCTGTCCTTCTTCGGCCTGCAGCAGCTGCAGATCGATGTCCTGCCGGCGCTTTTCCATCACCCCCTTCACCGGTTTATAAAAAAAACGCTGCAGGAGCCAGACCAGCACCAGAAAATTGACGATTTCCAGAACAAACGTCGTCCAATTCAGTTCCACAATCGTTCTCCTCTTAAGGGCCGATGAGATATTCCAATAAAGGATTGCGAAACAACACAATGAGGACGATCACCAGCACATAAATCGCCAGGGATTCGATCATCGCCAGGCCGATGAACAGGGTGCGCATGATCGATTTCTCCGCCTCGGGCTGACGGGCCAGGGCCTCCAGGGCGCCGACAATGGCCTTGCCCATGGCCAGGGCCGTCAGCTGCACCCCGATGGCAATGCCCAGCACCGCCGCCAGCGTCGAAGCCAGCACAATGAGATTCATGTCCGACATGGTATGCTCCTTTGTCAACAGGCCCTTATTCCGCCTGTCTTGCTTCCTGCGATTGAATCCCTCCGGCAATGTAAATCAAGGACAGCATGCCGAAGATATACGCCTGCACCAGCGCCTCGACGACATGCAGCATCAATATCGGTACCGGTACGAGAAAACCAGCCACCATAAGCACCAGCAGGGCAGCCATTTCCAGACTCATCATGTTACCGAACAACCGTATCGCCAGGGCGACGGTCCGAGTGACCTCGCTTATCAGATGAAAGGGCAGCAGGATCGGGCTTGGCGTCAGATAGTGGTGGAGATAGCGGCGGAGGCCCTGGATACGGATACCGAACCAGTGCACCGACAAAAAGACCAGCACCGCCAGAGCTGTCGTCACCGATAAATCACGGGTCGGCGAATCAAGGCCCGGCACCAGCCCGAGCAGATTGGCACAGACCAGAAAGAGCCAGAGACTGGCAATAAACGGCATGATACGCTGGGTGTGTCGGCCGGCCACTTCGGCGACGGCCTCTTCCAGAGCCGAGACTACCGCCTCGACGATCACCTGTCTGCCGCCCGGCGATGACGCGAGACGACGGGTCAGCAACCAGCCCAGGCCGCCGAGGACAATGGTCAAGCCGATACTTGTCGCAAGGCTGACACTGATATGCATCGCCCCCAGCGTGAAGATGTTTTCAACACCTATACCGCCATCATTCACCACCATCGTTCATGTATCCTCCCGCATCATCAAATAGACGTTGACAGCGCCGACAATGATGCCAAGAAACAGCAGGCTCAAGGTCCAGCGCACCGAATACCCGGCAACCAGGCTGTCGAGCCAGCGACCGAGGTAGGCCCCGGCAATAACCGGCAAAACAAACACCAGGCCAAGAGTGCCAAGAAAAATCGTCTGGGCGAACAGGGTCGGCCGTTCTTTTTCGGCCTTTTTCATCCGTTTTACCTGACGCTCGACATCATCGCTCAACCGCTTTCTATACGTCATGACCAGGTGACTCCCGTGCGTTGCATTTCGTACATGCGTTTAAACAGGGCTTCCTCCATCCGTTTCACGCTCAGCCGGACCTCGTCGAGCAGCTCTTCCTCGGCAAGCAGCTCTTCGACCAGCCGCCGGGAGATACGCTGGTAATTCATATCCAGCAGATAATGCCGGCAGGCCAGGTGCAAGGTGTTGTCGACAAAATAGAGCACACCACCCGGCATGGCCAGGTACTGCCACGAGTCCTCGCCTAAACGGCGAAACCGGGCGAGTCCAAAGAGCAGCACGGTCATCATCCGGACATGGCCGGGCAGAATGCCGAAACGGCCGCTTTCGTCTTCACCGACAAAAGAGGCGACCTCAGTAACACACAGGCTGTTGCGGTTGTCGTGCAGATGCAGGGTATAGCTTTGCATTATCACCTCTTTTTCATCTTGCCCTGGAAATAGCACCGATCTTCCGGCACTTCATCGTAGTCACCGCGCAGAAAGGCCCGGCAATCGGCCAGGGTATCGGCCAGGGCGACCGACTGCCCTTCCATGCCGGTATACGCTGCGGTCACCCAGAACGGCTGGGTCAGGTACTTTTGCAGCTTTCGCGCCCGCATGACGATCTGCCGGTCGCGGGCGGACAGTTCCTCAACCCCGAGCATGGCGATAATATCCTCGAGCTCGGCATAACGGGCCATTGCCTCACGTACGCCTTCGGCAATGGTGTAGTGCTCATCGCCAAGGGTCTGTCGGTCCATCATTTTGCTGGTCGAATGCAGCGGATCGACCGCCGGGTAGATGCCCTTGGCGGCCTGCGACCTGGAGAGAATCACCGTGGTGTCGAGGTGATTGAAAATGGCGTTTACCGCCGGGTCGCTCATGTCATCGGCGGGCACATAGACCGCCTGGACCGAAGTGATGGAACCATGGCGGGTCGAAAGGATTCGATCCTCCAGTTCGGCGACCTCCGTGTGCAGGGTCGGCTGATACCCGACGGTGGCCGGCATGCGCCCGAGCAGACTGGATATCTCACTGCCGGCCTGGACAAAACGAAAGACATTGTCCATGACAAACAGCACCTCCTTGTGCATGTCGTCACGCAGATATTCCGCGTAGCTCAGCGCCGACAACCCGACCCGGAAACGCACCCCCGGCGATTCGTCCATCTGGCCGAACATCATCAAGGTCTCGGCCATTACCCCGGCCTTGCGCATCTCGTGCCAGAGCTCATGGCCTTCACGAATCCGTTCGCCAACCCCGGCAAAGACCGAGACGCCGCTGTGGATTGCCGCGATGGCGTGCATAAATTCCATGACCAGGACGGTCTTGCCCACCCCGGCGCCACCAAACAGACCGGTTTTCCCCCCCTTGATGAAGGGGCAGAGCAGATCGATTACCTTGATGCCGGTCTCGAGAATGGTGCTGGTGCCGAGGGATTCGTACAGGCCCGGCGGACGGGAATGGATATTGTGAAAGTGTTCGGCGGGCAGGACAGGCCCACCATCGAGCGGCTCGCCGAAAATGTTCACCAGCCGGCCAAGACATTCCGGGCTGACCGGCACATGCAGAGGCGCCCCGCTGTCATAGACGGGCATGCCCCTGGCCAGGCCACTGGTCTGATGCAGCGTGATGGCACGAATGTGATGTTGGTCGATATGCTGGTGCACCTCAAACAGACAGCGCTCACTGTTTACCTCGGTGGTCAGAGCCTGACGCAGCGGCGGTAAACGGCGGCAGTACACCTCCACCACCGGTCCATGCACTTCGGATATGGTGCCGATGGCGATTTTTGGCGCGGATTTTTCCGTGGGGCGGATTATTTTCACCAAGGCTCCTTTGTAAAAAAGCCGCAGGCTCGGACCAAATCAAGATCATGCGACAATCACGCTTTCTCGGAAGCCGATGCGGACGACCCCTGCCCGGACGTGGTGAACTGGTCGAAGGCCTCCAGCGCCTTGCAGGCATAGACCACCGCCGGGCCGCCTCCCATCATAATGGCCAGGGCTATGGTCTCCATTATCTCCTCTCTGGTGGCCCCGGCCCGGATGGCGTCATGGACATGGTAGGCGATACACCCTTCACACCGGATGGCGATGCTGATGCCCAGGGCCATGAGCTGTTTTGTCCTGGCATCGAGCGCGCCCGGTGCGGTTACCGCACCGTTGAGCTGGGCAAAGGCCGACATGGGCGAGCGCAGCTCTTTCGCCAGTTTAGCGGACAACTGCTGCAGATGTTTATGCAAGGCAGGGTAATCATCGCTCATATCGTCGATCTCCTGTTAAAATGAGGGCACCGAATGGCGGTGGACGCATCAACCGAGACGGCGCGAGAAATAGGCAAGCATTTCCGTGAGGGTATTCAGCTTGCCGTAATCCGCCTCGGGGACGCTGATGCCGAGCTCCTCATCGATACGGACAAAGAAATTCAGGGCGTCGAAGGAGTCGATATCCAGCGCTTTGCGGATATTTTCGTCCGGTGCCAGCTCGCTCGGCTCCGACTCGGGGGCAAGCCGTTTGAGAATGGCGAAGATAACCTCTTTGATTTCATTTTCGTTCATAGCTTTGCCGGCTCCTGCAGGTAACGGTTTAAGGCGTCGAGAAACTGGGCGCCGCGATGGCCGTCGGTAGCCCGGTGATCGGCGGCAAGGGTGGCGGTCAGCACCGGCCGCACACCGAGCAGGCCGGCCTCGGCCCAGGGCTGCTCGGTGATCTTGCCAAAGCCGACCAGGGCCACCTGGGGCGGGTAAATGATCCCGTATACCGTCTCCACGCCGAGATCGCCCAGACTGGTGATGGTGACAGTGGCGTCGGTTATCTCGGTACTGCGCAGTCCGCCGGATCGGGCGCGTTGAATCAAGTCGCGCAGCGCCGTAATAAGTTCGTCCATACTTAGGGCATCGGCGTGGAGGATGGCCGGCGCCATCAGACCGCCCTGGCGCAGGGCGATAACAAAACCGATATGCATCGCCTCGGAAATCCGATGCTGGTCATCGATCCAGTAGCCATTGAGTTCCGGCACTTCGCCCAGGGCCAGCGCCACTGCCCTGATGAGCGGGACAACGGGCAGTATCCGCTCCTTGATCGGCCGCTGCGCATTTTCCGACGCCAGCCACTGCAGGGTGCGGTGCATATCGATGCGCGTCTGCAGATAGTAGTGGGGAATTTCCCGCTTCGAGCGGGCCATGGCCGAGGCGATGGCCCGGCGCATGGCCGCCTGGGGATCCTTGCCCGGCGGGGCCGCCTGTGGCGCCGGTTCGACAGTCTGCCCTGGCTGCTCGACCGGTTTGGCTGGCTTTGCTGATTCAACCGACTTTACCGACTCCGGCGGTTCGGTCGGCTTTACCGGCCCGGCCGCCGCTGCCTGCTCGATGTCGGCGGCGCATATGGCGCCCTCCGGACCGGTGCCGACCACCGTGTTCAGGTCGACCCCACGCTCGGCGGCCAGCTTGCGGGCATACGGTGAAGCCTTGCTTCGTGCGGTTACAGGTGCGATCTTGCCGGGTACGGCCCGTTCCTTCGCCGCAGCCTTCACCCCGTCTTTATCGCCGATGACCGCCATGACCGTGCCCACCGGTACCTTTTCGCCCGGCTCGACCAAGAGCGATTCAACAACCCCGTCTTCGTACACCTCAATCTCGATGGCGGCCTTGTCCGTTTCCACCACGGCGATGACATCCCGTCGATGGACGCGGTCGCCCTGCTGCACCCGCCATTCGATGAGTGTCCCCGCCTGCATATCCGAGCCCAGACTGGGCATGCAAAATTCAGCCATCACCACCCACCATTTTTCGAACGAGGTTGACGATCTGATCCACCTGCGGCAGGGCTGCCTGCTCAAGGTGGCCGGCGTAGGGCATGGGCACCTCTGCGCTGCACAGGCGCGCAACCGGGGCGTCCAGCTCGTAGAACACGTTCTCCATAATCCTCGCGGCAATCTCGGCGGCAAGGCTGCCGCTACGGCATCCCTCATCGACAATGAGGGCGCGGTGCGTCGCCGCCACCGAGCTCAGAAAGGTCTGTTCATCCAGAGGCCGCAAGGTGCGCAGATCGACAACCTCCGCCTCAATTCCTTCCTTGGCCAATATTTCCGCCGCCTCCAGCGATTTGTGCAGGCTCGCCGAATAGCTGATGATGGTGATATCTTTTCCGGCCCGACAGACACGGGCCCGGTCGATATCGACTGCACCGGCAGTGGCATCCAGTGTCCCTTCCATATTGTAGAGGCCGGCGTTTTCAAAGATCAGCACCGGATCCGGGTCCTGCAGCGCCGTCCAGAGCATGCCGCGCGCGTCCTCGAGGGTCGCCGGGCTGACTACCTTGATGCCGGGGATATGGGCATACCAGCCCTCGAGCGAGCGGGAGTGCTGCGCCGCCAGCTGCCGACCGCCGCCGGTGGCCATGCGGATGACGATTGGCACATTGAACTGGCCGCCGGACATGTACAGATAGACGGCGGCGGTATTGATGATCTGGTCGGCGGCGAGCAGGCTGAAGTTGACCGTCATCACCTCGACGATCGGCCGCATGCCGCCGAGAGCCGCGCCGATGCCCGCCCCGACGAAGCCGGATTCGGACAGCGGCGTGTCGCGGATTCTCTCCGGGCCGAACTCCTCGAGCAAGCCCTTGCTTACCGCAAAACAGCCGCCGTATCGGCCGACGTCCTCGCCCATGAGGAAAACCCGTTCGTCTTTATGCATCGCCTCGCGGATGGCTTCGCGCACCGCTTCACGGTAGGTCAGCTTGTGCTGGCCCTTGTCAGAGTTGGTCATGGCGCCCTCCGTTCCGAATGGACAAAGCGGGTCAGATCGTCGACAGACTCCCAGGGCGAGGCCTCGGCAAAGGCCACGGCTTCGTCGATTTCCCGGGCGACGTCCTGTTCTATCGTCTCGATGTCGCCATCACCGAGCGTCCCCTGATCTTTCATCGTCCGGGAGAATGTGGCGATCGGACAGCGTTTTTTCCACTCCTCGACTTCCTCCTTGCTGCGATAGAGTTCCGGGTCATACATCGAGTGGGCGCGAAAACGATAGGTGCGGCACTCGAGGAAAAACGGCTTCCCGCTGTTGCGAACCGTTTCGGTCGCCTCCTTTGCCGCCTTCTCGACGGCCAGCACATCCATGCCGTCCACCGCCGCAGCGGCCACGTCATAGCTTGCCGCTTTGCTGGCCAGATCGACGACGGCCTGGGAATATTTCAGCGCCGTGCCCATGGCGTACAGGTTATTTTCGCAGACGAAGAGCACCGGCAATTGCCACAGGGCGGCGAGATTCATGCTTTCATGAAACTCCCCTTCGGCCACCGCGCCATCGCCGAAAAAGCAGCAGGACACCCGCGATCTCTGCTGCATTTTGTCGGCCAGGGCCAGACCGACGGCTATGGGCAGGCCGCCGGCGACGATGGCGTTGCCGCCATAGAACCTGGTCCTGGCATCGAAAAGATGCATCGACCCGCCGCGCCCCCGGCTGCAGCCGTCCTGCTTGCCATACATCTCGGCGAGGATGGCGCCCATGCCGATACCACGGATCAGAGCATGACCATGCTCGCGGTAGGTAGCGACGACGGCGTCGTCCGCGGCCAGCGCCTCGAGAACGCCGACGGCCACCGCCTCTTCGCCGTCATAGAGGTGGAGAAAACCGCGTATCTTCATGGCGCTGTACAGTTCGGCGCACTTTTCCTCCAGGCGACGGATGCGTATCATGTTGTGCAGCAGGTGGCGTGCATGGGCGGAGTCGACCGTGTCGGTCGTGGTTTTGTCGCTGCCTTTGTCGTTCATTGTCACTCCTCCAGTGTCGACAGATCACCCTCGGGTAGCCCCAGCTCGCGGGCCTTGAGCAGCCGCCGCATGATCTTGCCGCCTTTGTTTTTCGGAATGTTCTGCTGGAAATCAATCTCTTTGGGCGCCACCGCCGAGCCGAGTTTTTTGCGGGCAAAACCGATGAGTTCGAGGCGCAGCTCGTCGCTTGGCAGCCTGCCCGGCTTCAGCGCGACGAAGGCCTTGACCATCTCGCCGATAAGCGGATCCGGCTTGCCGATAACCCCCACTTCGGCCACGGCAGGATGCTCCATCAGCGCACTTTCGACTTCGAAGGGCCCGACCATGTGGCCGGAGGTTTTGATGATGTCATCGGCGCGGCCGACGAACCAGAAATAGCCGTCCGTATCGCGTCTGGCCAGATCGCCGGTCAGATACCAACCGCCGGAAAAGCACTTGCGGTAACGCTCCTCGTCGTGCAGGTAGCCGCGAAACATCGACGGCCAGCCCGGCCGGAGGGCCAGATCGCCCTGCACATCGGCTTCCTCGATCACCTTGACCCTGTCGTCACCAAGGCGCTGAACAATGGCCGCCTCGATGCCGGGCAACGGTCTGCCCATCGAGCCGGGGCGAATGGCCATGGCCGGAAAATTGGCGATCATGATGCCGCCGGTTTCCGTCTGCCACCAGTTGTCATGGATCGGCAGCCCCAGCGCCTTTATCCCCCAGACCACCGCCTCCGGGTTGAGCGGCTCGCCGACGCTGTGAATGAGGCGCAGATGACGCAGGTCGACGGCCTGGGCCGGCTCGATACCAAGGCGCATAAATCGCCGGATGGCCGTCGGCGCCGTGTACCAGACGCTCACCTGCCGGGAGGCGAGGATTTCACACCAGCGCATGGCATCGAAATCGGCCTCATCGACAATATTGGTGATGCCGTGCAGCAGCGGGGCAATGATGCCATAGGACGTTCCGGTCACCCAGCCGGGGTCGGCGGTGCACCAGAAAATATCCTCCGGATGAAAATCCATGACATATTTGCCGGTCATATAATGCGTAAGGGCGGCGCTGTGGGCATGGAGCGCGCCCTTGGGCATGCCGGTGGTGCCGCTGGTAAAATGCAGCAGGGCGATATCCTCCGGGTCGGTCGGCGGGATGGTATAGACGTCGGAAGCGGCCTCCATGAGTTTTTGCAGCGACATCGGACCACCTCCCGGATGCTCCTTGGCGTCTACCAGCAGGACATAGCGCAGCGCCGGCAGCCTGTCCATCAGCGGACTGACCTTCTGGCGGTACAACCGTTCGGTGGTCAGCAGGAGTTTTGCCTCCCCCTTGCTCAGCCGCTGAAAAATCGGCTCGGGACCGAAGGCGGAGAAGAGGGGGCAAAAGATGCTGGTGTTTTTGAACACCCCCAGGGCGGCGATATACAGTTCGGGGATTCGCCCGGCCAGGGTGCAGACCGTATCCCCCTTGCCGATACCAAGATCTTTAAGGATGTTGGCAAAGCGGTTGCTCTGAGCCTTGAGCTCGCCGTAGGTGAAGGTGCGACAGCTATCGTCGCTGCCCAGCCATTGCAGGGCCAGATGGTCATGCAGGGGGCCATCGGCATGACAATCGACCGCCGCATGACCGATATTGAAGCCTCTGCCTTCAGGAAGCCTGGGTAATTCGACCCGGACGGTCTCCCAGGAAAATGCGGCTCGCGTGTCGGCGTAGTCAAGGAGATTGGGCGCCTTCTTCAACAAATCCGGATGCTTCTCAATTGAGTTATACAGCATCTTCGCACCTCGCTGCTCTGTCTCATCCGAAAAATACGCTTAAAATATGTTATGTACTATATGTCGAAGCCGGGCAGTTTGTCAAGAACCCTTAACCATTAATGCAGCCGACGAGCAACAACCACTTACCTGATTCCTCAACCGGACAAATGCCTATACAACCGCTTACCGAAATGGTAGTTTTTTGCCCTGAACAGTTCGAGTACCATGCAATAGTCCTCAATAGAGGATATACTCGGGAGAATGAAACTCAACTCAACGAAAGGAGGAAACAATGAGACTGGTTTACCGTATTTCAACCGCGCTGGTCGCACTCGTTCTGCTTGCCGCACCGGCCCTGGCCGCCGAAAAGGTGCGCTGGAAGATGGCCATGTCCTGGTCATCAACGCTCACCCCCTTTGCCACCGCCCCGATTCAACTGGGGAAAATTATCGAGGAAATGAGCGGCGGTAACTTCACTATCCGGGTAGAGGGCGCGGAAAAACACAAGGCGGCACTGGGTATTCTCGACATGACCAAGGGCGGCCAGTATGAAATGGGTCACAGCGCCTCCTATTACTGGAAAGGCAAGGACATCACCACGGTCTTTTTCTGCACCGTCCCCTTCGGCATGAATGCCGACGA
Source organism: Desulfocastanea catecholica (assembly GCF_054657295.1). Classification (NCBI taxonomy): domain Bacteria; kingdom Pseudomonadati; phylum Thermodesulfobacteriota; class Desulfobulbia; order Desulfobulbales; family Desulfobulbaceae; genus Desulfocastanea; species Desulfocastanea catecholica. The sequence goes on from NZ_BAAHYZ010000001.1 coordinate 354,245, forward strand.
GCAGAATGCCTGGTTCTACCAGGGCGGCGGCATGGAGCTGATGCAGAAAACCTACGACAAATTTGATGTGCTCAGCTTTCCCGGCGGCAACACCGGGGTACAGATGGGCGGCTGGTTCCAGAAAGAGATCAATACCTTAGATGACCTGAAAGGCCTGAAAATGCGTATCCCCGGGCTGGCCGGAGAGGTTTTTGCCAAACTTGGTGTCAATGTCACCAATATCGCGCCGGGGGAACTCTATACCTCTCTCGACCGTGGCACCATCGATGCGCTGGAATGGGTTGGCCCGGCCATGGATATCAAGATGGGCTTTCACAAGATAGCGCCTTACTATTATACCGGCTGGCATGAACCGGCTACCGAACTGCAGTTCCTCATCAACAAGAAAGCCTGGGACAAGCTGCCGAAAGAGTATCAGGCCATGCTCATCACCGCCATGAAAGCGGTAACCGCCGACCTGTTCATCGAGAACTTTGCCGGCAGTGTCGAGGCCTGGGAACAGATGAAGACCGAATTTCCGAACATCCAGGTGAAGACCTTCCCGAAAGAGGTCATGCAGGCGATGAAGACCGCCTCCGACGAGCTGTATGATGAATATGCCGCAAAAGACGCCAGCTTCAAAGAGGTGCTCGACTCGCAGCGGGCCTATATCAAAAAGGCCCGGGCCTGGACCAATATTTCCGAATACAACTACATAAAAACCTTAGAGGAACTGGCGGACTAAAGAGCTGGTAACAACGGCCACCCGTCGGCCATGCCGTACCGTCCAGTCTTCGCCGGCTGGACGGGAGCATTCCTCATTTTCCCTGACAACCGATAGCCATGCTGACAAAAATTGAAAAGTGTATTCACCGTCTCGTCGACATCGTCGGCAAATTTCTGGCCATCGTTCTGCTGCTGATGGTGCTTAACGTCGCCTTCGACGTGATGATGCGCTATCTTTTTCACGCCAGTTCCGTCGGCATGCAGGAGATGGAGTGGCACCTGTTTTCCATTATCATCCTCTATGGCGTCGGGGTGGCCTTGCAGCATGAAGCCCATGTGCGGGTCGATTTTCTCTATGACAAAATGAGCCTCAGGAGCAAGGCGCTGATCAATATCGTCGGCACTATTCTCTTTCTCATGCCGCTGAGCCTGCTCATTCTGTTCGGTTCATTCGATTTTGTCGTCGATGCCTACACCATAAATGAAATCTCCGAAGATCCCGGCGGGCTGCCCTACCGCTGGATCATCAAGAGCATGATTCCGGTTGCCTTCGGCTTTCTGCTGTTCAGCGCAACCGGCTATATTCTGAAAAACATCCAACAGCTGAGGAGCGCGCAATGACCGGTATAATTATGTTTTTCGCGGCGCTTATCCTGCTCAGCGTCGGCTATCCGGTGGCCTTTACCTTCGGCGCGGTGGCGATGTTTTTCGGAACGATTGCCGCCTTTGTCGAGCTCATGCCCGACCCGAATCTTGTTCTGGTAGCCGAAGAATTTTTCAGCATGTTTTCAATGATGCCGTTTCGTATCTATTCGATCATGAACAACACTATCCTGATGGCCGTACCGCTGTTTATCCTCATGGGCATCATCCTGCAGAAATCGGAACTGGCGGAGCGGCTGCTCGAATCGATGGGCATCCTGTTCGGCAGGGTCCGGGGCGGGCTGGCCATCAGTACCGTACTGGTCGGGACGCTGCTCGCTGCTTCCACCGGGGTGGTCGGTGCCTCGGTGGTGGCCATGGGCGTCATTGCCCTGCCGGTCATGCTGAAATACGGCTACTCGAAAAAACTGGCTACCGGCACTATCTGTGCAGCGGGAACCCTTGGCCAGATCATCCCGCCGTCGATTGTGCTGATCATCCTCGGCGATGTCTTTCAGCTGCCGGTCGGCGATCTGTTCAAGGCGGCCTTGGTGCCCGGTCTCATCCTGGTCGGCTGCTACATTGTCTACATCGTCATCATCGCCCTGGTCGACAAAAAGGTCGCCCCGGAAATTACCGTGCCGGAAGAAGACAAGAAAGGTTCGGTCATGCGCGCCCTCATTGCCATTCTGCCGCCGCTGGCGCTGATTATCATTGTCCTCGGCTCCATCTTCGTCGGTATCGCCACGCCGACCGAATCGGCGGCGGTCGGCGCGCTGGGCGCGATGATTCTTGCCGCCATGTACCGTAAACTCAGTTGGCAGATCGTCATCGACTCTTCGCTGCAGACGGTGATGATTACCGCCATGGTCTTTGCCATCCTCATCGGCGCCACGGCATTTTCCATGGTCTTTATCTACACCGGCGCCGATCTCATCGTCGAAGAGTTTATGACCGGGCTGCCCGGCGAAAAATGGGGCTTTCTCATTCTCTCCATGGGCGCGATCATGCTGCTCGGTTTTTTCATTGATTTTATCGAGATTTCCTATATCGTCGTGCCGATCCTTTTGCCGATCTCCCAGGTCATCGGCATCGAACCGATGTGGTTCGCCATCCTCATTGCCATGAATCTGCAGACCTCCTTCCTCACCCCGCCATTCGGCTTTTCTCTTTTTTACCTGAAAGGAGTGTCTCCGCCGGAGATCCGGACCGTCGACATCTACCAGGGGGTGGTGCCGTTTATCATCATCCAGGTGCTGGTTCTCGCGTCCATTGTCATCTTTCCCCATCTCTATGGGTTGGCCTGACCGGGAATCACCGAGGAGGCTGTCCGAGAATAGACATTTTCCCTCCGCCCGGAGTATGGTAGGCCGCGTTCTTTTTGGCCCAGGTCAAAAAATGTTAAAGACGTAAAAAGCCCGATTACACGATGGCTAAGTAAAACTCTATGGATCTGCTGACCTTCTCCCTGCATAATATCTTTGCCCTGCTGCAGCAGATGTCGGTGTTTCTCGTCATCGCCTATCTCTTTACCAAGTCGCCATTTTTCCGGTCTTTTCATATTCACACGCTGCATCCCCGCACACTGCTGCTGCTCTACGTTATTTTTTCAACCTTCTCCATTCTCGGCACCTACTTCGGCCTGCCGATCAACGACGCCATTGCCAATACCCGGGCGATCGGGGCGGTGCTTGCCGGTATCATCGGCGGCCCACTGCTTGGCGGGGCGGTCGGCCTGACCGCCGGGCTGCATCGTTTGTCCCTTGGCGGCTTCACCGCGCTTTCCTGCGGGGTGTCGACTACCGTGGAGGGGTTGATCGGCGGCCTGGTGCATATCTATCTGGTGCGCCATTATCAGCAGCACCGGCTGCTCAGTCCAACAGTCGCTTTTTTCACCACCCTGGTCGCCGAGATTACCCAGATGCTCATCATCCTGCTGCTGTCTCAGCCTTTTGACCAGGCGGTCGCCCTGGTCCGCATCATTGCCCTGCCGATGATCCTGGCCAACAGCACCGGGGCGGCCATCTTCGTCAGTATCATCCGCGATCAGCGCAAGATGTATGATGAGCTCAGTGTCTTTTTCTCCACCAAGGCGCTGAAGATGGCCGAAAAGACCGTGGCGATTCTTGGCCGGGGTTTCAATATGCAGACGGCCGGGGAGGTCGCTTCGGTCATCCTGCAGGAAACCGGGGTCGGGGCGGTGGGAATCACCGATCGGGAAAAGGTGCTGGCTTTTGTCGGTGACGGCAGTGACCACCATCAGGTCGGCCAGAACATCAGCTCGACGCAGACCATGAAAGCGATCCGCGAAAACCGGATAGTCTATGCCGACGGCGGCGAAAAGAAATGGCGCTGCAATCTTTCAACGGACTGCCCGCTCGGTTCGGTGCTGTGTGTTCCGCTGCGCCTTGATAATGAGCTGATCGGCACCATCAACCTCTTTGAGCCGAAAAATAAGCTTTTTCTGGTGACCAATAAGACCCTCGGCGAAGGGATCACCAAGCTGCTCTCCGATCAGATTCTCTATGCCCGGTATATCGAGCAGAAGACCCTGGTCACCTCGGCGGAGCTGAAGCTTGCCCAGGCGCAGATAAGCCCGCATTTTTTATTCAACGCACTCAACACCATCATCGCCATTACCCGCAAGGATGGTGATCGGGCCAGAGATCTGCTCTTGCATCTTTCCAATTTTTTCCGTAAAAATCTTAAAAACACCGGCAACCTCTCGACACTGGAAGAAGAACTCAATCATGTCAATTCCTATCTGGTCATCGAAAAAGCCAGGTTTGAGGACCGGCTGCAGCTGGAAATGACTGTCGATGACGAGTTGCTGGCCCTGAAGCTGCCGGTCTTTTCTCTGCAGCCGATTGTCGAAAATGCCATCAAGCATGGCATTTCGAATATGCTCGGCCAGGGCGTGATCCGCTTGAGCACCGTTCGACAGCCCGGCTCTATCCGCATCAGTGTCGAGGATAATGCCGGCAATTTCATCGAGAGAGGGAAAAAAGGTCTGGGTATGAGCATTGTCGAAAAAAGGATCAAAAACCTCTGCGGCGAAAACCATGGCCTGGAGATATCCTGTATCCCCGGGGAACGGACGGTCGTCTCCATAACCTTGCCGGAAGGAGGGTGTCGAGAAAAATGATTCGCGCGCTGATTGTCGATGATGAAATACATGCCCGCGAGGAGATGGCCATTCTCCTCGCCGAGACGGCGGTCATTGAGGTTGTCGGTTCCTGCGGCAACGGCATCGAAGCCCTGAAGATGATCAACAGGCTGCGGCCGCAGGTGCTGTTTCTCGACATTCAGATGCCGGTCATCAGCGGTTTTGAACTGCTCAATATGGTCAACCAGGAGATCATGCCCCATGTGGTGTTTGTCACCGCCTTTGACCACTACTCGCTGAAGGCCTTTGAGGAAAAGACCCTCGACTACCTGCTCAAGCCGGTCGACAGTCAACGACTGGCAAAAACCGTCACCAAGCTGCAGCAGACCATCGGCGAAAACCGCCCGCCGACCTTCGACAGCGAGGAGATACGCCGCATCCCCTGTCTGTTGGGCAACAGGATCAGGCTCGTTGGCCTGGAGGAGGTGGAATTCATCACCACCAGCATCGCCGGGGTCCACCTGACGACCAGGGACCAGGAGTATTTCACCGAGGTCACCCTCAAGGTCCTGGAAGAACGAACGCCGCTCCTTCGCTGCCATAAGCAGTATCTGGTCAATATCAACCATATCAGGGAAATTGTCCTGCTCGACGGCGGCATGGCCCAAATTGCCACCCACAGCGGGAAAAACATCCCGGTGAGCAGGCGCTATCTGAAAATCATCAAGAAAAAATTATTTATCTGAGACCGGTTCCGGTTGCCGAACCGCTTTCCCTCCGTCTGGAATCCCCCTCAGGCAAGTTACCGAAGTTAGACAAATTTGCTGCGGAACATGAAATAAACCGAGCCGACAAGGCACAGGCCGGCCCATAAGTAATCCAATTTCAACGGTTCTTTTAAATACATCACCGAAAACGGCACAAAAATTGACAGGGTAATGACTTCCTGCAGTATTTTCAGCTGGCCGACGTTCAAAACGGTATAGCCGATTCTATTGGCCGGAACCTGGAGGAGATATTCCAGCAGGGCAATTCCCCAGCTGATAAAGGCGGCAATGATCCAGGGCTTGTTATTTAATTCCTTGAGATGGGCATACCAGGCAAAGGTCATAAAAACATTACTGCAGAGAAGCAAAGCTATTGAAATTATTACTGGACGCATACTCTACCTACGTACTTCTTGGGGTGCTTGTGCATGATCTACCCCCGGCTTATCCGGTGATAGTCTGTGGCTGGAACAATTGAAACTCCATCGGTATGAAGATGTCAAGCGCGATCCCTTCTACCGCCTCACACGCACCATTTTTTACCAAGGCCGGCGGTGGATAATGCTGCACCCATCCGCACCAGGGACCGGCGGGTGACAGAGGACTTTTCAGCGAAAGAGCAGGGATTTGAGGCGTAGCGGCCAGAACCGGGGACTGCGCAATCTGCTGCAGGCTGCCCAGGCGTGGTGCAGCTGCACTGCTTGTCCGGTTCGTCCGCCATAGACCGATGCATTGTGCACGGCAATAATTAGCTCGATTTCGTCGGTGACCGCCGGCAGTCGTTTCATCAGCCGCCGGCCATATTCCCGTGGCGTTTCCGACGGCATGAGGGGCAGCCCGCTCACGGCGCCCCAGTGCATCAGGGACAGGTAGAGCTGAACGGGGCCCCGCGAAGGTGTGCCGGCACCGCGCAGTTTTCCCGCCAGGGCCATGACTGCGCCAACAAGGTCGCGCAGCAGGTGCCGGAACAGCTGCCAGGGGCTGGGACCCGGCGCTGTCGTATCACCTCGCTTTGTCAGCCACCACACCAGCTGCCAGAGGAGCAAGGCGCACAAGGCAAGCGCAAGCAGCAGACCCAGGCCGGCGGTGAGGAAAAGAAGGATTTTCTGCACCAGCAGCAGCCATCCCTCCACCGGCTGTTCAGCGATATGCTGCAACGGGGCACTCTCCGCCGAGCCGGAACCTGCCGCATCGGAGCGCAGGCGGCCAGAGCCGAAGAGAAAGCGCAGGATACGCAGCAAGAGTTCACCCAGCGGCGTGGTCACCGTTTTCAGAACCGCCACCCCGGTCTCGGCCGCCACGGTCAGGTACGGCAGGAACAGGGCGATGACGCCGCCGCCCAGCAGCAGCACTAGGGCGAGAAAACTGACGACCGCGCCGATACCGCGAAAGCCGGAGATGAAACCGCTTGTCCCTTGTCCCGTGCCGCAGCGGGCCAGGCAGAAAGCCGGTACAGTGAAGGCCAAAAAAGCCAGAAGCAGCCGCGGCAGGGAAAGCCCGGTGAGGATAATACCCCCTTCGACGAAGAGCAGCATCTCAAGCAGGTGCAGCAACACCAGGGCGATGACCCCGAAATCAAAGTGATTGGATACCGTGGCATGGCTTCTCGGCAGCAGAGCCAGCCGAGTTGCCGTTATCCACAGAGCCAGGCAGCAGCAAAGAGTCACCGCCAGCCGCAGCCAGTGGAGCGGCGTTCTGGACATGGTAAAAAACTCAGCTAGCCAGGCCCTATCGAAAAATGAGGACGCCGGAGTTTCCACAGCATAGATGAGAACACCACAGGCCAGCAGCAGACCGGCCAGGTGCAGGGCGCCGATCTGATAGATCCGCCAGCCGCGGCGATGATGGGACACGGTCAGCAGCGTGGCCGAAACGGCGATACCGAGGGTTGCCAGATGCGGCAGAGGCTGGTGAAAACCGGCGAGCATGATCAGTGCAGCCCAGCCGTACAGCCAGCTCAGATCCATGCCCAGCAGAGCTGCCAGGAGCAGCCATTCCCTCCTGTCGCTCATGCGGATCGAGCCTCCGGCAACAGGTGGTCCAGCGGCAGTACGCGTTCTCCGGAAAAACCGGACGAGGCAGGGTGGTCGAACTCGGTGCAATAGATTGTGGTCACGGTGATTTTTTTCCGCCGCAGGAGGTGAACCGGCTCATCGGCCTTCTCCGGCCGGTCCAGGGTAAAGAGGATGCAGCTCAGACCGCTGTTCAGGCCTCGCACCTGCCGGAGATGGTCGCCGATGGGCCGGCGGCAGGTCATCTCCACCCCGGCCAGTGTCTCGAGCATCAGCGTCGACTGACGGGCGCTTCGGGCCACCGCGACAAAAGGTGAGCGGTTGCCGGTCATCACGCCGTTGGTAACCAGACCGACGGCGAACCCCTGCCGTTCACACTCAACAGCCAGCGAGGCGAGCCCCGACACCGCCCTCTCAAAGCTGTCAGCCGCCGCTGCCGCGGCAAAGGGGCCGACATCGAGGACAAACAGCACCCGGGCCTGTCGCGAGGGTTCAAAAACCCTTTCCTGCAGCCGGTTCAACCTGGCACTGGCGGTCCAGTGGATATAGCGGGATGGTCGGCCGGCGTGGTACTCACGGGTGCCGAGGAGGTAGATCGGGTCTTCGACCGGACTCTTCGCCCCAGGACTGCCGAAGAGGTCTTTTTTTATGTGGCCAAAGGGGTGCAGCGCCAGCAGACGGGGGTAGACGATCAGGTCGAGCGGTTCCTGCATCAGAGTCTTTTCCCGGGGGTAGATGCCGAGCAGATCGCCGCATATCACCCGCGGCGGACCGAGTCGATAGATGCCACGCTGTTGCGGCAGAAGATGCCAGGAAAAAAGCACCGATTGATACCACAGGAGGCCCTGCTCCCGGACCGGTGCGACCTGACCGGATGCATCCTCGACCGAGCCGGGAACGGGGACAATCACCCGCAGCCACACCGGCAGGGGCTGCCGATTTTCAGCGAGGATGTCCATCTGCACCGGTTCACCGGGAAAAACCCGGTCCCGGTCAAATGACGAGCAGACCTGCAGCCGATCGTGGCTGAGCCGACTCCACAGCCAGGCGCCGTAGACGAAGGCCAGCAGGAGCACCAGCAGCAGGGTCAGGTTTTTCTGGGAATGCAGGAGGGAGAAGGCCAGCAGCCCGAGGAGAAGCAGCTGCATGAGGCCGAATTTTAAAAAAGTTGCTTCCCTGTCGTCAACGACTGCCATGATTTTTCAGGTGACGCCGACCGGAACGGGGATGCGGGCGATGATATCGTCGAGAACCTGGTCGACGGTAGTGCCCCGAAACCGTTCTTCTTCACGGAGGATCAACCGATGGCTGAGAACCGGACGACACAGGGCCTTGATGTCGTCCGGCAGCACATAGTCCCGGGCATGTAAGGCGGCAAAAGCCTGCCCTGCCCGCTGCAGGCCAAGGGCTCCGCGGGGGCTGGCTCCGAAGAGGATGGTCGGCTCCTGCCGGGTGGCCCGGACGATATCGGCAATATAGTGGCGAATGGGGTCTGTCACACGAATTTCCTTTCGCGCCTGCTGCATGGCGACGATCTCCCAGGGTGCGGCAACGGCGGCCAGCTCCTGCAGCGGTTCGTCCTTTTGGAAGCGGGCCATGATGGCAATTTCCTCTTCGCGGCTGGGGTATCCCATATGGATACGCAGGAGGAACCGGTCGAGCTGGGCCTCGGGCAGGGGAAAGGTCCCTTCCTGCTCGATGGGATTCTGGGTGGCGATGACAAAAAAAGGCGCCGGTAAGACCATGGTCTGCCCATCGACGGTAACCTGCCGCTCCTCCATGCTTTCCAGCAGGCTTGACTGGGTGCGCTGGATGGTGCGATTGACCTCGTCGGCCAGCAGCACGTTACTCATCACCGGTCCGGCTTGAAAGGTGAACTGGCCGGTCTGCTGGTTAAAGACATTAAAACCGGTAATATCCGACGGCAGCAGGTCCGGGGTGAACTGCACCCGTTTGAAGGTCCCGCCGATGGACAGCGCCAGGGATTTGGCGATAAGCGTCTTGCCCAGGCCAGGCACGTCCTCGAGCAGGACATGACCGTCGGCCAGAAGAGAGGTCATCAGCAGGCGGACAACCTCCTCCTTGCCGATAATCACCCGGCCGATATTCTCAATTATGCGTTGACACAGGGTCAGATCCACCATGCTCGGTCGCTTCTCCTTTCTGTTATTTTTCTCTGTGTGGCGGTTCCAGGCCGTCCGTCGGCCAGGTCATTTTTTGGATAAGGCCGGGTAAATTAACCAACCTGGTGCAAGGCACAAGGACCCTACCCTACCATTTTTTTGCACAACAAACGACACCTCTCTTTTGCTGATCATCATGCATGAGCAGGTTCACCTCTTCGACCTGCGAATACTTTTTTATAGGGGAACCCTTGCGATAGCGGCTCACTCATAGGAATATCCAGTTTGACAAATAGATCAATTCAACTGTAAGTTCACCTCCTGAGCTCTTAGGCTCCTGGGCAGGGGCAGTATCATGCCCTATCACAAGGCGACGGACAAACAACGTGCCGGCCGACAGCGGCATTGAATGAACAAAAGAAAAGAGGTGAAGAGGATGGGCGAGGACTATCGATTAATGTGGACGGAGCTGGGGCTTGATCTTCAGGCGCACGATGCACTGCTTGGCGTTCTGGGACAGGCCTATGGCGATATATTTTTATCCCAGAAGAATCGCCCGGAAGGGATGGGCTATTTTGATTTTGTCATGAGTGAGGTCCATGGCCTGCGCATCCGCGAATTACTCGATGAGAAAAAGGCCGGCAGGAAAATCATCGGTTCTTATTGTGTTTTTGTTCCGGAAGAGATCGCCCTGGCCGCCAACGCCACGCTGGTCGGGCTCTGTTCCGGTGCTGATTTCGCCATGGATGAGGTGGAGAGAATACTGCCGCGCAACACCTGTGCACTGATTAAATCCGCGTTCGGTTTCAAGCTGGGCAAGGTCTGTCCCTACCTGGAGAGCGCCGACATGATCGTCGGAGAAAACACCTGCGACGGCAAGAAAAAGGCCTACGAATCCCTTGGCCATCTGGTCGAAAATCTCTATGTCATGGATCTCCCCCAGGTGAAATCGGCCAACGGCAAAACACTGCTCAAAAGTGAATTCCAGCGGTTCAAGACGGCGGTCGAACACTTGACCGGGGTTGCTATGACCGTGGAATCCCTGCAGCAGGCGATCAAGATGGTGAACGCCAAGCGGACGGCGCTGCACCGCCTGTCGTCGCTGCGAAAATCTGACCCGGCAACCATCTCCGGCCTCGATGCCCTGCTGGCCAATCAGGTTTTCTTTTATGACAATCCAGCCAGATTTACCGAGTCGGTCAACAAAATATGCGACGAGCTGGAACACCGCATTGCCGAAAAAAATGGCATTTTCCCGGCCCGTACACCACGCATTGTTGTCTCCGGCTGCCCCCAGGCGGTGCCCAACTGGAAACTGCCCTGGATTATAGAGACCTCCGGCGCGGTCATTGTCGGGGAAGAATCCTGCGTCGGAGCACGCGGTACCCGTAATCTCACCGATGACTCGGGAACGACCATCGATGCGATGCTCGATGCCCTTGTCGATCGCTATTTCCAGGTTGATTGCGCCATTTTCACACCCAACCATGAACGTCTTGACCATATCCAGGAAATGGTCGCCGACTACCGGGCGGATGGCGTCATCCACTATGGCTTACAGTTCTGCCAACCGTATCTTATGGAATCGATACCGGTGGAAAAGGCGCTGGAGCAGAAAAATATCCCCTGTCTGCGCCTTGAAACCGACTACAGTATGGAAGATGTCGGACAACTGAAAACGCGGGTGGAAGCGTTTATTGAACAACTGCGATAAAAGACATGAGGAAACCTTAGAGTGCATAAGCGTTTTGCAGGAATCGATATCGGCTCACGGACCATTGAGCTGGTCGTGGTGAATGAAGAAGGAACAATTGTCGAAAGTCGGCAGTCGGACACCAATTTTGATCCCATGGCCGAAGCGAATACGCTGCTTGCCGGGGTACAATACGATTGTATTATGGCCACCGGGTATGGGCGGACTCTTTTCGAACTTGCCTTTGCATCGCCGACGGTCACGGAAATAAAGGCGCATGCCACCGGGGCGCGAGTTTTTTTCCCGGAGGCGCTGACCATTCTCGACATCGGCGGCCAGGACAGCAAGGCTATTGCTCTTACCGAAAATGGCCGGGTGAAAAAATTCGAGATGAACGACCGCTGTGCGGCCGGGACAGGTAAATTTCTCGAGGTAATGGCCAGAACCCTTGGCTACGCCATCGATGCCTTCGGCAAGGAAGCTCTTCTTGCCGAGCAGGATGTCAATATCTCCAGTATGTGCACCGTCTTTGCCGAATCGGAAGTGACCTCACTGATTGCCAAGGGGACGAATCCCCGGGAGATTGCCCTTGGCCTGCACGCAAGCGTCATTCGCCGAGCCGCCGGCATGATCAACCGGGTCTCATCAGCAGGCGATATCGTCTTTACCGGCGGGGTCGCCAGAAACCCCTGCATGACCTCCCTGCTGGCCAAGAGACTTGGCCGCAGGGTGTTTATCCCCGAAGACCCGCAGTGTATAGGTGCATTTGGCGCCGCACTGCTGGCCCGGGATATTTGATATGCTCTTTCGACTCCCTCGATAATCAGGTATATCAATCAAACCTGTGCCACTACTGGTATGCCTGGCGCCGATATTTTCACCTCTACCCAGTGTTCTTTATGGTCATCGACCAGGGGGATGGTCGTATCGTTGAGTTCCTGGCCATCGACCGTTACCTGGACCGTTACCTGTTTTGCGCTGTTGCCGGAGACCTCTTGCCGGACGTTGATGTGATAGATCGATTCCCGGTAGCGATAGTGCATGGTGAAGCCCGGCCAATCGGCCGGCAGGCACGGGCTGAAATGCAGCGTATCGACGTCAAGCCGCAAACCCAGCAGCGATTCGACGATCAGCCGATACATCCATGCCGCCGAACCGGTGTACCAGGTCCAGCCGCCGCGTCCGGTATGCGGGGCTACCGCATAGACATCGGCGGCAACGACGTAGGGTTCGACCTTGTAGACAGCCGTCTCGGCCGGCGTTCGGCCATGATTGATCGGGTTGATCATGGTGAAAATCTCCCAGGCGCGCCGGTTGTCGCCCTGGCGCGCAAAGGCCATGGCCGTCCAGATTGCCGCATGGGTGTATTGCCCGCCGTTTTCACGCACACCGGGAACGTAGCCTTTGATATAGCCGGGATTGAGCGCCGATTTGTCAAACGGCGGATCGAGAAGCTGGACAAGGTCGTGTTCACGGCGGACGAGGTGTTTATCGACTGCCTCCATGGCCTGGCGGGAGCGCCCCTCATGTCCCGCGCCGGACAGCACGGACCAGCTCTGGGCGATGGAATCGATGCAACATTCGGTGTTCGAGATTGAACCGAGCGGCGTCCCGTCGTCGAAATAGGCCCGGCGGTACCACTCGCCGTCCCAGCCATGCTCCTCGATATTGCGCTGCAGTTCTTCGGCCTCCGCATGGCAGCGTTCGACCATGACTATGTCATCGCGCAGGTCGGCAACTTCGGCAAAGCGCATGAGTACTTCGTAAAGAAAAAATCCCAGCCAGACGCTTTCGCCCCTGCCATGTTCACCGACCAGATTCATCCCGTCATTCCAGTCGCAGGAGCCGATCAGCGGCAGGCCATGTTCACCAAACCGGAGGCTGTTGAGAATGGCCCGGACACAGTGATCATAGAGACTCGCCGTCTCATCGGTGCGGATCGGCAAATCGTAATACGAGTCTTCATCGGCGTTTACTTCGCGGCCCCGGAGGAAGTAGACCTGTTCATCGAGCACGCCGCTTTCGCCGGTGGTAAGGACATAGCGGCAGACGGCCAGCGGCAGCCAGAGGTAGTCGTCGGAACAGTGGGTACGCACGCCTCGGCCAATCGGCGGATGCCACCAGTGCTGCACGTCTCCCTCCTCGAATTGCCGGGATGCCGCAAGCAGCAGATGCTCCCGCACCAGGTTTGGCCGGGCGTAGAGCAGGGCCATCACGTCCTGCAGCTGATCGCGAAAGCCAAAGGCACCACCCGACTGATAGGTTGCGCAGCGCGCCCAGAGCCGACAGGCGAGAGTCTGATAGAGGAGCCAGCCATTGGCCAGAACATTGAGGGATTGATCCGGGGTCTCGACATGGACTACGCCGAGGGTATGGGCCCAGTGCTGCCAGACCGTGTCGAGAGCGACGCGGGCGGCGGCTCCGCCGCGGAATCGATTGACCAGTTGTTCGGCTTCATGCCGGTCTCGTCCCACACCAAGCCTGAAGATAATCTCCCGCTCCTGCCCGGCACCAAGGTCGAAACTTACCTGGATGGCGGCGCAGGGATCAAAGGCAGCCCCGACCCTGCCGGACAGGCGGGTCCGGCCCATCGCGGCAGGTGCCGCCAGGGTTCCATTACGGCCTAAAAATTCGGTCCGGTCGCCGGTTATGCTGCGATGCCGGTCATCCACATCAAAGAACGCCGTGCGGTTGGGGAACTCGGTATTGTAGGGATTGGCGGCGAGGAGTGCGCCGCTTTTCGGATCAACGGCGGTAATGACATGCATGATCGATTTTCGCCGCAGGTCACCAAGCACCCATTCGACATAGCCGGTGGCCGAAAGTTTCCGGGACCGGTCCGATTCATTGCGCACTTTCAGCACCGCAAATTTAATGGGTGCATCGAGAGCCACGTACAGCCACAGCTCGGAGCGGATGCCGCGTTCCGTGCATTCGAACACGGTATAGCCGAAGCCATGCCGGGTGACGTAAGGCGAAGCGCCGCGGCAGGGTGAAGGTGTCGGCGACCAGAAGTGACCCCGCTCTTCATCGCGAAGATAAAAGGCCTCGCCGCTCGCATCGCTGACCGGATCATTAGGCCAGGGGGTCAGTCGGAATTCATGGGCGTTCTCGTTCCAGGTGCAGACCGGGCCGCTTTCGCCGATAATCGTGCCGAAGGAGGGATTGGCCAGCACGTTTACCCACGGCGCCGGGGTTCGGTCACCTGCGGTGGTGGTAATGACATATTCCCGACCATCCGGGGTAAAGCCGCCAAGGCCGTTAAAGAACAGTAAATCGTGGCGCGGCTGGGACGCTGCCGCCTCTGGTTCGGGACGGAGGGTCCGGGTGGGGATGAGCTGGGAAATATTCATCCCCAGCAGGCTGCGCCCGCCGATCTGCTCGGCGAGCGTCCCTTTACTGTCGGTGAGAATAACCCGGGCAACAGCCTGAAACAGGATGCGATCCTCCTCGGCTATCTGATCGGCGATCCGCACGAAGATGCCGCCGTGTCGTTCGGTGAGACCGGCTTCGATTCCGGCGATGTGATCGACTATCTGGTCGTGGAGAAGCTGCCGGTATCCGGCATGATCCTCGTTCCAGATCACCAGATCCACCGCCAGGCCTTTCAGCCGCCAATAGGCGTGGGCCTGAACCAGTTGCCGCACCAGATCAATATTGGCCGGATCGGCAATACGCAGCAGGACAATCGGCAGATCGCCGGAAATGGCATAACCCCACAGACCTGATTGGCCGCGGTTATTCCTTTTGAGAATGTCCGTATCGGCACGCAACGCGCCGTTGGCGTAGAGGACAGCCCCGGCCAGGCGGCCATAGAGATGGGCATCGGTCTCGGTAGCGTTGATCTGGCGCAGCAGCACCTGCCCATGGGTCCAGGCCAGGTCGAAGGCACGATCGGCGAGATAGCGATCCTGATATTTCTCCACGAGACCCATTGCTTCATCACGGCTGGCGCCGATACCGGTGACCATCATTATCGTCACCGATTCGCCCGGATTCACGAA
Source organism: Desulfocastanea catecholica (assembly GCF_054657295.1). Taxonomy (NCBI): domain Bacteria; kingdom Pseudomonadati; phylum Thermodesulfobacteriota; class Desulfobulbia; order Desulfobulbales; family Desulfobulbaceae; genus Desulfocastanea; species Desulfocastanea catecholica. Next base: position 369,297 of record NZ_BAAHYZ010000001.1, read on the forward strand.
AAACCGCGAGCGGATGGCGACAATAGGATCAAGCACCGAACCCTGGCTGCCGGAGAGGCTGTGGTCGCTGCCGGCCTTCCCGCCCATGGCCTGCGGGTTGGCGATGCTGTTGCCGCGGCCGAGGAACTTGAGGCGGTCGGTTTCATAGGAAATCTCCTCGACAGCTGTCCCATGAATGGCCATCAGATGCAGCATCCAGGGCGCCTGTTCGCCTCGCGACCGAGGCCGGCGGGTGCAGAGGATTGCCCGCTGTTCCGGGATTATTTCCGTCTGGACGAAGAGGTTGCTGAAAGCCGGATGCAGGGCGTCGGCTATGGACGTTGCCAGGACCACCTCGGCATAACTGGTTACATCGATCTCTCTTGTCCGGCGAGTGCGGTTGGTAATCTTTACCCGCCGCAGCTCGACATCGTCGTCGGACGACACGACAATCTCGGTATAGGCGTCGAGCTCGTCGTAACGACTGCGAAACTCGGCCCGTCCCTCTGAGAACACCGCCTCAAAATTTGTGCCGCGCTTCAAAGTCGGTTGGTGGGTGGTCGACCAAAATCTGCCGCTGGTGACATCGCGGATATAACAGAAAGTGCCCCAGTTATCGCAGGTACTGTCTTCGCGCCAGCGGGTAATGTCAAGGTCCTGCCAGCGGCTGTAGCCGCCGCCGACAGCAGTTATCATTACGTGATATCTGCTGTTTGACAGGAGATGGACCTCCGGATACGGCGAGTCGGGACTCTTGAAAATCCGGAGCGGCATCTCCTGTGTGCCGCCGGCCGTTTGATGCTCAGCCAGCTCGGAGGTGTGGGCATAAAAAGTCGTCGACTTGGGGATCTTCTCCTGCAGCAGCAGGAGCGTCGCCTGGAACAGCGGTTCCGACTCGAATCTCTGCTGCATCGGCCGGTCGAGGAGCAAAGATGCCAGAGAGAGAAAACTCATGCCCTGGTGGTGGGCCATGAACGACCGCACGATGACCTTGGTCTGGCCGGGCGGCAGACGTGAGGCGGTGTAATCGATGGCTTCATAAAAACCGTATCTCCCGGCAAAGCCTTCTGCAGTCAGGCGTTCAAGATTATGACAGGCCTTTTCCGGCGCCACCATCAGCGCCATCACCGAGGCGTAGGGAGCGATCACCAGATCTTCGGCGAGCCCGCGTTTCAGTCCCAGCCCGGGAACGCCGAAGGCGCGGTATTGATAGTTATGATGCACATCGATGGCATTATAGCCGCATTCAGAAATGCCCCACGGCACCCCGCGTTTTTTACCGTATTCGATCTGGCTGGCCACCGCCGCCTTGCAGGTCTGGTGAAGCAGAGTGTCTTCGTAGGTCGGCATGACCAGCAGCGGCATTAAATATTCGAACATCGAACCGCTCCACGACAGGAGAATCGACTCCCCCCCCGTGGTCGTCAGCAGACGTCCGAGGGCAAACCAGCTTTCCTGCGGCAGTTGTCCCTGGGCAATGGCCACGAAACCGGCAAGCCGCGCTTCCGAAGCCAGGAGATCATAACAGCTGGGATCCCGGCGATGTTCACCGACATTGTAACCGATGGTCAGCAGACGCTGCGAGGGGTCGTAAAGAAAGCCGTATTCCATCTGGGCGAGCTGATTTATCCGCAGGGCCAGGTTTTCAATGGCTGCCATGCGGGTTGCGGCCGGCCTACGCCCGGCTGGCAAATGGTGTTCCATCTCCACCACCTGGCGGAGGCTTGGGATCTTGTCACCATCGACACCTTCGCCGAGTTCATCTGCAGAGGACAAAGGCTCCATCGACGGCGCGAGCAGGGTCAGCTCATCCAGGGCGTCGCGGCACTGGTCGGCAAAGGCCTGGGTCCACCACCGCACCTGACTGGTGGGGTCGGTATCGATTTCTCCCGCTTTTGCGACCAGCAGGGTGGCAGAGCTGGTCAGCTGCAGCAGACACAGTCGCATCGCTATCAGGCTGCCCGGTGGGACGGCTATTGCTTGATCCAGCTGCTTGTGCAATGCAGTCCGCAGGTCGGTCAGGGTGCCCCCGTTCACGTCACGCAAAACCGCCAGCGTATCACTCAGGGCATCAAACACTCGGTCGCCGGCAATCGGCAGATCGGCAAGTCTGCGTAGACCAGAGGCCAGGGTGAGAAGGTGGCCGGCCAGATTGCCGCTGTCAACCGACGAAATATAAAGCGGCTGCAGCGGCGTCAGGGATTGGGTGTCATACCAGTTATAAAAATGGCCGCGATGCCGTTCAAGGGATTCCATGGAGCGCAGGGTATTTTCCGTTCGTTCCATCAGTTTTCCGGCGGAAATATAGCCGAAATCGTAGGCGGATAAATTGGCCAGCAGGGCAAGGCCCATGTTTGTCGGCGAAGTTCGGTGGGCGATCACGCCGACCGGATGTTCCTGGAAGTTATCCGGCGGCAGCCAATGGTCCTCCCTGCTGACGAAGGTCTCGAAGAAGGCCCAGGTTCTTCGGGACAGCCGGCGGAGAAAAAGCGTCTGCTCGGCAGTCAACTTTTCGGTACGGCGGGCAAGCGGCCTGCTCATCCACCAGGTGATCAGCGGCGAAAAAAACCATCCAACCAGAATCGGCAGGGCAACAATAAGGGCAGCCGGTTGCAGCAGGGCAATAGCTCCTGCCGAAACGACGGCAAGGGCCGGGGCGCTCCACATCGACCGACAGGAGTCGACAAGGCCACGGCGCTCCGTGCTGCCCACATCACTCGATGGGTTCCACTGGAGCAGTCGCCGGTGCGAGATATGCATTCGCCAGAGCGTGCGCAGCACCCCATCCAGACTATAAAAAGCCTCATGGGGTAAACACACTAGGGTGAACAGCGCCTGCAGACAGTGACGACCGACCGCCTGCATGTTGCCTGCCAGATGTTGACCGAGCGTGACATCGGCCGGCTTCTGCAGGGTGTTTAAGGCCGAGGCCAGCAGTGAAGGGATGACAATCAGGCCGGTCACCGCCAGGGTCCAGAACCAGGGAGAGGCGAGTACGGTCCAGCCGAGCAGCAGCAAGAGAACTAAGGCCGCCGCCATCAGACTGCGCCGCAGATTATCGAGGATCTTCCAGCGCGACAGCATCGACAAGGGGTTCTTGTGCAACTGGTGGTCCCGATCGGGCACCCAGGGCAACAGCCAGCGGGCAATCTGCCAATCCCCGCGAATCCAGCGATAGCGGCGTTTGACATCATCGTTGTAGCGGGACGGATACTCCTCGTACAACTGCACATCGCTCTGCAGTCCGGCCCTGGCGTAGCAGCCCTCGAGCAGGTCATGGCTTAAGATGAGGTTGTCAGGGAAACGTCCGGCCAACGCCTGTTCGAAGGCTTCGACCTCATAGATGCCTTTGCCGATGAAGGAGCCTTCACCAAACAGATCCTGATACACATCGGAGACGGCACGGGTATACGGATCGATGCCGGGATCACTGCCGCACAGACGGGCATAGAGCGACCGATTCGTCCCGGACAGGCTGATTGCCACCCGCGGCTGAAGAATGGTGTACCCGGCAACCACCCGCTGTTTGTCTTCATCATAGAGTGGCCGATTGAGGGGATGGGCCATGGCGCCGATAAACTGCCAGGCCGAATCGCGGGCCAGCAGGGTGTCGGTATCGAGAGTAATCACGTACTTCACCGCCGACAGGATGGTCGTGTCGCCGACGACAAGGGCAAAAGGGGCGACGCGCAGGCTACTGGTGTCACGCAGCAGGTTGTTTAAGTCGGCGAGCTTGCCTCGTTTCCGCTCGTAGCCCATCCACATTTTTTCCTGTGGATTCCACCGGCGCGGTCGATGCAACAGGAAAAAAATATCGCCTCCGGCTATGCGGTATTTTTCGTTCAATTGTTCTATTTTCCGGCGGGCCATATCGAGCAGTGGTTCGTCTTCCGCCAGGTTTTCTTCATCGGCATCGCGAAAATCGGTGAGCAGGCAAAAATGGAGGTGGGGATCCCGATTGGCCAGGAACCGCACCTCCAGGGCCTCGATCAGCTCCTCTATATTGTCAGTACCGGTCAACATCGTCGGCACCACTACCAGGGTGCGCAGTTCTGCGGGAATCCCCTTGGATAAATCCAGGCGCGGCAGCGATTGCGGCGTTGCCAGTACGGTCGACAGCCAGTTAACCAGGGCGACCGCCGCCTGACTGGCACCGAGAAGGGCAAGCAACCCGAACAGCCAGAGCGGCCAGGACTGCAGGCCGTCGGATGCGGCTTTCACCGTAAAGATTCCGGCGAGCAGGGCGATCAGCAACAGAATAGCCCCAGCATACATCGCAAAAGGAACGCGGCGGACGACTTTGACAAGCACTTCGGCGGGTGAAAAACGAACGCCGGCTTGATGTTCGAGTTCGGCAAGACCCGCATCGATAAGGTAGAAACCGACGTGGAGCGTACGGTCAGCGCCTTTTGCGGCTGCGGCCTTTTGGGCCAGCTCGATCGCCTGACGCGCCACCTGGTCCTCGGAGCGGGAACTGCGGACGGCGATTTTTTCGACGACATGGCGATAGCGGTCGCGGCTGGCAAAATCCATCCGGCCATAGACATCAGCGGGATCTTCCCGCAGGACCTGCTCGACCACGCTCATCGTCTCGACGAACTCGCCCCAGTCCATGGCGCTGAGATAGCGGAGATTGCCGATGCTGCTGCTCACCGAGACCTGGTCGGCCGCCTGCTGCTGGGTTTCCGCCTGCACCAGGTGTTCGATGGTCAGGTCGAATTCGGACAAGCGTTGTTCCAGCCAGGTAAGCGGCAGGGCCAACGCCGGGCCCTGGCCCTTGAGACGGCGGGTCAATTCGGCAACAAAGGAGCTGACCATCGGTGGGTTTGACCGGGCCATGTCGGCGATCACCACAATGAGGTTCTTCGGATCCTCGGTGGCGGTTTTGACCATTTGATCGGCCCAGTGATCAGCCAGGTTGCGATGTATTCTGTCGATGGCGATTCGGGCGGTGATCCGCCTCAGGTTCTCAATCAGGGCGAGACGCAGCATGATCGGAATGGCCCAGAGTTCCCCCAGCTTCAGAACGGTAACCGTCTGATATGAGGAGACAAAACTGCTGAGGCTTTCGGTGCCCACCCGGCCGTCTCCATGGGAGATGGTCTCAAGCGCAATGTCGTACACCCGCGGCAGGCCCGCCGATGGCCCGTTGAGCAATCGCGGCAATTCGCGGCTGTAGCCCTTCGGCAAATGGAGTTTCGCCGCACGGATCTGTTCTTCGATCAGGTAAAAGTTGTCGAGCAGCCATTCTCCGGCCGGGACAATCACGCGGTTGGCAGTGATCGCCTCGGTCAAAAGACGGCAGACTTCAACCAGTACCGACTCATTCTCGGCAAGCCGCGACAGCAGCTGGTCCGGTAGACGATCAGGATGGAGCGCATGACCCTCGGCAAGAGCTCGGCCATGCAGCTTCATCTGATCGCTGCCGAAAAGCTCCGATCGCAGCGGCTGTTCTTCCATGGAGGTCACTTTCGCAGACCTTTTCTTGATGAGATCGCCGAGAAAGTGAAACACATTTCTGCGGAGAGTCGTGGGGGTGACCTTCATTGACGATGCTCCTTAAATGCCCGCGACACCCTCTTCATTTTTAATCCGGCTTTGCAGCGCGTACATGGTTGTTGATCCCGAAGACCAGAACATGAGCTTCCCCTCTTTCACAAGGTCGTTTGCCACATTTTTCAAATCACGGGGCTTTGTCTCCGGATCACAGGCATAAAAATCTTTGATATACAGCTGCGCTTTCGGTGATGTTCCTGCTTTCTCAAGTATTGCAGCTTTGAGTGCTTCCTTCGTTAATTGCATGTACAACCTCCAATAGAATATAAAATCGGCAGAAATCTGCCAAAACGTGAACGGAACAGTATTTGTTCTCACTCAAGGTTTCCATTCTTGGTGTTGCAATTTATACGCCTGTTCCCCGTCGCTTGATCGGCTGTTACGTAAATATCTCTTTTTTAAAGATAATTGATTGAGAAACATGTGCAGTCTATTCAATCGCCGACGGAGTCCACAGGGTCATACTTGACCAATGGTCAAATATGACCAAAAGTCCGACAGATCCTGACGATCGTCGGAAGTTGCTCTCTTTTCTGTTGTTTTCGTGTTCTATACCTGATACCTTTGTGACGTGTTCACTGCCGCTCTACAATTGACCTCTCCTGACAGCGTCCCGCTCATAGCCGAGGCATATCTGTTCAAACAATTTTTATTCATCTTTTTACGCTGTAGCTAAAAAGGTATCAGATAATTCGGAGGGTTCCCTTTTGACATTTGATGTTATCCTGCTGTCTATTATTATAGCCGTCGCCTTAGTCCTGTTTATAGGCGGCTGGCTGCGTGTCGATCTGGTCGGGCTGCTGGTATTGTCGGCCCTGTCCCTCACCGGTTTAGTCACGCCGCAAGAGGCATTAGCCGGCTTCAGCAGTCCTGCCGTGGTCATAGTCTGGGCCTTATTTATCCTCACTACCGGGCTGACGCGCACAGGTATTGCCCACCAGCTCGGCCAGCCGCTGCAAAGATTCGCCAAGGGCAGCGAAGTCCAACTCATGGTGGTGCTGATGCTCTCCGCCAGCATCTTGTCGGCGCTCATCAATACCGTTACCGTTGCGGCTATTTTACTGCCGTCGACGATGGAGCTGGCCCGTCGCAGCGGGCGTTCGCCATCTCGCCTGCTTATGCCGCTGGCTCTTGGCTGTCTCCTGGGCGGCCCTTTTACCGGCATCTCAACCCCACCAAACATTTTGGTGACTGACGCAATGCGCAATGCGGGGTTTGAACCTTTTGCCATTTTTGACTTCACACCAATCACCGCGGTGATCGTTGTTTCCGGTATTACCTTTATGGTACTTTTTGGCCGGCGCCTGCTGCCCAGCAACCGTTCCGTTGATACTTCCGGCGGCGATGGAGCGATTGGTGCTTCCTACCAGCTCAATACGTATATTTTCACTACGCAAATTCCCGCCGGATCCCCGCTCGACGGCAGGACAATTGCCGAGAGCAGGTTGGGCTCCGCCCTCTTTATGACCGTGCTGGCACTCAAACGCAAAGGGGTGTTGATGCTCGCTCCCCGCCCGGACGATGTGCTGCAGACAGGAGATATACTCATTGCCCATGGCAGTCCCGAACACCTGCAGCGGTATCACGCCAGTCAGCATCTCCAGTTGGAATCGTCGGCCCTTGTTCAGGATCAACTCCGCGAATCCCTGCATATGGCAGTAGGACATATCGCTGCAGGATCACCGCTTATTGGTGCTACACTGGCGGAGAGTGGACTGCGGCGGGAGCATGGCGTGCATGTGCTGCAGCTGCATGGTCCGACGGAAGATGAGATCAAAGATCTGCGGCGACATCAACTTGCGGCTGGAGACCGCCTGCTGCTGCAGGGTGAACTGGAATCGCTGGAAGAATTGACCAGCCGGAACCTTATCTCAGAGCTGCACTTCATCACCGAAAAAGACCAAAAGACGCTGGCGGATAACCGTACCGAACTGTTATCCATACGCGTGCCGCCGGGCTCGGTACTGACCGAGCATAACCTGGTTGAAAGTCGTCTGGGCAATGCTTTCGGCCTTACCGTAGTCGCCCTTGTACGTGGGGAAGAGCTGCTATGTATGCCTTCGCCGGAGGAAATAGTCAAGGCCGACGATCTGCTCATAGTGCAGGGTGCCCCCCGCGATCTGGAGATTCTTGAAGGTCTTCAGCAGCTGGCGATTACAGAACAGTCGTCCAGTCTGATTGCTGAACTGGAGTCCCAGCACATCGGGGTGACGGAAGTCCTGCTCTCTCCACGAACCACCCTGGCCGGACAGAACCTTGCCGACCTGCTTTTCCGCGATCGATATGGCATCAGTGTGCTGGCAATCTGGCGCAAGGGTTCGGCGTATCGAACAGGTCTTCAGGACATGGCCTTACAGTTCGGCGATGCCCTGCTGGTCTATGGACAACGACGGAAACTCGAGGCCTTGTCCCGCGACCCGAATTTTATCGTCCTCGATGAAACCGCCGCACAGGCACCGCGTCTGGAAAAGGCGCGCATCTCTGTGGTCATCATGGTGGCGGTGATCCTGAGTGCTCTTCTTGGTCTTGTTCCTATCTCCATTGCCGCCCTGACCGGGGCGTCCCTGATGCTCCTTTTCAAATGCCTGACTATGGAAGAAGCGTATCGGGCGATTGAGTGGAAAGTGGTCTTTCTTATCGCCAGCATGCTGCCGCTGGGCGCGGCTCTCGAAAACACCGGGGCAGCACAGATGGGCGCGGCGGCTTTGATCGCTGCCGTAGGGGATCTCGGTCCCCGGTGGGTTGTTGCCGCGCTTTTTACCGTGACGGTGCTGGGTACGCAGATCATCCCTACCGCGGCCCTGGTGGTGTTGATGGCCCCGGTGGCGCTCAGTACCGCCGCTTCCCTGGGCATCTCACCGCATCTGCTGATGATGACGGTTGCCATCTCGGCTTCTTCGAGCTTTGCCAGCCCGCTCTCCCACCCAGCTCATCTGCTGGTTATGGGTCCCGGAGGCTATCGTTTTATTGATTATATGAAAGTAGGGGTGCCCATTACGATTATTGCTCTGCTCGTATCGGTGGGATTGCTGCCTATCTTCTGGCCGCCGTATTGATTTTTTATTCTCCCGGCAGCCGCACAATCAGAACAGGAAGAGTGGACCGCCGCAAAACCTTTTCAGCTTTGCTGCCCATTATTGCGCCGGCAAGTGACGAAGTGCCACGGCTTCCCATGACAATAAGATCACAGTTGCGCTCGCCCGCTAAACGGAGAATCACTTTGGCTGGTTTTCCATGTTCAATGACTATCTCGTCGGCCAGTCCAAAAGATTTTTCATCCGATGGAAACTGGTCCTGTACTTGACGACTCAAGGTATGATGCCGTATTTTCCCAGTCAATGTTGCCCGGGTTTGCTGATAATGGGAAGACTTGATCTCCTCCCATTTTTCTTTTTGAATATATCCGGTAATATGATCGTCGAGCCCCCTCTGTTCTTCCGGCAGCACATGGAGGAGGGTAATTTTGGCCTGGTAAAGATTGGCCAGGCTTACCGCATAGGCAAAGGCGTAGTTCGCATTCTCAGAAAGGTCTGTAGGAAACAGGATATTGCTTATTTTTATGTCGGGTATGTTCATTTTATCCTCGCATGAATAAGAAGCAAGAGAGCACATCGTCAGATGTGTTTCTTCATTAAGCACAACGACCATGGCCTCTATTTGAATTTGTTTTCAATTATGTTTACGTCATTCTGGCGAAAGCCGGAATCCAGTATTTTCAGACAGATGTAGATTCTTAAAGAGAGGCTAACCTATACTGTCCCTCCGTCTTTAGTGCGAGGCAAGGGCAATCCTCGGCCAAACAAGATTTTCCCACCAACCCTTCTCGCCATTCCAGTGGTTCAAGGTTTGCATGGCACCATTTATGACTGAATGCAGCGGGTCAGACGAAATTATCACCGCCATTTTAGTTCTAACGGCTATCAATCTATCCATTCCTTCAATGCACGCTCCTCCGCCTGTCAGATGTATACCTGTTCTCCGTATTTCAGCGAAGATTTTTTCTGGAAGCTGTTGTAAGGTTTTTTCTATTATTGCAATGATTTTATCGACAACCGGGGCTAAGGAGTTGATGATATCTCTTTTGTTTATACAACAATCAACCTTCTTTTTCTGGAACATATCGATACCGGAAAGAGTAAACGTTTCAGCCTGGTCATCTTGCTCGTTTATCATTGATGATATGACATGCGTTAATTTTTCAATAGAATCATCATACAGCTGCATTCTATATTTTGTCATAACTGCAGTACGAATCGATCTTTGAAGATCACTGCAGGCTATTCGAACCGATGACCAGTAAATAATGTCTCCACCACGAAACACTGCCATGTCAGTGATTCCATCACCGATGTCGACAAGCAGTTGGGCGGTGGGAAGGGTCATGTCTATTCCCGCACCGATCGCCGCAGCCCAAACTTCCGGGATGATAGATACGTGTAATGCCCCGGCATCAATAAGCGCTGTACGGAGCAGATCTCGCTCCTTCGCTGTAGCCCCTGTTGGCGCACTGGCCAAGGCTATTGGTGAAAAAAACAATTTTTTCGATTTTTTCACCAATGGTTTTAACAAGTTAGTGGCGTTCCTCAGGTCGACAATCACCCCGCCGCGCAGCGGTTTTGTGGCAATTCTATCATTAATGTACTGAAAATATTCATTGGAACTTTTACCGCTTACAAGGTTTGTCGCAGAGGGTGTTTCTATAACCTCATCATGCAATGTATTGTAAATCCGAGTACTTGCAGTACCTAGATCGACCGCTATATTGGCACGGGATATATTTTTAGTTAATTGAGATAACATTTTTTTCACTACTGTTTATAGTTGCAGGAACATTCTATGGCACACACCAATCTCCTGCGTACATTGTAAAATTTCTTTGCCATGCCGATATTGGCAACATCACACCTCGACATTCTGTAGAGCCGCAAGCAGTCTGCCTGTTGTTTCTCTGGCATCGCCCAGCAGCAGTATGGTCTTGCTGTTGTCATAAAGCGGATTCGGCACACCTGAATACCCGGGATTTTTATCGACGTTGCAGACAATGACCTGTTTGGCATCCTGAGCCAGCAGGATGGGCATACCGGAGATGGGCGTACCCTCACTCTCGATGGCCGCCGGGTTCACCACATCGCAGGCGCCCATGATGAGGGCGACGTCAGTTTTGCAGAAGAGCAGATTGGCCTCGTCCATCTCAAGCAGATTGTCATAATCAACATCCGCTTCAGCCAGCAGCACATTCATATGACCGGGCATTCTACCGGCAACCGGGTGGATGGCATATTTTACACTCGCACCTTTTTGTTCGAGCAGCGATATCAACTCGACCAGTTTAAACTGTGCCTTGGCCAGGGCCATGCCATAGCCTGGGATGACAATGACGCTTTGTGCGGCAAGAAGGCTTTTGACCACTGCCGCGATGGCATCGGATGTGCTCATGTCGGCCGCGGTATCAAGCGGGACTGGTTCTTCCGTCAGCAGCTCGAGCAATCGGTGGACCGTCGTTTTAGCATCCCCGGTAAGGAGTATGGTGTTCTCCTTTTTATACAAGGAATTGTCCACACCGGAATACCCAGGCTGACTGTCGAAATTGCAACATACCACATTTTTGGCCTGGTGGGCCATCAATATCGGCATCCCGGATATTGGGGTTCCCTCTATTTCGATGGCGGCGGGGTTAATCACATCGCAGGCGCCAACCACCAGGACAACATCGGTATTGTAGAAATCAGGGTTGATGTCATCCATTTCCACCAGCATATCATATTCGACCCCAGCATCGGCCAGCAGCACATTCATATGGCCAGGCATCCTGCCTGCCACCGGATGAATGGCATACTTTACTCCTTTGCCCATAGAGGTCAACAGCTGAGCCAGTGTCGCCACCTCATGTTGGGCTTTGGCCAGGGCCATACCGTATCCCGGAACGATAATGACCGTATCCGCTTGCCTGATGACCGCAACCGCTTCAGCCAGTGCATCTACCGTATCCGGTTTTCCCGCCGCCATCTTTATCGTCTGCACAGAGCCGGGGGATGTCTCCTGTTCCTTTACCGTGGCTTTTTTCTGGTACTTGTAATCCGGGAAAACAACCTTGGTGATTCTGCGGTTCATCGCTTTACACATGACATAGGTGAGTATCGAACCGGAAGCGGCCACGGTCGCGCCAAAAGCGATCAGCAGCTGACTTTCGATCACCATGCCGCAGAGAGCCGCCGCCAGCCCTGCCGTTGCATTCAGGGATGAAATCAGAACAGGCATATCGGCTCCACCGATACGAATCGCCAGAAGAATACCAACACCGGTGCCAAGGATAATCTCGATGAGATACAGATACATTGCAGTACCGGCGGGCATAAAAAAAGTCAGCGAGCCGATAACCACCAGGGCAGCAGTATTTGCCAGAACGAGAAAATTATGATGGTTCAATACCTGCGGCGCCTGGTGCATCCTATTGGCAAGTTTAGCGCTGGCGATCATGCTGCCGCTGAAGGTCAAGGATCCGATGACCAGGCCAAACAGGCCGGATATTTCACTGACCATGGAGAGCGAATGGGTACTGCGGGTCAGCTCCAGCAGGGAGACCAGAACGGCGGCAATGCCGCCCGCACCGTGTTGGAATGCGACCATAGCCGGAACCTGGATCATATTCACTGCCCGGGCCAGGGCGAAACCGGCGATTGCTCCTGCCAGAAGTGATACGACGACTGTACCTGTATCGACGATACCGTTGCGGTACAGCACCAGGATGAAGGCCAGAAACATGGCGGAGGCAGCGATCAGGTTTCCGTACTTCGCCCCGCGAGGACTACGAAACTGGCGGATGCCGATTATAAGAATAACTATTACAGTAAAATCAATAAGCAGAGTCATAGTATCAGTATATTCCCTTGTTGATGATTCAGCTTCTCTGTTTCTTTTCCTCGAAAAGGTTCAGCATCCTGTCCGTTATGACAAATCCGCCGACCACGTTGAAGGTTGCGGAAATAATGGCAATCGCCCCGAGTATCTTTTCTATCGGTGTTGTAGGGAATGAAAAAAGGGTAACCGCCCCAAGAATGGTGACGGCTGAGATGGCATTGGTCATCGACATCAGCGGAGTATGCAGCAATGGCGGAATCCTCGAAATCAGCATATAGCCAACCGCAAAAGAGCCGAGGAAAACAACAACCATCAAAATCAAATTAGACATGGACATACCTCCATAACAAGAGCGTGCCTGCAAAAGGTCGGTGCATTGCTGCCGACAGACAGGGACAGGGCGTCTCTGAACAACCTTGCCGGGTTTTTTTTCGATCCCCGGCAGGCATCGCCGGTGGATACATCTTACTTCATGGCCTTCAGGGCACCTTCATGGACGATCTTCGACTGATAGGTGACCAGAGAACCCTTGACGATTTCATCATCGAGGTCGAGTTGCCCCTGGCCCTTTTTAAAGAGGTTTTCCACATAATAGTAGAGATTGTTGGCATACAGCCAGCTCGAAGGAACTGCCATTCTGCCGGGAATATTTTGAATACCGCAGATATGGACGCCGTGTTTTTCGACAAAATGTCCAGGTTCGGTCGCCGCGCAATTCCCCCCCTGATCAACAGAGACATCAATGATGATAGAACCCGGCTTCATGGCGGCAACCATCTCTTCGGTGATGAGAATGGGTGCAACCTCCCCCGGTACCAGTGCGCTGAGGATGACCACGTCCATATCTTTCAGGTGGCCGGCAATAAGACGGCGTTCTTTTTCCAGCCAATCGCTGTCCAGGGATTTGGCATAGCCGCCGCTGCCGACCGCCAATTCCTGGGGAATATCAAATTCGATGACTTTTCCACCAAGACTGTCGCCCTCGACCAAGGCAGTTTTGCGGATATCCAGCGTCTTGACGACCCCTCCCAGCCGCCTGGCCGTGGCAATAGCCTGGAGACCGACAACACCGATGCCTATAATCAAGAATTGGGCGGGTTTTATCGTTCCAATCGCCGTACCGATCATAGGGATGAATATCGGCAATTTGTCGGCAGCCATGATCACTGCCTTATATCCGGTGACCGCACTCATCGATGACAGCGCATCCATTCGCTGGGCCCGTGAAATTCGTGGGATCCCATCCATGGTCAGTGCGGTGATATTTTTTTTCTGCAGATTTCTGATCATTTCGTGGTTGCCCGGTGCGGCAGGATGCAGAAAGGTGATCAGGATACTGTCCTTACGAAGCATTTCCACTTCGTGTTTTTTCTTTTGTTCGTTGAACACCGGCTGTTTGACTTTTAGCACGACATCGGCATCAGCAAGCATTTTTTCGACATCGTCGGCGAGCGTCGCCCCGACATTTTTGTAGGCATCATCAGTGATAAACACCCCCTCGCCGGCACCTTTTTCGACAGCGACGGTAAAACCTAAGGCAATGTATTTCTTGACGGTCTCGGGGGTGGCAGCCACACGTTTTTCTTCAGGGAGAACTTCTTTAGGTATTGCGATCAGCATAGTGAGCCTCGACGGTTGATTTATTATGCTCTTGAATGACGTTTCTTCTTGGTCTCTGCGGTTTTCCTGAAAAGTGTTCCCGACAAACAGCCTCAAACGATGCTGAATTTCTCGAGTGCTATTGGGTAAAGGCTCTTCAGCGCCGGGACAAAGATTGGTGGATGCTGCATCGACAGCAATTCTTCTATGGTTTTCAGGATAGCCGTCTCCACCTCGGCAGCAAACTTACCGTAGGAATTTTTCATTAATTCCTCCATGGTTTCACAGGCAAGAATTCTTACCTCGTAGTAGAGCTTTTCATCGGCGATAATTTTCAGCACCTGACCAATCATCTCATCAGATGGATTTTGTATGGTACCAATTCGTTTCAGTGTTTCTTCCCGAAGCCGCCAGTTATCCCGGTAGGCAAGTATCCGGGTGACACCATGTTGACATTCACTCAATTTACCTTCGTCGGACAATCGACAGACAAGTTCCAGAACGGGCCCCCAGTCTCTCAGATTTCCAAATGGGTCTGCTTGCATAGTTTCTCCTTATGGGTGGGAAATTTCATTATGGTCCCCCTATCGGTTTGCTAGCGTTGTAAAAAATCGTTATAACAAAATGAGCCATTCGACAGCATCCATGCATCCTTGTATCGCAAAAGGAATGCCAACTCGGAGAAATCAGGCAAGTATTTGATAAATAAAGATTTTATTCGGACAAGTTCAGCCAGGACAGGCGGATATCGGGCGGAAACGCCCATGAATCACCTTGGATAGTCTACGGTAGAGGAGTAACTGCTGAGAATTGATTCGTTTCTCAAAAAAGGGCGATTTCGCCCATGTGGGCGATCCCGCCCTTATGAGAGGATGTTTTTCCGGGACAGGGCTCTTCGAGAGATGCCCAGCAGAGCGGCAGCCTTGGTGCGGTTGCCGTCTGCCTGCTGTAAGGCTTGGGCGATCAACGTACTTTCAAGATGTTGCACGGAGCGACGAAGATTAAATTGCGTTTCGATCGAGGCCTGGCCTGTTGCCGGCGAAGGCGAGAGAAATTCAAGTCGCCCCAGGGTTAAATAACGCTGCAGGACATTGCGCAGCTCACGCACATTTCCGGGCCAATCATATTCCATGAGAATATCCATGAGGTGGCCGGGGATCTTGGTTGTCGCCGGTGATGGAGACATTTTCTGAACAAAATGATCGACAAGAAGGGAAATATCCTGTCTGCGCTGGCGCAGTGGCGGCAAGCGAATCTGTAATACCTGGAGGCGATAGAAGAAATCGCTGCGCATCTGGCCACTGCTGACTTTTTCACTCAAGGAGACATTCGTAGCCGATATGATGCGAAAATCCGCCTCAACGGTCTCGGTACCGCCAACCGGTCGGTAACCACCGCCTTCAATGGCCCTGAGCAGTTTGGCCTGCATGTTGACGGTCAGCTCACTTACTTCATCGAGGAACAGGGTACCGTGATCAGCCATATCCAGATAACCGGGGGAGTCTGCATGGGCACTGGAAAAGGCACCCTTGCGGTGACCGAAAAACTCGCGTTCAAAGAGGGCTTCCTGAACAGCGCCGCAATTTACCGCAACAAAACGTTTGTTTTTTCTTGGACTGTGTTCGTGGATGGCGTGGGCAACAAGTTCCTTGCCGGAGCCGGATTCGCCGAAAATGGAGACACTTGCCTCCGTTACAGCCGCTTTCATGATCAATTCATACACTTCCTGCATAATCGGTGACCGGCCCAAGATATTGCCGAAGCGATAACGTTCTTTCAAGGAAGCGCGCAAAACCCGATTTTCATCGTGCAGCTGATCGGCCATACTTTGCGCCGCCATCTGCTGCTCCTTGATTTCTGTGACATCCTTAAAGGTGGACAGCAGTGCCGGTCGACTTTTGTAAGTAATCGGGCTGTGGCAGACCTGTATCCACATGGTTTTTCCACGGCGGGACAAGCGATGCACATGATCAACCTTATCTTCGATACCTTGGTCAATAACCCCCCGGTACATCTGCTTAATATCCTCGGCGCCACCAGCGGCAGGACTGTGCACCGGACTATTGATCATCTCTTGTACCGAGGAGACGTTAAACATCTTGCAAAAAGCCGGATTTACGTAACAAAACCGTGCATCCTGCACGAGTACCACGCCATCGGTAACCTGTTCGGTGACGACTCGATAACGTTCTTCGCTTTCTTTCAATGCCTCCTCAGAAAGCTTGAGCCACAAAACCTTGCTTAAGCGTTCGCAGATGGCCTGAAGCAGGCGGGACTCCTCTTCCAGAAAGAGGGTACTGTCATCGGAGACCATCGCCTGAGTATAGCAAACGGTAAGATCCCCGACATGCCGACCATTGAGGATGATCTGTTTGTTTTGACACCACCTGGTGTGCCGGAAACCGGCAGAGATATACTCCTGACCATCCAATTTAATACAGGCACAGGCTAATTCAGGATATTGCAGGGCGGCAGGGATCATTTCAACGGCACGAGTCAATATCCAGTCCAGAGTTACATCCTGGTTCTCGAACAGATTTGAGATACCATACAGGCAATTGAGCTCTTTGATTCTTTCGGCAAGGGCATCAGGCGCAGCTGAGGTCGGCAACAAACCACCTGTCTCTCTACAGATACCGTCCTTTACATCCTTGCCTGCACCTGGACAATTATCGGCTTCTGCTGGCTTCATGGGCTTCATGGGCTTCATGGGTATCGCCATCCTTTTTCAGGTGATGCTGCAACAAAGACTCTCCGGCCACGGGCCACCCCCCGTTCCGGCCAGGTAATCATCAGTTATTATACCTATAAACTGTCAAAATTACATCCGGCACATCCTTTGCTCAGGAGCAAGGTAACAAAAGATCAACCTCCTTTGGCTACAAAAGGAAGGCAACCTATGAGCACAGCATCTCTTTTACAGGACAGAGCGAAACAGTGGGCAAAAAAGGCCTCTTCCTTGAAAGGCAGACGAAGCCCCTCTGCCGATGGCAGCTGCAACGGATCTGGCGAAGGATGCGGTTGAATATCCGGCCCACTTTACTTAGAGAAATATTTGTCACGAAGTAAATTATGATTATTTTTCCAGTAAGCGTTTTCCTGCCTGCGTGCGAAACGAATTTCCCACAGGAGGTTGTCCGAGAGCCGGAGAAAAAGGGCATTCTCGGGCAGCCTCCTGGCCAAAGGCTCCACACTCTTACCTCAAGGAGAACATTATGAAAGATACGGAAAATTTACACCAGAAAGTACAGGGACTCTGTGACTGCTTTGCAACCAACGACCCGCTGAAGGAAATGTCGCAGCTCAAAAATGATGCCGATACCGATGAGGCGGCATTAAAATGGATCGCCCTGGCCGTTCTGCACGGCATCAACAGCAATGCCAAGGAAATAACCATTGCCACCACGAAGGATGACGGGGTGAAAGTGACTGCTGAATACAGAAAGGCCGAGCTCCCCTCTCCCGGCGTTCCGATTGGTGAAAAAATCATCAATGCCGTGCGCGAGATCTCCCATCTCGAAGGGGGCAAGGCGGAGACAACCCTGGCCTTCGGCGTACGCAACAGCAGCATGGATCTTAAAATCAAATCCAAACAAGACGGAAGTGACCAGAAAGTAACCATAAAATTCCCCTGATTCGCAGGCCCTCCCGCTTCCCCGGCGGTCATGTCGCACGTCCTCATCACCCTCAACATGGGGTCTTCCTGCAAATAGAATAACCAGGCAGGAAGACCCCATCTGCTCGGCTCTTTCCTGCAAATAGAATAACCAGTGCTTATAATTTGCGTGTCGACAAACATCTTGTTAATGTCACACGGATTTATTTTGAGGTACTGCAATGCAAAAACTACAAACCTATCGTGAACTGCCCGATCTTGTAACGGTTCCCGAAGCCGCAAAATACCTCGACGTAGGACGAAAAGTGGTCTATCAGCTGCTCGAACAGGGTCAATTACGAGCGGTCAGGCAACACAGTAAAATACTTATTGATCCCTGCTGTCTCTACCATTTCAGACGGCAGGGCAAAATGGTCTGAGACGACCGACCCCTTCATCAGGTGCGGCTCAATCTATTTTTCCGCAAAAAGGTATTATAATTGACCGAATGATCTTTTTCGTTAGTATCCGCACCATCCAGATTACAAAGCAGCTCGTAAGTCTTATTACCTAAAGAGGAGACAAAGCATGCGTATCGGCGTACCAAAAGAGATACATGAAGGTGAAAAACGTGTCGCAACGACACCTGAAGTTGCCACGCTTCTGCAGAAAATCGGTTTCGAGGTGACCATTGAAACCGGTGCCGGGGCGGCAGCAAAGTTTACCGACTCAGCCTATCGTACTGCCGGCGTCACCATAGCAAATGATGCCCAGACACTCTACCGTGAGTGCGACATAATCCTCAAGGTCCGCCCGCCCGAATCCCGTCCTGATCTGGCCATGGATGAGCTCGAGCTGTTGCGTCAAGGACAGACTCTGATCAGCTTTATCCAGCCCGGCCAAAACCAGGAACTGGTGAAAAATCTTGCCGCAAAAGCAATTTCCGTGCTGGCAATGGATTCTATCCCGCGCATTTCCCGCGCCCAGAAAATGGATGCCTTGAGTTCCATGGCCAATATTGCCGGCTACCGGGCGGTCGTTGAGGCGGCACAGCACTTTGGCCGATTTTTCACCGGTCAGATAACCGCAGCCGGCAAAATTCCCCCGGCAACGGTCCTGGTCATAGGCGCCGGAGTTGCCGGTCTTTCGGCAATCGGAGCGGCCAGGAGCATGGGCGCAATTGTCCGGGCCTTCGATACCCGCCCCGAGGTCAAGGAACAGGTGGAGAGCATGGATGGCGAGTTCCTCATGCTCGATTTTGCCGATGAAGACGGCTCCGGTGAAGGCGGCTATGCCAAGGTGATGAGCGAGGAATTCATCAAGGCCGAGATGGCACTCTTTGCCCGCCAGGCCAAGGAAGTCGACATCATTATCACCACGGCGCTCATTCCCGGCAGACCGGCCCCGGAGCTGATCACCGAGGCAATGGTCGAGACCATGCGGGAAGGCAGCGTCATTGTCGATCTCGCCGCCGAGATGGGCGGCAACTGCAAACTCACCGAAGCGGACAAGGTCGTGGTGAAGCACGGTGTGACCATCATCGGCTATACCGATCTGCCATCACGCCTGGCCACGCAGTCGAGCCAGCTGTACGCCACCAATCTGCGCCATCTTTTAACGGATCTGACTCCTGAAAAAAATGGCCAGATTATTCTCAATATGGACGATGAAATAATTCGCGGGGCCACGGTCATCAAAGAGGGCAAAATTACCTGGCCGCCGCCTGCACCCAAACTGTCCGCCGCACCGAAAAAACAGGTGGCTCCGGCGATAAAACCCGCGAAAATCGAAAAAAAGCAGAATCCTTTGAACCTCCTTCTGACCTTCGTCATCGGCGGTCTCTGCTTACTTGGCCTCGGCAGCGTGGCGCCTCCGGCATTCATGTCCCATTTTACCGTTTTTGTGCTGTCCTGCTTTGTCGGCTATATGGTTGTCTGGAACGTTACGCCATCCTTGCACACGCCGCTGATGAGCGTCACCAACGCTATCAGCAGCATCATTGTCATCGGTGCACTGCTGCAGATTTCTTCGCAGAGTTTCCTGATCATGTTTCTGGCAGGAATCGCAATTTTGATTACCAGCGTCAACATTTTCGGCGGCTTCGCCGTCACCCATCGCATGCTGAGCATGTTCAGGAAGTAGGAGGCAACACATGTCACAAGGTATTGTCAGCGTCGCATATATCGGTGCAACCATCATGTTTATCCTCGCCCTTGGCGGTCTGAGCCGACCGGAGACCTCGAGACGGGGGAATTATTACGGCATGCTGGGCATGCTCATGGCTCTTCTGGCGACTATCGTCGGTATTGTTTCCGACAACTATTTAATTTTATTTGCCGGGGTGATCATCGGCGGCTCCATTGGTCTGGTTCTCGCTAAAAAAGTGGCCATGACCCAGATGCCGGAGCTGGTGGCAATCCTGCACAGTCTGGTCGGTCTGGCTGCCGTGCTGGTCGGCTTTGCCAATTTTATGGATCACACCACGGTGCTTACCGGGGTGGACAAAACCATTCACGATGTAGAAACCTATCTGGGCATTCTCATCGGCGCCCTGACTTTTTCCGGGTCGATTATCGCCTTTTTGAAATTGAGTGCCAGGATCGGCGGCAAACCTGTGCTGCTGCCGGCACGACACTGGTTCAATCTGGCTTTGCTGGTGGGATCAATCTGGCTGGGTGCGAAATTTGTCAGCCAGTCGGCGGCAGGAGGCGGCACCCTGCCGCTTGTCCTTATGACCATTATCGCCCTGGTCTTCGGGGTGCACATGGTCATGGCTATCGGCGGGGCCGATATGCCGGTGGTGGTGTCGATGCTGAACAGCTATTCGGGATGGGCCGCGGCGGCAACCGGTTTCATGCTGAACAATGATCTGCTCATCGTCGTCGGCGCGCTGGTCGGCAGCAGCGGTGCAATTCTCAGTTATATTATGTGCCGCGCCATGAATCGTAAATTCCTTTCGGTTATCGCCGGCGGTTTCGGCACATCCGGCGGGACAACGATAGCCGCTTCGGAGGAAGATGCCGGGGATATCATCGCCATTGACAGTGCCGAAGCAGCCGAGCTGCTGCTTGATGCGAAGGAGGTTATGATTATCCCCGGATACGGCATGGCGGTTGCTCAGGCGCAGCATATCGTCCATGAAATCACTCGGAAACTGCGGGAGAAAAAAATCAACGTCCGCTTCGGCATCCATCCGGTAGCCGGGCGTATGCCGGGCCATATGAACGTGCTCCTCGCCGAGGCCAAAGTGCCCTATGATATTGTCTTTGAGCTGGATGAGATAAATGAGGACTTTGCCAATGTCGATGTCTCGGTGGTCATCGGCGCCAATGATATTGTCAACCCCGCCGCCCAGGAGGTGCCGGACAGTCCTATCGCCGGAATGCCGGTACTGGAATGCTGGAAAGGAAAGACAACCATAGTCCTGAAACGATCGATGGCCACCGGCTATGCCGGGGTAGCTAATCCGCTTTTTTACAAAGAGAATACCCGAATGCTCTTTGGTGACGCCCGGGAGAGTCTGGAGGCGGTACTGAAAAATCTGGATTGAAATCGGAGATAATTGGTACGCAAAAGAGGCGATACCTGCCACCTGCGCAGCATTGCCTCTTTGATGTTGTTTGATCCTACTCTATCTTATCGATTCTCTTTTGGTGCCGTCCGCCATGAAACTCGGCACTTAACCAGGCATCAACGATTTTCAACCCTTCTGCTTCCGACACCATTCGCCCGCCGATAGCGATCACATTCGCATCGTTATGCTCTTTGGTCAGACGAGCGCTTGTTACGTTCCAGCAGACACCGCAGCGTATGCCCGCTACTTTATTGGCAACCATAGCTTCCCCATTGCCGCTTCCACCAAATACTATTGCACAGTCACAATCTCCTCTGGCGACACTCTCGGCTGCGGGTCGGCAATAGTCGGGATAATCAACGGCTTTTTCACTGTCTGTGCCAAAATCGACAATCCCGTACCCTTTTTCATGCAAATGAGCCTTAACAGCCTCTTTCATTTTAAAACCGGCATGATCCGTCCCAAGAGCAACTTTCTTCATAATAACGTTCCTTTTTCG